>CBFDBC010000102.1:0-12344 GCA_965602945.1 uncultured bacterium | reverse complement strand
GTGCGGAAGATCTATCACATCGACCAGATCCGGACCTGGCCCCCGGATGTGGGACAGAAGTGGGACATGGTTATAGAAGAAGGCTACACCGGCTTCGACATCCCCCAGGTGCCCCGGACCAATGCCTATATCCACGGAGTTTTCGGCTACATGAACGAGCACCAGGTGTCCTTCGGAGAATCCACCATCGGGTGCCAGCGCAAGATGCGGAACTCGACACCCACGCCCAGGTTCGACATCACCATGCTGACCCTGCTGGCCATGGAGAGGTGCAGGACGGCCCGCGAGGCCATTGCACTCATGGGCGAACTGTCTGAAAAATACGGGTACGGCTATGTGGACAGCGGCGAGATGCTGGCCGTGGCCGACCCCCAGGAGGCCTGGATCTTCGAGATCATGCCGGTGGGGCCGCTGTGGACGCCGGACTCGGGTAAGCCCGGCGCTGTCTGGTGCGCCCAGCGGGTCCCGGACGACCACGTGAGTTTCTGCCCCAACGAGTCGCGCATCGGTGAGGTCGACCTCGATGATGAAGCGAATTTCATGGCCTCCCCCAACGTGGTCTCCTTTGCCGTGGAGCAGAAGCTCTACGATCCGGATAAAGGGGGGCCCTTCAACTGGAAGCAGGCCTACTCGCCGACACAAGGGAGTGCTGCCGACACCCAGGCGCGGCGGGGCCGGCTCTGGCGGCTCTTCGACCTGGTTACACCTTCGGCGAAATTCGGGGCCGAAACTCCCAACATGGACCTACCTTTTTCAGTGAGGCCCGACGAGAAGCTCTCCCTCAAGGGCGTCATAGCCCTCATGCGGGACAAATATCAGGGGACTATCTATGATCCGGCCGGGGGGATCAGGGGCGGGCCCTTCCAGAATCCCAACTACTACGGGGGCTTCCAGGTGGACGGCGAGCAGTACAACGGCCCACGGTGTGTGTCTGTCAACAAGGTGGAGTACACCACGGTGGCGGTCTGCAGGGACTGGCTGCCAGATCCCATAGGCGGTGTCGTGTGGCTATCCTTCGGGGCCCAGGACACGTCCTGCTACATGCCCATCTACGCGGGCGCGACACGGATCCCCCACTCCTTCAGCATCGGCGACCACTGGCACTTCGACCGGGAATCGGCGCGCTGGGCGTTCGACTACGTGGACTTCCACACTCAGGTGGTCTACTCCCATGCCATCGAGGACATCAAAAAGGCGCAGGTAGAATGGGAGGACGCGGCCATCGACCGCTCGCCCGCCATCGAAAAGACGGCGCTCGAGCTGCACAAACAGAACCCTGCCCTGGCTGTGGATTATTTAACCGATTACACCAACAACAACGCCGAGAAAGTCATAGACGCCTGGTGGGACCTGGGGGACCAACTGCTGGTCAAGTACAACCACTTCCGCATCTATGACTCTGAGAAGCGGCGGTCAGGCGCGCTGAATGTGCCCGAGTCGTGGAAGAAGGCCGTGGTCGAGCACGACAAACTCAAGCCTCTAAAAAAAGAGAAGCGCTGACCTTTAGTGGCCGGCGTGCGGCATGGGCCGTACGAGGGCCCTCTGGGTGAACTTCTGATCTCCCACGACCAGGGTCACAACATACTCTCCCGGCTTCACAAAGGGAGCCCCTCTCATCCTCATGCCGCGTGCGCGCATCTCGGCCTGTTCTTCCTCTGAGAGCCGGCGGCGCATGTTCCACACCACCTGGTTGAGGCCCGCTGCTTTCTTGCCTTTCACGGTAGCCAGCTCGGTCCCATAGGGATCGCTGATCACGACGCTCACCTTGGCCTCTGTTTCGGCCTTCAGGTAGTAGTTGATGACCAGGCCGGTGGGCTCGTTGGGGACCACGAACTGGCGGTCGCCCTCCACGTTTTTCCCGCTCTTGTATGCCCACTGGATCTTGGGCTCGACCTTGAAGAGGTGGACGTCTTTCTGCAGCAGCTCGGCGTTCATCTCCTGGAGGGGGGTTATGTCGGTCACGAAGATGCCCCGGCCGTGGGTGGCCACCACCAGGTCGTTTTCTCTGGGATGGACGAGCAGGTCGTAGACCTCGTTGGTGGGCATGTTGTTCTTCAAGCTCGCCCAGTGGCCCCCGCCGTCGATCGAAACCTGCACTTCGAACTCCCCGCCCACAAAGAGCAGGCTTGGATTGATCCGGTCTTCCACGATCACCTGCACGGTCCCGGGCTTTAGGTTGGAGGAGATGGAGGTCCAGGTCTCTCCGAAGTCCTCGGTCTTGTAGACGAAGGGAGTGAAGTCATCATACTGGAACCCTGTCTTCACCACGTAGGCCTTGCCGGCCTCGAAGTTGGAGGCGAAGACACGGCGCGCGTAGTAGTGTTCGGGGACTCCGGCCTCTGAGAGGGCGGGCGTCAGGTCCTCCCAGGAACCGCCGCCGTTCTTCGTGAGCTGGACCTTGCCGTCGTCGGTTGTGATCCAGATGTTGCCGGGGCGGAGCGGGGATTCGGAGATCGAGGTCAGCATGCAGTGTTCGATGTTTCCTTCTTGTTTTTCCGGATCGTTGGTCGTGAGGTCGGGGCTTATCTCCTGCCAGTTGTCGCCCTGGTCCAGGGACCGCAGCAGCTTCTGGGCGCCCATGTATATGACATGGCTGTTGTGGGGGGAGATCAGGATCGGTGCGGTCCAGTTGAAGCGGTAAGCGGGGTCGCCCTCAGCCGGACGCGGGCGGATCGACCGGCGCTCCCCGGTCTTCTGGTTGGTACGCATCAGGGCCCCGAACTGGGACTCGTTGTAAAGCCAGCGGCCGTCGTTGGGATCGACCAGGTTGTACATGCCGTCGCCGCCGCCCACCGAGGTGTAGTCCGCTGCGGTGATGGCGCCGTAGATGCTGTTCGAGGCGATCTTCACGGAGCCGTTGTCCTGGAGGCCGCCGTAGATGTTGTAGGGCTCCTCCATGTCGACCCCCACGGCATAGTACTGGGCGATGGGCAGGTTCTCGAAGAAGTCCCAGGTCTTGCCGAAGTCCCAGGTCACGGACAGCCCGCCATCACAGCCGAGCAGCACGTGGTTGGAGTTTTCCGGATCGATCCAGATGGCGTGGTGGTCCACGTGGACCCGGGGTGCGATGTTGACGAGGCCCACACGGCCCCAGGTTTTGCCGCCGTCTTCTGACCGCAGCAGCGGCGTGCTGGGCGCATAGATCACGTCCGGGTTGTTGGGGTCGACGTAGATGATGCCGTACCACTTGCCCCCGGTCATGACGTGTTTGTCCGGGTTCATCTTCGTCCAGGTCTGCCCGGCATCGTCCGAGCGGTAGATCTGGCGTCCCAGGCCGCGTTCCTCGGGTTCCCGGCCGCGGCGGCGGGCGGCGGCTGCCTCCGCCTCAGTGGGCGGGCGGGTGTTGCCGTTCTCGATCGATGCGTAGACGATGTTCGTGTCCTTGGGGTAGATTGCGATGCCGACCCGCCCCAGGTCCCCAGTGGGGAGGCCCTGGGTCAGTTTGGTCCAGTTCGCTCCCGCGTCCGTGGATTTGTAGATGGCAGTCAGAGGTCCGGATTCCCAGAACTGCCAGGGGACGCGGTGCTTATCGTAGGAGGCCGTGTAGACCGTGTCTCCGTCTGTGGGATCGAGGACGACCTCCACGAAGCCGACCTTGTCGCTTATGAAATGAACCCGGTCCCAGGTTTGGCCGCCGTCCACGGACTTGTAGAGGCCGCGGTCGGGATTGTCGGTGAAATGGAATCCCACGGCCGCGACATACACGATGTCCGGATCCCGGGGATGGACCGCGATGCGTCCGATGTGGATGGTCTTTTCCAGGCCCATGTGTTTCCAGGTCTTGCCCGCGTCGGTGGATTTGTAGACGCCGTCTCCCCGGAGCGAGATCCGCCCGGAAGCGGCTGTGCCGGTCCCCACATAAAGAATGTTGGGGTCGGAGGGCGCGATGGCCATGTCGCCTATGGCGGGTGTGTTCTGCTGCAGGAAGATCTCCTCGAAGGTGGTGCCGTTGTTCACGGTCTTCCACAGCCCCCCGGTAGCCACCACTACATAGAAGGTGTAGGGCTCCTGCTCTGGGACCTCGATGCGCAGGATGCGGCCGCCCTGCCGGGCCGGCCCCAGTTCCCGGTATTGGAAGGCCTTGAGCAGCTCCTCATCGAAGCCCCCATCGCTCTGGGCCAACAGGGGCTGACCCGAGCACAACAGACAGAACAGAACAGACAAAACCAGGAACTTTTTCATGCGTCCTCCTCTAGATTATCAAAGTTATCAAAGCCTGACCCCGATTATATAAAGGTTGACATAAAGACGCAAATCGGCTATAAATTCGGGTACTCACACTCAGGGAGGTGATTTTTAGTGGCATTTGTCGTTGTCGACGAAGGTGAATCTATCGAACAAGCGCTGAAGCGGTTCAAACGGAAAGTCCAGCAGGAAGCCATCATCAAAGAGATCAAGAAGCACGCCGTCTATTTCAAGCCCGGTGAAAAACGCCGCTTGAAGGACGCCATGGCCCGTAAACGCATGCGAAGACGCCTCCGCAGAGAAAAAGATTTCGACTATTATTAAGCCGTCAGCATCCCTGGAGCATAGATCTTCTGTTTTTTTCACGGAAGATAGTCTAATATGTCGACGAAACCTCCCTGGCTCAAGGTCAAGCTCCCAACACACGAGAACTACTTCTACGTCTCCTCGCTGGTGCGCGAGCACAACCTGAACACCATCTGCCAGAGCGCCCGGTGCCCCAACGTCTCGGAATGTTGGTCCCACAGGACCGCGACCTTCCTGATCCTGGGAGACGTGTGCACGCGTGATTGTGCGTTCTGCGCAGTGAAGCACGGCACGCCCGCTCCCGGCATGGGAGACGAAGCCACACGGGTGGCTGAATCCGTGGAGGCCATGGGACTCCGCTATGTGGTCGTCACATCTGTCACGCGCGACGACCTCCCCGACGGAGGCGCCTCCCATTTCGCGGCCGTGATCTGGGCCATCCGGGAAACCCGTCCCGAGACGAAGATCGAGGTTCTCATCCCGGATTTCCAGGGAGACGCGGGAGCCCTGGCAGCGGTCCTGGAGGCAGGACCCGATGTGCTGAACCACAACCTCGAGGTCCCGGAGGCTCTCTACACCGCCATAAACCGCTCGCGGGGCGGCTACCGGCGCTCGCTCCGGGTCATCGAGCGGGCCGCCCGGGCCGGGGCCGTCACAAAATCGGGCCTCATGCTGGGCCTGGGGGAGACTCGGGACGACGTTTTCCGCACGCTGCGGGACCTAAAAGACACGGGCTGCCAACTTTTAACCATTGGACAGTATCTAAAAGCTACCAAAAACAATTCTTCCGTAGTAAAATACTACACGCCCGATGAATTCGAGCATATGAAGATCGCTGCGGTGGGTATGGGATTTTCCGAGGTCGAGGCCGGTCCTCTGGTCCGGAGCTCATACAGGGCCCACAGGCTTTATCAGGATCTCATGGACTCGGGTCAAAAGACGAACTGATGCGCTACTTCATCTTCACGGACATCCACGGCAACATGGAGGCGTTCAATTCCCTGCTCCGGTTCGCCAAGCGGCGCAAGATCGATCACTACCTGTTCCTGGGAGACATGGTCGGCTACGGGGCCTCCCCCAACGAGGTCATCGACGAGCTCCGCCAGCTGGAACCGATGAGCATGGTCCGGGGCAACCACGACAAGGCGGTCTGCTGCGAGCTGGAGTCGGTCCAGACCTTCAACCCCATCGCCGCCGCGGCTATACACTGGACACGGGACCACCTCTCCGAAGACAACCTGGCCTATCTCACCAAGCTCCAGAAAGGCCCCGAGATCGTCCACGAGCACATAACCATATGCCACGGGGCCCCCTTCGACGAGGATTATTACATCTTCGGCGAGTTCGACGCGGCCGAGGCCTTCCTGCACATCGAGACCCCGGTCACGTTCTTCGGGCACACGCACTTTCCCTTTGTCTACACGGACAACGACCACATCGTGGAAGGGACTTTCCTGACCGGTAACTCCAACGAGATCAAGATCGAGGAGGGCACGCGCTACCTGATAAACCCGGGCTCCGTGGGACAACCCCGCGACCGTAACACCCGGGCCGCGTGCGCCATCTATGACTCGGATGCCCGAAAGATCAGCCTTTTCCGGGTCGAGTACGACATCGAAGACTCCCAGCAGAAGATCCTGAACGCCGGGCTGCCCGCCGCCCTGGCCGAACGCCTCTCCATCGGGATCTGAGGGGCGCCATGTTCTTCACCACCCATGAGTTTTCCAAGGGGAAACTCCTCTTCGTGAAGAGCGGGAGGGGCCTGGTCCTGGCCCACTATCTGAGGACGCCCGGCGGGATCGAAAAGGCCCTCAAGCCGCTCTATAGAGGCGGCGCGGACCTCGAGCACAAGGACGAGGCGTTTTCCCTGGAAAAGCGGCTTTTCGACCGGTATTTCGACGGGAAAAAAGAAGATTTCGATTCGCTCTCATTGGATTATTATCTGGGAACCCCATATCAGCGGCGTGTCTGGGAAGCGGCCCGTTCCATCGCCTACGGGAGAACGGCCGCATACAAGGATGTCGCCACGAAGCTCCGGTCGCGGGGATACCAGAGTGTGGGGCAGGCACTCAACCGGAATCCCCTGATCATCGTGGTCCCCTGCCACCGCGTGATAAGCGCGGACGGCAGCCTGGGCGGATTCGGGGCCGGCCTGGAGCTCAAGCGCTTTCTGCTCGGCCTGGAACACATTCCAGGTTCGTGATAATTCTCAGAGACTGGGATTGGCGTAGCAGTAGAGGCAGCTCTGCGGGCAGGACTGGGTGTAGCTGCCGATGTCGACGGATTCCGTGCACCGGCATTCCTTTCTCTGGGTCCTGTCCTTGCGGACCGGGACCGGGGCTTTTTCGGGATGAAGCTCCTGAAGCAGGCGGCCGTCGATGCAGGCGGAGGGCTGGATCCCGGGGACGGCGGTCAGAAAATCCTGGCTGCAGGCGAAGAGCGCCAGGCCGTGGGCCCCGGCGATTTCGGCCAGTGTTCGGGCCTGCTCCAGCTTTTCTTCAGGATCCGGGTCGATGAATGCGGCACCATACTTTTCCGCCCGTCTCCGGGCCTTGCGGTACCACTGGGCGAAGCTTATCCGCACGGTCTTTATCCCCCTGCGGGATAGCTCGGGCGCCAGGGTTTCGAAATAGTTCAGGTTAGTATGGATCCCGCCCCCCTCCTCCCAGGAAACGACCGGATCGAAACGCGGGGAGATCCGTTCGGGCCGGCCGGCCAGGCGGATCAGGGGATCTAGTTGGGCCAGGGCGCGGTCCGGGGCCGGGACTCCCCGCTCCCAGGGCCCCCCTCCCAGGCCGGTGATGGTGAAATGCAGGTAGATCTGCGGATAACGGCGGAGGCAGTCGAGCAGGCCGGAGCGGTTGTGTATGAGGTTGTCGAAATCCTTGGACCACAGCACGAAGGTGTGTACACGCTCAGGGGCGAGATCCACGTCATGGGAGTGGCCTGAGGGGCCGTGGACCCTGACATGGCCCTGCCGGATCCCTTCGGCCAGCCAGGCGTCGAAGGAGGCCACGAGGTCGGTCCGGCGTGAGGCGCTGACGACTTTGAGCATCGGTCTATCTGTCCCCCCACATTGTATCCTGCCCGGCACGCCCGTGACAATCCGCCGTCCCATATACTCACGCGCCTCCTTATCTGATATACTGTCCCTGTCGAAAGTCTAGCATGTCGAAGAAAAGTGAAGAGGCAGTTTCAACGCTGCGGGCGAAAGGGCTGGTCAAGAGCTTCAACCGCAGGATGGTCGTCAAGGGTGTGGATCTCCACGTGCAAACAGGCGAGGTTATCTCCCTCCTGGGCCGCAACGGGGCCGGCAAGACCACGACCTTCCACATGATGGTGGGGCTTCTCAAACCGGACCGTGGCTCCATCCAGCTCGACGGCAGGGACATCAGCCGCCTTACAAGCCCCCGGAGGGCGGAGGCCGGGATCACCTATCTGCCCCAGGAGAACTCGGTGTTTCTCAAAACCTCGGTGGAGAACAACCTGAGGATGATATTGGAGTTCTCCGGTAGAAAGAAAAGCGAACTGCGGGCGGCCGCGCACGAACTGCTGGAAGAGCTGGGCCTCACGGAACTGGCCGGGCAGTCGGCCCACAGCCTGTCCGGGGGGGAGAGGCGGCGGCTCGAGATCAGCCGCTCTCTGGTCCTGAGCCCCAAATTCCTGCTGCTCGACGAGCCGTTCACTGGCATCGATCCGCTGACCATCGTCGAGCTCCAGAAGATCGTGCTCCGGCTGAGATCCAGGGGCATAGGGATCATCCTTTCGGACCACAACGTGCGCGACACGCTGAAGATAACCGACCGCGCCTACATCATCGATGAGGGGAAGATCCTCATCGAGGGCACTCCCAGGGAATTGGCGGGCAACAAGACGGCCAAAGAGATCTTCCTGGGTGAGGACTTCCGCCTGGATGACGAGATCCAGCTTTAGTCGTCTGAATAGAACAGGAAGTTGCCCAGGGTCTCCCCCAGGAAATACAGGAAAAAGAAGAAATAGATGAGCAGCAGCACGGCCAGGAAGGCCAGGGCAACGGCCGTCGAATCCGATATGATCTGGAAGACAGAGCTCCCGAGGACCTGAGAAGAGACCCAAAGCGCCACGAACCAGAGGGCGGACACAAAGACGACATCGAAGATCCTGGCCTTGATCCAGTCGCCGAATCCCAGAGGCTTGGCTTTCCTGCGTACGTGGAGCTTCCTGGGCGCCGGCTCCTCCTCTGCGGCCACTTCTTCATCTACTTGTGAGGTGGCGATAAAGGGAAGCCCCTGTTGATCCACTGTCTCGGGAAATGCCGAGCGGGTGTCATAGCCGGGGGCGGGCCTCTCGCCGGCCTCTTCCTGTGAGACGGACGGCTCATCCTCCGGGGCCTTTTCCTCTTCGGGCTCCATCAGATCCGCGGCCTCCGCCTCCACTACCTCCTCCTCATCTTCCTTTTCTTCCCTGAAGACGATCTCGTCGGTGGGAGGGATCTCGGGCAGCGGCCCGTCCTGCACGTTCGCGGCCCAGGGCGGGATGTCCTGGGTATCGCTCTTTATATGTTCGCGTACGGAGTTCCGTTCCTTTTTAATAGAGGCGATAAAATCATCGATCTCTTCTTTCTCTTTCTCAGCCTCGTCCACGATGTCTTCAATGTCCCCGGTCTGCACCGTCTCCTCTTCCTGAGTGGGCGGCTCCTTGAGTTCCTCCCCTGCCGGAGGAGGTGTCTGCCATTCTTTTTCTTCGGCTGTTCCGGGTTCGGGCGTCAGCTTCTCGTCGATGGGCTCAGCATCCTCGGGGAGTTCCTCGTCTTCTTCCGGCTGGTACTCCTCCAGGGGCTCCCCGGCCTTCTCCCGTGCCTCATCGATGGCCTCTGCAAAACCCTCGGGCAGATCATCGGTCAACCCGCGTTTTGTGTCCAGACCCTCGAAGTCTTCGTCCGGTAAGGCGTCCGGGACAGCAGGGGATCCCTCATCTTCGACATATTCGGGCTCGAACGGAAACACATCCTCCGGTGCCACCTCTTTATCCGCTTCTTCTGGAGCCTCTTCGGGTTCCAATCCGGCTTCAGCAACAGGCACTTCCTCTTCAGGCTCCTGTTCAGCCTCTACGGGCATAACCTCTTCTTCGGGTTCCGGTACATCGACGTCAGGATCCGGCTGTTCAGTTTCTTCGAGCTTATCGGGCTCTACGGGCTCTACGGGCTCTTCAACATCTGTGGGCACTACAGCTTCTTCCTGTTCCTCCAGTTTTTCCTCTTCGTCCGCCACGACCTTGACCGGCTCTTCCTTTTTCACCTTTTTGGGAACGCCCTTCCTCTTTGTGGATTTACGCTTTCGGGGAGCCGACTTCTTTTTCGGCGCGGGCTTTTTCTCTTCCGCTTCCTCTGGCTTCTCTTCTTCTGCATCTTCCTCAACAGACAACTCTACGTCAGCCGGGAAGACTTCTCCTGTCTCCTCCGCATCGCCGGGCGGGATTTCCTCATCTGCTTTCTCCGCTTCTCCCTGTTCTTCCAGCTCCTGCTGTGTTCCCGTTATATCCTCATCGACATCGATGATCTTTTCCCCGGGGATCTCTTCTTCTACGAATTCATCCTCGGGAAAGAGGAGCTTGGTCCCGCAGTTGGTGCAGTACTCGGCTCCCTCGTCGATGATAGCCTTGCAGTAGGGACATCGTTGAATGGCCATTTGCTTTATTTTTAAATAGAAAACGTTTCTTGTCAACAAATTGGGGCCTGTCCCCAATAAAAAAGGGGCCTGTCCCCTTTTCCGTCATTGCGAGCGCAGCGAAGCAATCCCGCCCCCTCTCGGTTGACATATACCCCAAAATCGACTACAAATATACCTCACGTGTGGGCGATTAACTCAGTGGAAGAGTGCTACCTTCACACGGTAGAAGTCACAGGTTCAAATCCTGTATCGCCCACCATATTCTTTTCAATAACTTGCGCAATTTGGTCCCGTTCCAAAATGTAGGGTGTGCCCAAAACTGTGCCCAAATTAGGTGTTTATGAACAATATGTTGACAAGTAAAAATGAGATTTCTTTACAATTGAGTCAATTATCGGGGTTGTTGCCTTAATTGTTAATTGATGTGAGTCAATTTTTCTTATACCATTCGGCCCAACGATCCATCCTGGCTTCCAGGAAAGCCAAGGGAAGGGAACCGTTCTTTAGAACTTCATCGTGAAAGGCACGAAGGTCGAATCTGTCGCCGAGTTTTTGTTCCGCTTCTAGCCGGATTTCCATCATTTTTATTTCCCCAATTTTATAAGAGAGAGCCTGCCCTGGTGCCACCATATATCTTTCCGCGCGCTTCACAGCGATGGATTCATCGACAGGCTGGTTATCCAGAATATATTGAATAGCCTGCTCTCTAGTCCATCCCTTCCAGTGCAGCCCAACATCGACCACCAGCCTGACGGCGCGCTCTATTTCGTTGCTTAATCTTCCCAAAACCTGGTATGGATCCCTATACAATCCCAATTCGTGCCCAAGGCTTTCCACATACAACGCCCAACCTTCCGAATAGGCAGCAAAACCCAAGTGTTTTATGATCCTGGGCCGACTCATCTCCCTAAGCAAAGACCCTTGAAAATGATGGCCCGGAATCCCTTCATGCAAATAAAGTGATTCCATTGTGATGGAATGGTATTTTTTCGGATCGGGGATCGATTCGTAAAAAACGCATACATTAGGGTCATCGGCAGTTGGACCGGCATAATAAGCATTTGTGCCCCCTTCCCGAAATTTTTCTGTAGCGCGCACCTTCAGCTGGGCCTTTGGGATTGTTGTAAAGAAGTCCTTGAGATAAGGGTTGATTCGTTCTGTGTATCCGTTAAAAGTGTTGAGTATGTCTTCGACGCTCTCAAACGGAAAAAATCTAGGATCTGTTTTAACAAAGTCAAAAAAGGCATCCAGATCACCGGAAAATCCGGTTTTCTCCTTCACCTGCTCCATTTCAGCCTTGATTCGAACCACTTCCTTCAATCCGATGTCATAGATTTCGTCAGGGGTTAAATCGGTAGTCGTGAAATATTTGATCAGATATATATATTTTTCCTTTCCTTCAGGGTTGGAAAACAGACTGGAGGTTTCCCCACAACCAGGGATGTATTCGTCCCGCATGAAATCTCGGAGTTTCCGGTATGCTGGATTGATTTCCTCCCTGATTATCGATTCATAGCTTTGCGAGATTCGATGCTTTTCTTCCTTCGTGATCTCTGCTGGCATCTTAAGAATAGGCCGATAAAACAAACTCTCTTCAACATTGTCGTTGATCAAAGCCTCAAGCTGTGGGAGCACCTTCCTCATACAAGCTTGGGGATGCGTATCTCCCGTCTGCAAACCAACCTGCATATTTTCGATTGCGGTTTCGATTTTGATCACAAATCGTTTTAAACGTTTTATAAAATTGTCATAGTCTTCAACCGTTTTAAAAGGTATGTATCCAGAGCCCGAGGCTTGAACAGGAAAAGAAGTGGGAAAGCTTGCTGCCCACTGATGGACTGGTTTGATTCGGTCGAGATAGCTGCCTCGTTTGAGATTATACTTGAGCCCTTCAAGATTAATTTTAAGGTAATAATCAAACACCTCACAAACGAGTCTGTCGTGTGAGTTGAGACTTTCTCTATCAAAAGTAGCCAATTTTTTGAGATATTTTTCGAGGACTTGTTGAAGCTTTTCCATATAATCGGCACTAATGTCATTAGCCAATTGGTCGTTATAGCGTGTATCCCCTATTCTGGTGGCCAAAAGCGGATGTAAGACAAGCCATTCTTCAAAAAATTCGTCCGATAGGGCTTGAAATTCGTGAGAGAGAGGGGATTCTGCCGGAGGCTGTGGAGATCTACCACAGCAAAGAAGCAATCCTGG
>CBFDBC010000101.1:0-12371 GCA_965602945.1 uncultured bacterium | reverse complement strand
CCCTCGATGAAGAAGCGGCTCAGGGGCAGGATGTCATCCATCCGATCCCGCAGGGGCGGGATGTGGATGGGGCAGACGTTCAGCCGGAAGAAGAGGTCGCGGCGGAACGCTCCTTCCAGAGAGGCCGTTTCCAGGTCCTGGTTGGTGGCTGCGATCACCCGCAGGTCCACCTCGATGTCCCGGAGCCCCCCCACGCGCTTGAAGATCTGGGTTTCCAGGAAGCGCAGCAGCTTGGCCTGGAGCGGAAGGCTGAGCGTGCTGATCTCGTCCAGGAACAGCGTGCCGGTGTGGGCCATTTCCGCCAATCCTCGTTTCTGATTCTTGGCGTCGGTGAACGCCCCTTTCTCGTATCCGAACAGCTCGCTCTCCAGCAGGTTCTCCGGGATGGCGGAACAGTTGATGACTAGAAAGGGCCCGGCCTTCCGCCGGCTTTGATGATGGATGGTCTGGGCCAGAAGGTCCTTTCCCGTTCCGCTTTCCCCCTGCAGCAGCACGATGGCGGCCTCGCTCTCCGCTATGGTCCGCGTGATCTGCATGACCTCACGCATGGCCGGATCCGCGGCCACGATCTTTCCGGGCGCGGACCGCTCCTGTTCCTTTTCCTTATAATAGGCAACCTCCCGCTTGAGCGACACGGTCTCCAGGGCGTTCTGGATGGTGTTCCGCAGCTTCAGGAAATTGATGGGTTTGGTGATGAAGTCATAGGCCCCGCTGCGCATGGCGCTCACGGCGTCGTCGATGGAGCCATAGGCCGTGACCATCACCACCGGGAGCTCGGGCACGGCGATTCTGAACTGCTTGAGGAGCTCCGTGCCTTTCTCATCCGGGAGATTGACGTCCAGGATCACCAGGTCCGGTTCTTCTTGTGGAAAGATCCGCAGGGCTCCTTTGCCGTCTTCGGCCTCGACCACCTCCAGGTCCCACTCGTTGAGTTTCTGGCGGACGCTCCAGCGGATGAGCTTTTCGTCGTCCACGACCAGGATCTTTTTTCTGTCCATGTCATTCGCCCGGAGGATCAAGAGGCAGGTTCAGGGTGACTGTCGTGCCTTCACCGAGCGAGCTCTCGACCGTGATGTGCCCGCCGTGGGCCTCTATGATCTGTCTGCAGATGGAGAGGCCCAGCCCGGTTCCCTGTTTTCGCGTGGTGAAGAAAGGTTGGAAGATCTTATCCAGATGCTCGGCCTTGATCCCCGCCCCTGTGTCCGAGATGCCGAGGTCCAGCGTATTGTCTGTTCTTAAATCGAGTCCGATGTCGATCTCTCCGGACTTGTCGATGAATGCGATACTGTTGAGCAGCAGGTTGAGGATAACTCCCTGCAGCTTGTCTGAGTCACAGGAGACCATGATTTCCTGCTCCAGGCCGGAAAAGCCGAACCGGATGTCCTTGTCTTGCTTCTGGGTTTCGGCCATGCGTATGGCCTCCCGCACGCATGCGTTGGGATCGACCGGCTGCATGGCCAGTTCCTTGGGTTTGGCATAATCCAGCAGGTCCTGGATGATGCGGTAGATTTTTTCCGTCTGTTTGAGGATCTCCGTGAATATCTCATGCTGGGGATCGTCCTCGGGAGTCCTGTCGCGGATGATCTCGAGAGAGCCCTTGATGCCGGCGATGGGATTCTTGATCTCGTGTGCCAGGCCGGCGGCCAGCTCACCTAACGAAGCAAGATGACCGGCTCTCTCGATCTGGCGCTCGTGCAGCTCCTCGATCTTCTGGTTGGCCTGCTTGAGTTTTTCCACCATGGCGCTGAAGCTTTTAGACAGGTCGCCGAATTCATCCAGCTTCCGCACCTCCAGCCGGATGTCCAGGTCTCCTCCCTCCACTTTTCGCATGCTTTCCTTGAGCAGGAGGAGGGGACGGTTGATCACTCGTGCATAGAGGCGAAATATGACGAAGGTGAGCAGGGCAAGGGTCGTGAATGCGATCAGGATCCCCTGATTGCGCTTCTGTTCCAGGAGTTCAATCTCCAGCGATTCATCCAGCTGCACCTCGAGGATCCCGTTGAAGGGGGCCTCCTGCGTGTGGCACTCGGTGCATTCCGGACGGTTCTCGAGGGCGATGTAGCTCTTGGTACCGGAAACAGGTTTGATCGCAAAGAGCTCCTCCTGTTCCGGATCGGAGAAGAGGCGGGTCATGACCGCCCTTTCTTCGGGAGGCAGTGCGGTCCCAACCTCCATCTCAAGGGAGGAATTCAGGATATTTCCGTCCAGGTCAAGGATACGCAGCCGGCCGATTGTACTCGCCAGCGCCAGCCGTTCGAGGTTGATGGGGATGGCTTCTGTTTCGCCCTTCATCATCTGATGAGGGAGGTTGCAGTCGATCACGTAACCCACCAGCTCGGTCTTCTGCCCGGCCAGGGTTTCGATCAGATCCTTTTCCGTGTTGACATAGAGCGCGGTCAGCCCGAAACCCGAAATCAGGCCGATCACTAAAACATGGAAGATCACCTTGTGTTTGAGCTTCCAGTTGATCGGCTTGAACTTTGCTTTCATGGTCTACTCATGGAACCTGGATCACGATCCGGGTTCCCTGGTTATTGTCGAGTGACATTTGCCCGTCCAGCTGGGCGACCAGGTCCTCGACCAGCCGCATGCCCAGCGTGGGGGTCTTGCGGATATCCAGGCCGGTGGCGATCCCGATCCCGTCGTCACTCACGTTGAGCGTGTACCGGTCATCCTCTTTCCGGCTCATCTCGATGCGGACAATCCCGCCTTTTTCCCCGGGGAAAGCATGCGTGAACGCGTTCCCCACGACCTCGATAAGGATCTGGGCGCAGGATGTGGTCCTGTGGATGTCCATAAACACGTCGTGTATGTCCAGGGCACAGCGGATGCGGCTGGCGTCCACCGCATACAGGGTCACGAGGTGCTTGACCAGTCCCGAAGCGATCTTGGCGAAATCGATCTGTTTTACATTCTTGGTGTTGTAGATCCTGCTCTGGATGTAGCCCAGAGCCTTGATCCTCCTGATCTGGCGCTCCAGCGTTTCAGCCGGCAGCCCCGCCTCACCCTGCTGCATCAATGATTCCAGCCCTGCGATGCAGAGGTCGTGATGCAGCCGGACCCGCTGCTTGATCTCCTCCAGGAGGATCTCCCGCTCCTCCAGCGCATGCTGGATCAGGACCTCAGCCGTCTTGCGCTCATGGATGTCCCGCACGATGCTCTGGATCAGCTTCAGTCCGTCGTGTTCGATGATGCGGGCGCTCACCTCCACGGGAAGGATTGTACCGTCCTTCCTCACGTCTGCGGATTCAAAGACGGCCACGCCGTCCTGCTCGAGCCGGCCCACCCTCTCCCGGATCTTTTCACCGAATCCGGGCGCCACCAGGTCCTGAAGGCTCATATTCAGCATCTCTTCCCTGGCATATCCCAGCCTCCGGTGCATGGTCCGGTTGACCTCGTAGATCTGCCCGGCATTGTCGTGGATGATGATGCCGTCGTTGGCGCTTTCGAATACCTTGCGGAACAGGTCCTCCACATCCTGGACTTTCTTTCGCTTGTCTTTGTCTTCCATGGTCTCCAGTTGTCACTGTCCGCAGGCGGGGGTTCCTCCCGTACTGAGCCGAGAGTGCCCCCCCCCCCGATTCCTGTGCGGTCTCAAGATTTTACAAATTCTATCGTATAATGGGAATTGAGTCAAAATTGGGCCACAGAAAAAATATGCTGCTCCGGATCCCCTCAGGGCTGATCGAAGCGCCAGATTTCGGGCCGGACAATGACCTGAAGCAGGGCCCCGGCCGGATCGTCGTCCGCGGCACGGGGAGGTTCGATCTCCCAGATCCGCTTCATTGTCTTTGACTCAGGCCTGCTTGTGAGTGATCCGGTAGAAGCGCTTCTTCCCGACCCTGATGACGACCTCGGGCTGCTTGTCGAGATCCAGCTCCAGAGCGACATCCTCCACACGCTGCCCGTCCAGATAGATCCCGCCCTGGCGGATCAAACGCTTGGCTTCCCCCCGGGAAGGGAGCATCTGGTTTTCGGTCAAGAGGCTGAGCAGGGAGATGCGGTCCGCGGTGATCGCCACTTCCTCCATGTCCGTGGGCATCTCGCGCTGGGTGAAGATGCGGTCGAATTCTCCTGCGGCCCGTTTGGCCGCGGCCTCCCCCCAGAAGTCTGTCACGATGGTCTGCGCCAGCTCGACCTTGAGGTCCCTGGGATTGACCGTGCCTGAGGCGGCCTGTTCCCTCATGGCTTCGACATCGGCCAGTGGAACATCCGTCAACAGCTCGTAGTAGCGGAACATCAGGGGATCTGAGACCGACATGATCTTGCCGAAGATCTCCTGGGGAGGCTCGGTGATCCCCACGTAGTTGTCCAGGGATTTGCTCATCTTCTCCACCCCGTCCAGCCCTTCGAGCAGCGGCATGGTGTGTACGATCTGGGGTTCCTGGCCGTACTCCCTCTGTATGTCCCGCCCGACCAGAAGGTTGAATTTCTGGTCGGTGCCACCCATCTCCACATCCGCTTCCAGCGCCACGGAATCATATGCCTGCATGAGAGGATACAGGAGTTCGTGCGTGGATACGGGGTGCCCCTGAGCCAGCCGGTTGGCGAAGTCATCGCGCTCCAGGATGCGAGCCACCGTGTACTTGGCCATGAGCTTGATGATCTCGAAGCTGGTAAGTTCACCCAGCCAGCGGGCGTTGAAGTCGATGACCGTGGTTTCCGGATCCAGGATCTTGAACACCTGTTCCTTGTAGGTCTCGGCATTGGCGTCGATCTCTTCCCGTGTCATGGCCGGCCGGGTTTTGGACCGGCCCGAAGGATCGCCGATCAAACCTGTAAAATCCCCGATCAGGAAGATCACCTCGTGACCCAGGTCCTGGTAGTGTTTCATCTTGCGGAGCAGCACGGTGTGGCCCAGGTGGAGATCGGGTGCCGTGGGATCGAAGCCGGCCTTGACCTTGAGGGGCCGGCCGTCCTTCAAAGAGCGCTCCAGCTTGGCCTTGAGCTCATCCTCCTGGATGATCTCGACGCTCCCCTTTTTTAAATAGATGAACTGTTCTTCCACGTCTTTCTGTATCGCCATGGCTTAACCTGTGATTCGGAAAATGAGCGCCCTATTGTGACACAACTCCTGAGCTGTTGGCAAGGAACCCGACGATTCAGGTAGGCATTTCCGAATCCGTTATAGAGTAGAGTGAAAAGAAAAAAGGCGAGCTCCTAATCTCTTCCCACCTAAGTCAGGCATGCTGATGAGGAGCGCCATCCGGAGGCGGAGCGGGCATGGTTCCTCCGCAGGAGGGGAGCGAAGCCGAGGAAAGAGAGGATTTTCACGCTGGAGAAAATCCGCGTGCCGACGATTCAGTTTGCCTGACTTAGCCCAGGATGAATACTCTCCGGCCCCGCACCTCCAGCCGGCCCTCGAAGAAGAGCTTGACCGCCTCCGGGTAGAGCTTGTGCTCTTCCTTCAGGATGCGGGCGGACAGTGTCTCTTCCGTGTCGTCCTGCAGGACCGGGACCACAGCCTGGAGGATGATGGGGCCCATGTCCACTTCCGGGATCACGAAGTGGACGGTCGCCCCTGAGAACCGGGCTCCCCAGTCGATGGCCTGTTGTTGGACATGGAGTCCGGGGAACGATGGGAGCAGGGCGGGGTGGATGTTGATGATCCGGTTGAGGAACCGCCGGCAGAAGGGGGCGGTGATGATGCGCATGTAGCCGGCCAGCACGATCAGGTCGATGTCCCTAGCCTGGATCTCCTTCGCGATTTCCTGGTCGTAGGACTCCCTGTCGGGAAAGCTCTTCGCCCTCAGGTAGAGGGTCTCCAGGCCCTTCTCCTGGGCGAAGAGGAATCCCGGCGCCGCCTTCCTGTTGCTGAAGACCAGGGCGACATCGGCGTTGATCTCGCCCGCTTCGATCGCCTTGTGGATGGCCATGAAGTTGGATCCCCGTCCGGACAAAAAGACGGCGATCCGCCCCCGCTTTTTAGGGCTTCGAAAAACATCTTCCGTCATTGATCCCTTTCCTTATTATAGTTTCCACCAGTGTATAAAAAGTCCTGCCTGCTGTCCATGTAATCCTTATATTAGCTGCGGCAAGGTGTATGTTCTTGGGCCGCATGTGAGCATGGGGAGATTTTTTCAGCTGACTTGGAAAATACTCACAGCCCATATTCGGCGGTTGAGTGATGTTTTCATGAGCCGCCAGGACCGGACGTACGCTTTTTCCTCGTCTGCTTAGAATTTTATGGCGATGCCCACGATCAGCGTAAAACCGCTGAAATCCACCTCGGTTTCCCTGACCGAGCGGATGTTCTCGCCCACCGGGGGCTCTGAGGAGAGACGGTTCTTCGCCTGCCAGAATCCCAGGTCCGGGGACAGTTCCTCGAAATGATACAGGGTGCCGGTCTCCCCTTCGCCGGTCTCCCCGCTGAAATCGGTCATCCGCAGCCAGCGGTAGGAGCCCTCCAGGAAGAACCTCACACCGGATTCCAGGGCGAAATCCAGGCCCAGGCCGGCCTGATACACAGGGTTCCGAGCCGAGGCGTTCTCTTCCAGGGAATAGTTGTATCTCGTGCCCGTTTCCTTCTTCGATCCCTCCCGTTCGATGTGTTTGGCCCATGCCATTCCGGCGCCGACTTTGGCGTAGACACTGAACCGCTCATTCAGGGGGAGGTGAGTGTAGAGAGAGAAGACAAGCGGGATGGCGCTCAACGTCCGGGGCTGTACGAGCTGGGTCGGACCTTGCTTTTTATTGATGAGGATCTCCGTGTCTTCGGCCGAGAGGTCTGTATAGAGAAACCCTGCCCCGACCGAGAAGGCCAGGCGGGGGGTCAGGAAAAACTGAAGCTCTCCCTCGAAGTTATACCCGAGGCGGATCTCCGGCGTTATGCCTCCCAGATATGTCCAGTTCTCGTTACGGGCCGATTCGCGCTCATGCCATTCCACCCAGTCCCGGACCGCCCGGTTTACATCGATCGGACGGAACCAGGTCAGCCCCCCTCCCAGCTTGAGGTGGAACTCGACCGGGTGGGCGGGCATCCAGAACGCGAGCAGGAATGCTGCACAGAGGATCGCCTTCCTCCATACCCTCTTCCGGCGGCCCCTAAGCTTCTTTATCACCTGACTTTGAAGTGCTCCGGTATGGCCTGCTTCCAGCGTGTGAAGGCCTCGCGAACCGCTGTGTCGATTAGGGTCTTTCCGCGGTGGCGGAAGATGATCCGGCCGCCGCCCGTCTTTCCCAGAACCGAGGCCACTACCTCGTGTTCTCCGGCCAGGCTCAGCAGCTCCTCCAGTCTCTCGGGGGCGGCGGTGACGACGATGCGTGACTGCGTCTCCCCGAAGAGCAGAGCATCCGTGCGGAGGTCGTCTTCCAGGTCCAGGGTACAGCCAAGGAGAGAATCGCTGTGGAACGCGCATTCGGCCGCACACACGGCCAGCCCGCCTTCGGAGATGTCGTGTGCCGAACGCAGCAGCCTCCGGGAAATGGCTTCGATGCACAGTCCATGCAGGCGCTTCTCTTCCACTAGGTCGATCCGGGGAGGCGGCCCCTCCTCCTTCCCATGCAGGAACCGCAGGTACTCGGAACCGCCCAGTCCCTCGTGGTTCCCACCCAGCAGTACGACCGTGTCGCCTTCGCCCTTGAACCCAGGTGAAACGGCCAGATCGATGTTGTCCAAGATCCCCACGATCCCCAGTACGGGCGTAGGATGGATGGACACACCCTCGGTTTCATTGTAGAAGCTGACATTGCCTCCGGTCACGGGGATCTCGAAGATCCCACAGGCTTCGGCGATGCCCTCCACCACCTCCTTGAACTGCCACATGATCTCGGGCTTCTCCGGGTTGCCGAAGTTGAGGCAGTTAGTGACTCCGACCGGGTAGGCTCCCACGCAGGCCAGGTTGCGGCAGGCCTCGGCCACCGCGATCCGACCGCCGGTTCGAGGGTCCAGCAGGGCGTAGAGGGAGTTGCCGTCCAGGGTCATGGCCAGAGCCTTCCGGCTGCCTTTGAGGCGAAGGACGGCGGCATCAGCTCCGGGGAGGAATGCGGTGTTCGTCTGCACCATGTGGTCATACTGCCGGAAGACCCACTCCTTGTCGGCGATGGTGGGGGAGCCCAGCAGCTCCAGGAACGCGGTGTTGAATTCTTCGGGCAGGGGAGCCCCCTCCGTCGCAGCCGAAGGCGGTGGCGGAGCCGGAGCGCTGTAGCCTCTCTGATAGATCGGACACAGCTCGATCACGGCATCAACGGGAATATCCACCACCTCCTGGCCGTGGAAGCGGACATGCAGCCGGCCGTCGTCGGTCACCCTGCCGATGACGATGGCATCGAGGTCCCACTTGGCGAAGACGCCTTGGACCTCCGACACCCGGTCCTCTTCCGCCACGATCAGCATACGCTCCTGGCTTTCGGAGAGCATGATCTCGTACGGGGTCATGCCTTCTTCCCGTTGGGGCACGAGATCCAGGTCGATCGCGATCCCGGAGCCGGCATTGGCCGCCATCTCGGTGGTGGAACACGTGAGGCCCGCGGCGCCCATGTCCTGGATCCCGACGATCAGGCCCTGTCCCATGACTTCCAGGCAGGCCTCCAACAGCAGCTTCTCCTTGAAAGGGTCACCGACCTGGACATTGGGCCTCTTCTCCTCCAGGTCCTCACCGAATTCGGCGGATGCCATGGTGGCGCCGTGGATACCGTCGCGGCCGGTCTTGGATCCCACATAGAGGACCGCGTTTCCCTTGCCCTCGGCCTTGGCGTAGAAGATCTTGTCCTTTTCCACAATACCCAGGCAGAATGCGTTGACCAGGGGATTCAGGGAGTAGCAATCGTTGAAATAGACCTCCCCGCCCACCGTGGGCACGCCGAAGGAGTTGCCGTAGCCGGCGATGCCTGAGACGACGCCGTCCATAACGGACCGGTTCCGGGATGTGTCCAGGGGTCCGAAGCGCAGGGAATCCATGGCCGCGATCGGCCGGGCTCCCATGGTGAAGATGTCCCGCAGGATGCCGCCCACGCCCGTGGCCGCACCTTGGTAGGGCTCGATGAAGGAGGGGTGGTTGTGCGACTCGATCTTGAAGACCGCCGCCATGCCGTCACCGATATCGATGATGCCCGCGTTCTCACCGGGGCCCTGGATCACGTTCTTCCCCATGACCGGCAGCTTCTTCAGGTGGACCTTGGAACTCTTGTAGCTGCAGTGCTCGGACCACATCAGAGAGAAGATGCCGAGCTCGGTCAGGTTGGGGTCGCGTCCTATGAGCTCCACGATGAGGTCATACTCTTCGCGAGAGAGACCGTGATCACGAATGACTTGCTCATCTATCATATCTCTACCCGATTTCCTTGAAGTGTTCGACGATGGAACGGAAGATGACCCTCCCGTCTTCGCTGTCCAGCAGAGGTTCGGAGGCCCTCTCCGGATGGGGCATCATTCCCAGGACATTGCCCCGAGTATTGATGAGGCCGGCGATGTGACCCAGGGACCCGTTGACGTTGGCCTCCTCGCTGAGTTGGCCCTGCGGGTCGCAGTACCGCAGTACAGCCTGTCGGTTGCGTGCGATCTCGGCCTCCCCGGCCCCGTCGATGAAGTAATTGCCATCAAAATGCGCGATGGGGATGCGCAGGACCTGACCTTCCTCCCCGGCCCGCGTGAAGGGAGTTTCTGCATTGTCCACACGGAGATGGACGTGCCGGCAGAGGAATTTAAGGTTCTTGTTGCGCAGCATGGCGCCCGGCAGGAGTCCCAGCTCCAGCAGGACCTGGAAGCCGTTGCAGATACCCAGAACCATACCGCCCTTGAGAGCGAACTCCCGCACCTCCTGCATGATCGGGGAGAAGCGGGCGATCGCGCCGGACCGCAGGTAGTCGCCGTAGGAAAATCCTCCCGGCAGGATGATGCAGTCGGCGCCGCGCAGGTCATGGTTTTTGTGCCACAGGAACTCCGCTTCCTGTTCGAACAAGTCCCGTACGGCGTAGAGTGTGTCGTAGTCACAGTTCGAGCCGGGGAACACCACCACTCCGAATTTCATCTTCAAATTTCCCATTACTCTTCGATGATCTGCCAGTCGAACTTCTCGATGATGGGATTGGCCAGCACCTTATCCGAGATCTCCGGTACAACCTGCTCCAGCTGTTCCCGGCCGACACCATCGAGCTCGAGCTCGAAGACCTTTCCCTGACGCACCTCATGGATAAAATCGTATCCCAGCGTGTGCAGGGCGTTCTTGACGGACTGTCCCTGAGGGTCGAGAACACTGTCCTTGAATGAGACCAAAACTCTAATCTTCATCTTTCAGCACCTTATTGAATATATAATCGATCTTGTCCAGGTAGGGATCGAGGGAAAAGCAGTCTTCCACTTCCCGGCCGGTCAGCTTGTCAGTGATCTCCGGGTCCGCCAGGAGCAGTTCCTGGAATTCCCGGCCTTCATCCCAGGCCTTGAGGCTGTTACGCTGGACCACGTGATAGGCGTCCTCCCTGGACAGCCCCTTGCGTGTCAGGGCGAGCAGGACCCGCTGTGAGAACACCAGGCCGCGCGTGAGGTTTATATTCTCCTGCATACGTTCGGGGTGGACCTGCCAGTTGCTCACGATATGGGTGGATTCCGCCAGCAGGAAATCCGTGACGATGAAGCTGTCGGGGATGATGACGCGCTCGGCCGAGGAGTGCGAGATGTCCCGCTCGTGCCAGAGCGGGATGTTTTCCAGGGCGACCTGAAGGTTGGCCCGGGGGATGCGGGACATACCGGAGATGCGCTCGGTCCGGACCGGGTTCTTCTTGTGAGGCATGGCGGAGGATCCTTTCTGGCCCTTCGTGAAGGACTCCTCGACCTCGCGGGCCTCGGTCTTCTGCAGATGGCGTATCTCCTGCGCGACCTTGTCCAGCGTGGCGCAGATCAGGGCCAGCGTGTACAGGACCTCGGCGTGGCGGTCACGCTGGAGCACCTGGGTGGAGACGCGGGCCGGGGTGAGGCCCAGCTTCTCCAGGGCCCTGACCTCGACCTCGGGATCCAGATGGATGTAGGTCCCCACGGCACCCTGGATGCGGCCGTACCCGATGGTTTCCAGGGCCTGGTCCACTCGCCGGAGGTGGCGGCAGGCCTCGTCGTACCACACCAGGATCTTCACACCGAAGGTGATGGGCTCGGCGTGCACGCCGTGTGTCCGACCGACCATGGGGGTCATCTTGTATTTGAGGGCCTGCTCCTTGAGCACGTCCCTGAAAGCGATGAGATCCTTCCGCACTTTCTCCAGGGCCTGGCGGATGAGAAGAGAGAGTGCCGTGTCTACCACGTCATAGGACGTAAGGCCCAGGTGGACGAACCGGGAGTCCTCGCCCACAAACTCGGCGACCGAGGTGAGGAACGCGATGACATCGTGTTTGACCGTCCTCTCGATCTCATCGATCCGATCGACATCGAACGCCGCTTTGGTTTTGATCCTCTCCAGCGCATCCGCCGGGATCTCTCCCAGCTCGTGCCAGGCCTCGCACACGGCCAGCTCCACGTCCAGCCATTTCTGAAACCGGTTCTGATCTTCCCAGAGGGCTCCCATTTCCGGGCGAGTGTAGCGTTTTATCATGCCGGTTATCCTTATATATAGTATATATGCAGATGAGTCTGAATCATATCAACAACCCTCCGAAGCTGTCAATTCTTGAATGATTTTGGGGAGTCGGAGCGGAAGACCCACCCAACCTCCCCGTGCGCTCCTCCTGAAAAGGAAGGGAAAAGGAGTATGAGCTCTCGAATGGTATGAATGGATAACCTGTATTTTTGCACAAAAATTTATTGACAATCGCTTTGGAATTCTGTAGCATACAGCTTGTATTACTTTTGTATTTTTCTGAGTCGGTAGGAGAAGTGTTGAGGTCGTTCTTTCTCTTCTTCGCATATCCCTGACGCAACGCAAAAAAAAAAGACGTTCGAGCTCATGAATCGAAGAGGAAAGTATGCCAGCGTAGCTCAGTTGGTAGAGCAGCTGATTTGTAATCAGCGGGTCGGGGGTTCGAATCCTCTCGCTGGCTTTTTTAATTGAAATGGCTTAGGTTATTGGGCGCTTTTTTTTATATATTGACGTGTTTGATTGAAAGATTCGGCAAGAATAAGCCCAATACATATGGGTCCGTTGCCTAATGTAAGGGCAGGTACCAAAGTGGTTAAATGGGGCGGGCTGTAAACCCGCTGGGGCAACCCTCCGGAGGTTCGAATCCTCCCCTGCCCATTTAAGCGGGAATAGCTCAGTTGGTAGAGCAATGGCCTTCCAAGCCGTTTGTCGCGGGTTCGAGTCCCGTTTCCCGCTTTTGTTTTTGGTTGTGCTGCCCACGTAGCTCAGTTGGTAGAGCACGTCCTTGGTAAGGACGGGGTCACCAGTTCAAGTCTGGTCGTGGGCTTTGGATAAAATTTAAGGTGAAGTATTAAATTATTAAATTAG
>CBFDBC010000100.1:0-12592 GCA_965602945.1 uncultured bacterium | reverse complement strand
CTTGACCACATCCGGGGTCAGCTCCAGGGGCGTGTGGCCGTACCTGGGGGACAGGCCCTCGAATCCATAGCGAAACCCGAAGATAGTATCGACACTGTAATGGTAGGACAGGCTCATCACAATGGCCCTTACGACATCGTTGAGTCCGGGGCAGAGCCCTCCGCAGGTCACGATCCCGCATTTGAGCTTGGAAGGGTCGAAATAGATCTTTTCCCTGGGCCCGGCGGCCTCGAACTCTGGAGGGGTCTCTCCCTGTTTGAGGCATTCCTCCACCTCCTCGAGGCGGGAGTGAAACAGCACGTGCTCCCTGTCCGAGACAAAGGGGACGCCGCTCATGGGAGAGGGGATACGGCACTCCCCCAGGCGCTCGATGCTGAAATCCGGTCTCTCCAAGTCTCCGCTCATCTGCTATCCCCTTTCCGTTCCGGCCGCCGCTGTCACGGCTCGCGCCTCCGCATGCCCGCCCTCACTGAACCGGAGGGGCCGGCCCGCAAAACGCATCGGCTCCAAGCATGCGAAAAGCCGCATCACACTCCGGACAACCGGAATGCCCCGGAAACGATGCCCTGCGCTTCTTCCAGGATACGCTCCAGATGCGCCAGGCCGCGAAAGCTCTCCGCATAGATCTTGTATATGTCTTCCGTGCCGGAGGGCCGGGCCGCGAACCAGCCGTTTTTCGTGACCACTTTCAGGCCCCCGATGGCGGCCTTGTTTCCCGGAGCCTGGACGAGACGGGCCTGGATGGGCTCGCCCGCCAGTTCTGCGGCGGTCACACTCTCCGGTGTCAGGGCCTTGAGTACGGCCCGCTGCTCCGGTGTGGCGGGGGCATCCACACGCCGGAAGGCCGCGCGCCCGAACCTGTCCTCCAGCTCTGCATACAGCTCGGCCGGGTCTTTCCCGGTTATGGCTGTCACCTCGCAGGCCAGGAGATCCAGGAGGATGCCGTCCTTGTCCGTGGTCCAGGCCCTCCCGTCCCTGCGTACGAACGAGGCCCCCGCGCTCTCCTCCCCGGCAAAGGCAAAGGACCCGTCCAGCAGCCCATCGACAAACCACTTGAAGCCCACCGGCACCTCGCACACCGACCGGCCCAGAGAAGCCGCGACCCGGTCGATCATGGCGCTGGAGACCAGGGTTTTGCCCACGGCCGCATCCTGGGGCCACTGGGGGCGGTTCCGGAACAGGTGCCACACCCCCGCTGCCAGGAAATGGTTGGGATTCATGAGGCCGCCGCTTCGGGTAACGATGCCGTGGCGGTCGCTGTCCGTGTCGTTCCCGAAGGCGATGTCGAAGCGTTCCCTGAGCTCGATCAGCCCGGCCATGGCATGGGGCGACGAGCAGTCCATCCGGATCCTGCCGTCCCGATCCAGGGGCATGAACGAGAAGGTGGGATCCAGGGTCCGGTTCACGACCTCGATGTCCAGTCCGTAGCGTTCGGCCAGGGGATCCCAGACATCGATGGCGGAACCTCCCAGGGGGTCCGCGCCGATCCGCAGGCCGGCCCCTGCGATGGCCTCCATGTCCAGCACATCGGCCAGGTCCGCCACATAGGGCTCGATGTAATCGTGCTCCTGAACCGTGTCCGCCATCCGGGCCCGTTCCAACGGGATCCTGCGGACGGACGACAGGCCTTGGGCGAGGATCGCATTGGCTCGGTCCTCGATGGCCTGTGTGATCGAGGCATCCGCCGGCCCCCCTTTCGGAGGGTTGTACTTGAAGCCGCCGTCCTCGGGTGGGTTGTGGGAGGGTGTGATCACCACGCCATCGGCCAGGTCGGCCTTCAGTCCCCGGTTATGGGTCAGGATGGCGAAGGAGATGAGGGGCGTGGGTGTGAAGCGGCGGCCCGGCTGGACACGGACCGCGACACCGTTCCCGGCCAGGACCTCCAGGGCCGTATCCAGGGCCGGCTGCGACAGGGCGTGCGTGTCCATGCCCAGGAACAGAGGCCCGTCCCAACCGCGGTTCTTCCGGAGGTCACAGACCGCCTGTGTGATGGCCAGGATGTGAGCCTCGTTGAAGCTGTTCCGGAGCGACGACCCTCGGTGCCCGGAGGTGCCGAAGGCCACGCGCTGGGCCGCCTCTGCGGGATCGGGCCTGGAGGAGAAGTAAACGTCCACGAGCCGGCCCGCATCGATCAGCTGGGAAGGCGGTGCCGGCTTCCCGGCTCCCGGGTGCACACTCATGGAATCGCCTCGTCTCGGTCCGCGGGAACGAGAGAAGCCTAGGCGATGGTCACGCCCGGCTCGAGGTACACGTCCTGGATGGCATTGAGCAGCGCCACGCCGTCCGCGAGCGGCCGCTGGAAAGCCTTGCGCCCGCTGATGAGTCCCAGGCCTCCGGCCCGCTTGTTGATGACGGCCG
The DNA here is from genome assembly GCA_965602945.1 of uncultured bacterium. Classification (GTDB taxonomy): domain Bacteria; phylum Acidobacteriota; class Aminicenantia; order Aminicenantales; family Aminicenantaceae; genus JAUXEH01. The sequence continues at coordinate 10,234 of CBFDBC010000100.1, read as the reverse complement.
TCTTGACCGCGTCCGCCAAGTCGTTTTTACCGGAAGGGCCGCCCGAGTTGATCAGGCCTATCCGGCCCATGTACTGGTTGGCCACCTGATAGCGGGTCAGATCGATGGGATGGTCGCTGCAAAGGTCGGTGTACATCTTCTCGCTGAACTTGCCGTAGCTGCCTTCCGCATTGAGCGCCTTGTAGCCGCCGTTGGAGGTGGGGAGTTTCTGCTTGATGATGTCGGCCTGGATGGTGACGCCCAGATGGTTTGCCTGTCCCGTGAGGTCGGCGCTGGCATGATAGTCCTGGCCCGCGACCTTAAAAGACGGATTCCGCAGGTAGCACCAGAGGATGGTCATCATCCCCAGTTCGTGCGCATACCGGAAGGCCTCGCTGACCTCCTGGATCTGCCGTGAACTCTCGGGCGCACCGTAGTAGATGGTAGCGCCCACGGCCACGGCCCCCAGGTCGAAGGCCTGCTCGACCGAGGCGAACATGACCTGATCGAAGGTGTTGGGGAATGTCAGCAGCTCGTTGTGGTTGATCTTCAGAATGAAGGGGATCCTGTGGGCATACTTGCGGGCCACGCTCCCCAGGACGCCGAGCGTCGAGGCCACTCCGTTGCAGCCCCCCTCGATGGCCAGGTTTATTATCTTTTCGCTGTCGAAGTAATCGGGGTTGGGCGCAAAGGATGCTCCTCCCGAGTGCTCGATGCCCTGATCCACCGGCAGGATCGAGACGTATCCTGTGCCCGCCAGGCGCCCGTTGCCCAGCAGAGCCTGCAGGCTCCGCAGCACTGGCACGGGCCGGTCGCTGATGCCGAAGGACCGGTCTATCCAATCCGGTCCGGGGATGTGGAGTCTTTCCTTGGGGATCTTGGGGTTATCGAAAGCCAGTAGATCCCGGGCCTCGTCTCCCAGCAGCTCTTCGATCTTGGCAAGGTTCATCATGATATGCCTCCTCATGTTTCGTATTGGATTTATTCTAACATAAATATGTCTGACCTGGGTAATTTATGAGTCGAGTTTGCCGTAGTTTGTCTTTCGTGCAATATCGACATTTTTGATGAATTCGTCAGGTTTGACCGTTTGCGCCGATACAGGCAACCGTCTGCTGGGCGATCTCCAGCTCTTCGTTCGTGGGGACCACCAGGACCTTGACCGGGCTTCCCTCTGCCTGGATCTCGCGGATCTCCCCGGCCCCCGCCTCGTTCTTTTCCGAATCGAGGCGGATCCCCAGGTTGTCCAGGTCGGTGCAGGCCAGGGCGCGCACCAGCGGTGATTTTTCCCCGATGCCGGCGGTGAACACCAGGGCGTCCACCCGGCCCAGGGCCGCGCTGTACATCCCTATGTACTTCTTGAGGCGGTAGCCGTACATATCGAGCGCCAGCCGGGCCCGCTGGTCGCCTTTCCCGGCCATGTCCTCGATCTCCCGCATGTCGTTCACGCCGCATAGGCCCTTCATACCGCTGCGCTGGTTGAGCAGGGAATCCAGCTGGTCGAGCGACATGCGGGCCTTGCGGCCCAGGTAGAACACGACACCGGGATCGATATCTCCCGACCGCGTTCCCATGATGAGGCCCTCCAGTGGGGTCATGCCCATGGAGGTGTCGATGCTGCGGCCGCCCCGGACCGCGCACACGCTGGCCCCGTTCCCCAGGTGGCAGGTGATCAGGTTCAGGTCCTCGAGGGGCCGTCCCAGGAATTCGGCTGCGGTCCTGGTCACGTACCGATGGGATGTTCCGTGGAACCCGAAACGGCGCACGGAATGTGTCGCGGCCAGGTCCCGGGGCAGGGCATAATTGAATGCGAAGGGCGGGATGGTCTGGTGGAAAGCGGTGTCAAAGACAGCTACCTGTGGGGTGTCCGGCATGCGGGCGAACGTCACCTCGATCCCGGTCAGGTTGGCCGGGTTGTGCAGGGGAGCCAGGGGGATCTGCTCCCGGATGGTATCGATGACCTCATCCGTGATCAGCGTGGGCTCCTGGAAGGCTTCCCCTCCATGCACGACCCGGTGCCCGATTCCGTCGAGGTCATCGCTTCCCTTGAGGAGGCCTGTGTCGGCGAAGGCCTTCAGGATATTGTCGAAACCCTCCTCATGATCGGCCACGGGCTCGATCTGTACCAGCTCCTCGATGTCTCCGTTTTCCCTGCGGGCCCTGTGGATCAGGCGGCCGGCGGATTCCCCGATCTGTTCCAGCAGGCCCGCGGCCAGGACCGTGCTGCCGGTCATGTCGAAAAGCTGGTACTTGATGGATGAGCTCCCGGAGTTGATGACCAGGATTTTCATGAGGCCTTCTCCGAAGCCGCCCCCAGAGCCTGGGCCTGGATGGCGGTGATGGCCACGGTGTTGACGATGTCGGTCACGGTGCAGCCGCGGCTGAGGTCGTTGACGGGCTTGTTGAGCCCCTGCAGCACCGGGCCGATGGCCACGGCCTGGGCCGACCGCTGGACCGCCTTGTAGGTGTTGTTTCCCGTATTGAGGTCGGGGAAGATGAAGACCGTGGCGTGGCCGGCCACTTCGCTGCCGGGCATCTTGGTGGCCGCCACCCCGGAGTCGACGGCGGCGTCATACTGCAGCGGGCCCTCGATCATGAGGTCCGGGCGCCGGGCCCGCGCGATCTGCGTGGCCTCGCGCACCTTCTCCACATCCTGGCCCTTGCCGGACTCGCCCGTGGAGTAGGACAGCATGGCGATGCGGGGTTCGACGCCGAACATGGCGGCCGTTCCCGCCGAGGCGATGGCGATGTCCGCGAGCTGCTCCGGATTCGGGTTGGGATTCACGGCGCAGTCGCCGTAGACCAACACCCGGTCGGCCAGGCACATAAAAAAAACACTCGATACGATGGAGAAGCCCGGCTTGGTGCGTATGAACTCGAAGGCGGGGCGCAGCGTGTGCTGCGTGGTGTGCGTCGATCCCGACACCATCCCGTCGGCCAGCCCGAGGTAGATCATCATGGTACCGAAGTAGCTGACGTCCAGCATCACGTCCCGGGCCTGGTCCTGGGTGATCCTCTTGTGCGCGCGGAGCGTGAAATATGTCGCAGCGAATTCTTCGAACCGATGGGAGTTCTGGGGGTCGATGATCTTGACCTGGCGCAGGTCCAGCCCAAAATTTGTGACCTTTTGTTTGATCTCATCGACGTTGCCCAGGAGAGTGATGTCCACCGCTCCCCGGCGCTGCAGGATCTCGGCCGCGCGCAGGATGCGCTCCTCTCCCCCTTCGGGCAGCACGATGTGTTTGCGGTCGGACTTGGCCCGGTCGATGAGCTCATACTCGAACATGAGGGGCGTCACTCGGCTCGAGCGCGACACGGCGATAAGCTCCTCAAGCTCGGCCAGATCGACACGGGACTCGAACACACCCAGCGCCAGGGCGATCTTTCGTTCGTTCCCCGCGGTGATCGTAGAATGGACCCCATTGATGTTCATGGCCGTGGTGTAGGTGTCGGTCTCAACGCTCATGATGGGGAAGCTGGGCTTCTTGAGGCCCTCGAGCAGTCTTTTGACTGGAGGTTCCGGTTCCAACCCGCCCGTTAGGATCAGGCCTGCGATCTGAGGCGCTTTGTCGGAGAACAGCGTGATCAGGCTCCCCAGGATCACATCCGCCCGGTCGCCGGGTGTTATGACCAGCACGCCGTCTTCCAGATGTTCCAGGAAGTTGCGCAGCTGCATGGCAGCGACCTTGTAGAGGCGCACCTCACGATATAGGCCGCGGCCTTCCAGGGTCAGGAAGCGGGCCTTGAGGGCCCGGGCAACCGTCCCCACTGTGGGGAAATTCAGGGCCGGCTCCTCCTTGAGCACGTAGACCGGGCCCAGCTCCTCGGTCTGGCCGCTGAGATGCTCGGCCACGTCGTCCAGGTTTTCCTCCATCACACGGTTGACCACGGTGGCCATCACCGTGCAGCCGTGCTCGATAAAGGCCTCGCAGGACACCCGCGCCGCATCCACGATGTCCTCGGGAGACTTCTCGTATCCGTTGACGATGAGCAGCAGAGGACAGCCCAACTGGTTGGCGATGTCCGCGTTGAAATCGAGCTCGAAGGCAGTGGCCACACCCGTGAAGTCGGTGCCCACACATACCACAAAGTCACACTGGCGTTCCAGGGCCTTGTACTTGTCGACCATGGTCTTGCTCAGGTCGTCATGCTCCCCCCGGCTGAGCTTGTCACGCGCCTCCTGATGGGTTACACCATAGAGCTCCTCATAATCGAATTCCAGCTTGTAGCGCTTGCAGACAAGATCGATATAGTCATCCCGTTTCTCGCCTGCTGTCACGATCGGGCGAAAGATGCCGATCTTCTGGATCCTGCGGGATAAAAGCTCCATGAGTCCCAGCAGGACCACGGACTTGCCGCTCCTGGGCTCCATGGTGGCTATGTAAAGATTTTTTCCCATGGAAAAATTCTCCTATTCATTGGATCCCCTCTATTCTATCAGGTTTCTATCAGTCTGTGGTGATCGAATAAGGCCGTTCGCTTCCGCATCGATCCCGGTATTAAACTGCCGAATCAAGGAACGGCCTATTATAGAGGAGTTGGGCTCTGTATTCCACCCCACTTCGCGATTTTATTTAGGCCGCTCGAGCAGGCGCCTCAGATGGCAGGAGAGGCCGTACGGCCTATCCCGTCTTCTGCGGGACAGGGCCTATTTCATGCCGGCCCGGATCAGGCCCGCCAGGCTGAATCCACCCGAGAGGTTGCGCACATCGGCAAAGCCATGCTGGAGCAGGATCTGCTGGGCCACGTAGCTGCGGTAACCGACGCTGCACTGGGTGACCAGGGAACGATCCCGGGGGATCTCCTCGAGGCGCTCCCTGAGCGTTTCCAGCGGGATGTTCACCGCATCCGGGAGATGGCCCATCTTGAACTCGAAGGCCGTCCGCACGTCGAGCAGAAAGGGAGGGCGCTCCCCCATCAGCTCCTCAAACAGGGCGGCGGGGGTCAAACTGGGACTGGTGCCGCGAAAGGTGTTGGCCGCCGCCATGCCGGTCAGGATGACCACATCCTTGGCCGACCCGAAGGGCGGGGCATAGCAGAGGTCCAGCTGTTCGAGGTCCACGAGCGTCATGCCTCCGTAAATGGCCGTGGCCAGGATATCGATACGCTTGTCCACGCCGTCAGGCCCCGCGGCCTGAGCACCGAGCAGGCGGCCGTCCCCGGGATCGTAGACCAGCTTGAGGAACAGGGACTGGGCTCCGGGATAATACCCGGCGTGGCTGGATCCGATATTGTAGGCCACCGCCACCTCCCGGTCCAGGCGTAGGGCGGCCTTTTCCGTCAGGCCGGTCCCTCCGGCCACCATGCCGCACACCCGGACGATGCTGGTCCCCAGCACCCCCCGCATATGCAGCCTGCCCTCCTCCGTTTCCCCTTTCCCCCGGAGATCCAGGGCCGCGTTCTGCCCGGCCACGCGCCCCTGCTTGTTGGCCGGACCGGCTAGGGGGATGTTCACCCTCCCGCCTGTGGGGAGGAATTCCGCCTCGCAGTTGTCCCCCGCGGCAAAGATATGGGGATCGGAGGTCCGCTGGAACTCGTCCACGGCAATGGCGCCGCTCTCACCCAGCCGCAGCCCGGCTGCTTTGGCCAGCACCACATTGGGCCGGACCCCCACCCCGACCACGGCCAGGTCGAATTCAATTTTGTCTCCGCTTTTGAGCAGCGCCTGAGATCGGGCCCCGGAGTGATCGAATCCTTCGACCAGGTCGGACAGCAGGACACGGATCCCGGCCGCCCGCAGGGCATCCAGGGCCGGCAGGGTCATCTCGTGGTCAAGCGGGCCCATGATCTGATCCAGGGCCTCGACCACCGTGACCTCAAGTCCCCGGTTGAGGAGCTGTTCGGCACACTCCAGCCCGATGTAGCCGGCCCCGATGACCAGAGCCCGGCCCTTGGTGCCTGTTCCGGCTGAGGCTGTTTCCAGCGGCACCTGAGGCGGCTGCTGCAGTTCGCGCAGCGAAGCCAGGATCGCATCCACGTCCGGGACCGTCCGGCATTCGAAGATGTTGGGCGCATCGATCCCCTCAAGGGGCAGCCTGAAGGGAACGGTCCCTGTGCCGAGGATCAGGCGGTCATAGGAGAGCCTGTCCTCATGTCCAGCCTCCGTCCGGAACGTGACCTCCCGGGCCGCCGGATCCACTCCCGTCACGGTCGTCTCGAGCCGGACATCCACCCGAAAGCGCTTCTTGAAATTCCTGGGATCGGCCACGAACAGGCTGCGGCGCTCGGCGATCTCACCTCCCAGGTAATAAGGGAGCCCGCAGTTCGCAAAGCTCATGTAGGGACCGCTCTCGAACATCACGATCTCGATCTCTTCGTTGCTGCGGCGGGCTTTGGCCGCAGCCGAGGCCCCGGCCGCCACAGCGCCGACTATCACCAGTCTCTTAGGCATCATATTCTCCTCAAAAAAGGGTTATTGTAATGGACGGAAGGCAGATAGTCCAGGGCTTGAGGCCTGCGTGGCCTGCGGAGACTCAGCCGCGTGTCAGGCCTGCCACCGCCGCGCCGATCAGGGGAGAATCCTCCATCTGCACCAGTTCGAAAAACACGCCTTTCCCACCGAGTATGTGCCACAGGTGCTGTTCCGTCTTGGACCGAAGGCCGGAGGTCTTGGTGTAAGTGGACCCGTCGATGTTGACACACACCGGGCGGTGTGGGGAGCGTCCTACGCCGGATTTCAGCACCGCGGCCGCGATGTTGACGGCAGCGAGCAGGGCGGCGCGATCGATCACGGCTGTGATAAGTGTGCCGGCCGTCTCCCGGTCGCCTCCGGTCAGGGCCGGATTCCCCAGAGGTCCGGCTCCCCTGGGGTTCCTGAGGAACCGGTCCGCCTGGGCGGTCGACAGCCGCCTGACCCGCCGGATAGCCGCCCCTCCGTCCCCGGAAAAGAGCCCCCCCCCGTCCCCGGCCTTGAGCAGCCACAGGCTCAACCGCCCCAGGTAGGCTCCCGAGATCATCTTCTCGAAGGTGTACTCCCCGGGATTGTTGGTGCCGGCATCCAGGCTCTCGTCGACCGCGGTCCGGGGACAACGGGCGAAGTTCCCGGACTCGACGTTTATGACCTGACGTCCCTGGAACGACAGGTCATCTCGTTTGGTGATCCGGTGGTTTTCCTCGACATAGGCGGTGTTGGTCCCAGTCCCCAGGATGAAGCCGACATAGGAGCCGAATTCCCGGGATCGGGCGAAACTCCGACCCGCCAGCAGCACGGCGACCGTATCGTTGAGCAGAGTGAACTTCAGGTTGTATCCCCGGGCCTTGAGGCGAGTGCCGATGTTCTGCCCGATATACGCGCCCTCCACCTCCGGGGCCTTGATCTCCTTGGTCCAGGTCAGGAGCCGGCCGTCCCCATCCGGAGTGATTTCTGCCGGATAGGAAAAACAGAATCCCACCCGATCGGACTTGTGGACCAGGGGCAGCAGGATGTCCACGAAACGGTCATAGAACGCCCCGCCGGAGAGGGGCTCATCGGCGCCGGGCATGCGGTGACGCAAGAAGTTGTCCGTCTGGGGCCGTCCCCTTTCATCAAACACCACCGTGGCCGCACGCAGGTGTGTGCCGCCTGCATCCAGGACGATCACGGGTACACCCGCCGGGACTGGCTTTCCGATGGGGATGAACGTGGGGATCATGGCCAGGGAGCCTGGCGCCCCGGACAAGCCGGCCGCCATCTCGGTCCGGAACCCGTCCAGGAGCCCCTCCACGTCGATAGCGGCAGTCGAGAGGCCCAGGGTATCGAGGAAATCCTGAGCCCTTTCCCGGGAGCGAGCCATGATTTTGCATCATAAGCCACACGTGAGCGAAAATCAAACAAAGGGGAGTGGTCCAATTAGAAATTCTAATTGGACCACTCCCCTTTAAAATTTGACGCCGCCCCTGAATGCGACATATGATAATTGCCACAAACAAACGATATGACAGAGACCGGATCCCCTCCTTTGATCGACGGGCATGTCCATATCCGCAGCGTCGGAGAGATCGAGGGACTTGCCGCCTGCCTGGATGGGACGAACGCGGTTCAGGCCGGGATCGCCTGCCAGTTAGAAGAGCTTGCCGCCAACACGAATCCGGCGGGATTCGTATTGAAGGCCCGGCATCCTGACCGGTTCTATCTCCTGGCCGGGCTGGAACACGCAGGACTGCTCTATGGGACTGAAGAAGCACTCACCCCTGCCCAACAGGTAGAGCGCCTGCAAGCCCTGGGGGCGGACGGATTAAAGCTCCTGGCCTCCAAGCCCACGGGCCGCAAGCGCCTGGGAGTGCCAGTGGACGGCCCCTATTTCGAGCCCTTTTTTACGGCATGCGAGGAGCGGGACATGCCCCTGCTCTGGCACGTGGCCGACCCAGAGGAGTTCTGGGAGCCGGACAGACTGCCCGCCTGGGCGAGGAAACAGGGCTGGGGCTATGACTCGAGCTATGCTTCCAAAGAGGATCTCTACCGGGAAACGGAATATGTCCTGGAACGCCATCCCGGACTGCGTGTGGTCCTGCCCCATTTCTATTTTCTTTCCGCCGACCTTTCCCTTGCAGGCGCGTTCCTGACCGGGTTTCCCGGGGCTCACTTCGACCTGGCCCCGGGGATCGAGCTCTTCTACAACCTCTCCCGGGATATCGAACGGTCCAGGGATTTTTTCATCCGCTTCGGCGGCCGCATCCTTTTCGGCACCGACATCCTGAGCGAACACACGGTCGAAGAGGCCACTCACCGGGCAGGCATCGTGTTCCGCTTCCTGGCCGGGGACGAGGCTTTCCGGGTGCCCGCCGGTGCGGATTTCCTGCTGGGTCGGCCCGAAGATGGAGTGATCCGGGGACTGAGCCTGCCCGGGGACACGCTTCATGACATACTGCAGGGGAATTTCCGGCGCATCTACGGCGCCTCCCCCCGGCTCCTGGATATTGACAAGGCACGCTCGGAATGCCTGCGGCTGTCCGCCATTGAGGCCGAGGTTGACAAATCCCCTCTCGATCAGACAGAGGGAAGCCGGGCTGTCGATCTCCTCAAAGGCCCACAGGACTTATAAGAAAGATCCCTGGTCCATACGTAGCTGCGCCTCCGGTACAATCACCGGTCTAGTCTTGACCGGCATATCCGGGGGTCAACACAGCTGTAAAATTGTTTGCGGCACCCTTCGTTGGGGTTGACAGGACACCCTATATCGCAGGATATTAAAAGAAGATGGAGGGGTCCAAGATGAACAAAAAGAAAGGAGAATCGGAATGAAATCAAGAATTATCGTAGCAACCGCCGTGTTGGTACTATTCCTGGTCAGCGTCAGCTGCGCCCCGGGGAATCTCCGTTTCGAAGAGAAGCCAGCCGGTTTTTTCGCCGGGCTGTGGCACGGCTTCATCTGTGTGATCACTTTCATCATCAGCCTGTTCACAGACAACGTCCGGATGTACGAGGTCAACAACAGCGGCGGCTGGTATGACCTGGGATTCCTGCTGGGTGCGGGCGTTGCGCTGGGCGGCAGCGGCAGGGGATCGCGCAGGAAGAAAAAGAGGTTTTAGAGTCAGATTCCTAGTGCCGGGCGGGAGATATCCGGCAATCCGGGATCTGTTTATTCCTCGGGCCGATCCAGCTTGAGTCCCAGCTCCTTGAGCTGTTTCCCATCCACCTCGGAAGGGGACTCCGTCATGAGGCTCAGGGAAGAAGTGGTCTTGGGGAAGGGGATGACGTCCCGGATGGACTCCTCTCCGGCCAGGAGCATCACGATGCGGTCGAACCCATGGGCGATGCCGCCGTGCGGGGGCGCCCCGTACTCCAGGGCCTTCAGGAAAAATCCGAACTTGGCCTCGGCCTGCTCTTCTGAGAGCCCCAGGATCTCGAAGACCTTACGCTGGACCTCGAGGTCGTGGATGCGGATTGAGCCTCCCCCGATCTCCACGCCGTTCAGCACCAGGTCATAGGCCTGGGCCTTGACCTTCTCCGGCGCTTCATCCAGCAGGGCCACGTCCTCGGCTCGAGGGGATGTGAAGGGATGGTGCATGGAGGTCAGCCTCTGTTCCTCATCGCTCCACTCGAAGAGCGGGAAGTCGGTAACCCAGAGGAACTTATACAGGCCTGACTCCGCGAGTCCCTCGGGCCTGAAATCCAGTCGGAGGTGTCCCAGGAGAGAGAGGGCCTTGTATTTATCGTCCGCGACCAGGAGGAGCAGGTCGCCGTCCCCGGCGCCCGCGGCCTGCCAGAGGGTGTTGAATCCCTCCTCGGAAAGCTTGAGGGATGACTTGAAGTTTCCCTCGGCCCGCTTGATCCAGA
>CBFDBC010000099.1:0-12724 GCA_965602945.1 uncultured bacterium | reverse complement strand
GAAGAAAGGATCCAGCTCAACGAAGAAACCTTGTGGTCGGGAGGTCCCTATTCCACGGTGGTAAAGGGAGGGGCCAAGGTGTTGCCGGAGATCCAGAAGCTTATTTTTGAAGGAAAACCCATAGAGGCACACAAACTGTTCGGCCGTCATCTGATGGGCAACCCTGTTGAACAGATGAAATACCAATGCATTGCCAACCTGCACCTCTTTTTCAAAGATGAAGAAAAGGTGACAGAATACAAACGATGGCTCGACCTTGAGACGGCAACCACCTGTGTCGAATACAAAGCCCATGGAATCCGATACCGACGAGACATATTGGCCTCCGCCCCTGACCAGGCGATCGTGGTGAGATTGACTGCCGATGAACCCGGACAGATATCTCTCCGGGCCCAGCTGAGAGGTGTTCGCAATACCGCCCATTCCAATTACGGCAACGATTATTTCCTGATGGATGGTATCAGCGGCGATGGATTGATGATCAACGGCAAATCAGCAGATTATCTGGGTGTCGAGGGCAAACTGCGGTACCGCGCCCAACTAAAAGCTGTCCCTGAAGGCGGCGCCATGAAGACCATAGGGGATGAGCTGTTTATTGAAGGGGCGGATGCGGTAACCCTCTATTTTGCGGCGGCCACCAATTTCGTTAGCTACAAAGATGTGAGCGGCGACCAGGTGGCTCGGGTGACCGACACCTTCAACCGTATCACGGAAAAATCCTTTCGTGAAATCTGGGATGCAGCTGTTCAAGATCATCAATCCTATTATCAGCGGGCGACACTCGATCTGAGCCAAACGGCGAACTCGTTCCTGCCTACCGACAAGCGTATGCAGGCCTTTGAAACCGGTGAAGATCCGAGTCTGGCCGCCCTGGCCTACAATTTCGGCCGTTATCTATTGATATCATCATCTCGTCCGGGCACTGAAGCCGCCAATTTACAGGGTATCTGGAATGAAAGTCAGAATCCCCAGTGGGATTCCAAGTACACGACCAACATCAACACGGAGATGAACTACTGGCCGGCGGAATCGGGCAACCTGTCCGATTGTGCCGAACCCCTGATCACGCTGGTCAAGGAATTGACCGATCAGGGCGCTCAGGTCGCCCGCGAGCATTATGGAGCCAATGGATGGGTCTTCCACCAGAATACGGATATCTGGCGGGTGGCGGCGCCGATGGATGGGCCTACCTGGGGTACGTTCACCGTGGGTGGCGCCTGGTTGACTACACATTTGTGGGAGCATTACCTCTACACCCTTGACCAGGATTATCTAGAGGAGGTCTACCCCGTGATCAAAGGTTCGGTGGAGTTCTTTATGGATTTTCTGGTTGAACACCCCAACGAAAAATGGTTGGTGACCAACCCATCCAATTCTCCCGAAAACCCGCCGAAAGGCCCCGGGTATAAGTACTTCTATGACGAGGTAGCCGGGTTTTATTATTTTACGACCATTTGTTTTGGTGCCAGCATGGACATGCAGATTCTCACGGACTTGTTTGGATATTATACTGAGGCCTGCAAGATTCTTGGACGAGATCAGGATTACGCAAAAAAGGTACTGGCCGCCCGGGCGCGGCTGGTGCCCCCGCAAATTGGAGAAGATGGCTGCCTGCAGGAGTGGACCGAAGATTATGAGCAAATGGAAGACAAACACCGGCATTTTTCCCACATGTACGGGCTCTATCCGGGCAATGTCATTTCCGCCAAACGGACCCCGCAATGGGTGGATGCCTGCAAGGCCGTACTGGAACAGCGGGGCGACGGAGGCACCGGGTTCTCACGCGCATGGAAAATGGGCCTCTGGGCCAGGTTGTACGATGGCCAGCGGGCTCACAAAATATTCAAGGGTTATATCAAGGAACAGGCCTATCCGCAGCTTTTTGCCAAATGTTACACTCCATTACAGGTGGATGGAACTTTTGGTGTGACAGCGGGAATCACGGAGATGCTGATGCAATCGCACGAAGGAGTCCTCGATTTGCTGCCCGCTCTTCCAAAGGCCTGGAGCACGGGGTGTTTTGACGGTGTCTGCGCCCGGGGAGCCTTTGAACTGAGTATGCAATGGACGGATGGTCGGATTACGCGTGTGGAAGTACTATCCAAGAAGGGTCAAACCTGCAGGATAAATCCGAAAACAAAGGTTAAAGTTGCCTCTGATGGCAAGCAGGTTGTCTACAAGACGTTTAAAGACGGATCCATTGAATTTGAAACCCGGGCGGGGGACAGGTATACGCTCATCGTGTCCCCCGATCAAAAAAATTAGAACCCTGACAGTTCAAGGTATATGGAAAAGATTATTAACATCGAAAGGTCGAAAAAATGATTTCTGATACGTCAATGAAGCGGAAACTTATTCTGTTGGGTATGTTAATGTTGCTTGCTACCACAGGTGAGACCTGCATGGCCGAAGAGGCAGATGCGGCAGGCAGTTCACCTCGAATTATCAACATAATTAACTTCATTCGGCAGTGCGAACCTCGAATTGAATGGATAACCGAGGATGTTCTGTACGAGACGGTTGTCGAGCAGATAAAAATCATGCAGGAGCATCAACTGAAAGGAACTTTTCTCCTGCAGTATGATGCACTTATGGATGCCAGGTACCAGAAATTGCTGAAGGGATTGCCCGCAGAGATGTTCGAGATCGGCGCCTGGTGGGAGATCCCGCAGCCTCTGGTTGAGAACAGCGGTTACCAGTGGCGCGGGCGCTTTCCATGGGATTGGCATGCCGATGTTGGTTTTGCGACCGGATACTCGCCGAAAGAGCGAGAAACGTTGACGGATACATATATGGCCGACTTTAAGAAGATTTTCGGGCGCTATCCGAAATCGGTAGGGTCCTGGTTCATTGACGCTCATACGCTGCAATATATGCATGAACAGTACGGTATTGTGGCGTCGTGCAACTGCAAAGACCAGATAGGAACCGATGGATACACCCTGTGGGGAGGCTATTGGAACCAGGGATATTACCCCAGCAGAAAGAATGCCTATATGCCCGCCCAGAATGCTGAAAACCAGATTCCCGTTCCCATTTTCAGGATGCTTGGCAGTGATCCTATTCATCAGTATGACAGTGGGCTGGGAACCAATCGCCAACGTGTCGTTTCGCTTGAGCCGGTATATGAGCGAGGCGGGGGCGATGCCGATTGGTGTCGATGGTATTTCGATGCATTTATCGATGGTGCGGCGATGGGCTATGCATATACCCAGGTCGGCCAGGAGAACTCATTTACCTGGAAGCGAATGGCCAGGGGATATAAAGTACAAATGCAAATACTCACTGAGCTGCTTAGAGAGGGGAAAGTGACTGTGCAAACGCTGGGTGAGACGGGTAAATGGTTTAAGGATAAATACAAGGTCACTCCACCGACTTCGGTGACCGTGTTGAACGACCACTCAGAGAAGGATCAGAAGACAGTATGGTTTAACTCGCGGCTTTACAGGGCCAATCTGCTCTGGGATCAGGGAACCATGCGATTCAGGGATATACATCTCTTTGACGAAAGCGTTGCCTCCGATTATCTTACAAAGCCGGGCACGTCAAACCAGTGTTTTTATTACACCCTACCTGTTGTTGACGGCTTTTATTGGAGTTCTTTGGATACTGTTGCTGGGCTTCGGTTAAAGTCCGTGGGGGGATTGGAGATAAAGGGAGGCGTACCGGACGTCGATGACAGCACTGAAGGCGAACTAACAGTGCGATGGCCGACTCGTTCACCTGAGGGAGAATTCGTTATAATATTTAATGAATCATCGGTAAGTATTTCCGCTGCCGGCGGCATTAAGAACAATTGGCTCTTCGAATTGAGCAGTGACACGAAGGCTGAACTGCCTTTTGAAAAAATAGAACCCAAAAAGTTATCCTCTACTTTTAAAACCTTTCATTATTCCATATTGGCGAAACAAGGTAGGTTCGCCAACGAATCGGATTCGGGTCTGCAAATCGTTCCAGAGAATAATCGCATCGTTTTGGATTTTTCCTTAAGGGGGAAATAAACGCTAGCAGAACAAGTTGATAATAAAGAAGTTATAATGCCGAAGGGGGGACTCGAACCCCCACGAGCGGGATGCTCACATGGCCCTCAACCATGCGTGTCTACCAAATTCCACCACTTCGGCATATTCGGGGACAATGCCCGATCTATCTATTTTTTCTTGGGTGGAGGGCTTTTCTTTTCGGTCTCTGATTCTTTCTTTTCCGGGGCCTTCTCGGCCGCTTTTTTCTCTGCGGCCTTCGGATCTACGGCCTGCGGCTCTCCAGCCTTGGTCCCCGGCTCGGTCGTGGCCGCGGCCGCGGGCTGGTCTTTGATAGGGGGCGCCTGCTCTCCGCTTAAAACCGATCCCGACGACTGGCGGCTGGACATTATCCAGAGCCCCATGGACGTGAACATGAAAAGGACGGCGCAGATGGTCGTCATCTTGGACAGAAGGGTCTGGGCACCTCGCGGACCGAAGGCCGACTGGCTTCCGGCTCCGCCGAATGCGCCAGCCAGGTCGGCCGCCTTTCCTGACTGAAGCAGGACCGCCATGATCAGTACCAGGCAAATGATGATGTGGATTGCTGTCAATATTGATGTCATTTTTCTTTATACGCTCTTATTGCTTCTTTTACGATCTCAATAAACGAGTCTGGCTTGAGGGCTGCCCCTCCGACCAGGGCCCCGTTTATATCTTTCTTTTTCAGCAACGAAAAAGTATTGGCAGGCTTAACGGATCCGCCGTAGAGGATTATAGCACAGGAACAGGCCGAATTTCCATAGTTATCTGACAGCTTCTCCCGGATGAAAGCGTGGACGTCCTGAGCCTGCTCAGGGGTAGCCGTGAGACCCGTGCCTATGGCCCAGATGGGTTCGTAAGCTACGATCACGCGGCTGAACTGTTCGGGAGTGAGGCCTTCCAGGCCTTCGCTCAGCTGCCGCTCGACCTTGGCCATGGTCTCTCCCTTCTCCCTTTCCTCCAGGGATTCGCCGATGCACAGGATAGGAAGGAGCCCATGAGCGAGGGCTGCCCTTATTTTGCTGTTGACGGTCTCATTGGTCTCGCCGAAAAACTGGCGTCTCTCCGAGTGGCCGATGACAACATACTGACAGCCTGCCTCGATCAGCATGGGCGGGGAGATCTCTCCGGTGAAGGCCCCCTGATCCTCCCAGTACATGTTCTGGGCGCCCAACTGTATGGGGCTTTCGCACAGTGTCTTTTTCACATTGCTGAGCGCTGTGAAGGGAGGGATGACGACCACTTCGGCTTCCATCATGTCCGCGGATGCGGCCATGAGTTCTGCCACCAGCTCGTCTGCCTCGGCAACGGTCTTGTACATCTTCCAGTTGCCTGCGATAAAGGGAGTTGCGTTGGTCAGTGTCATGTCATTTCTCCGATAGGGCTTCTATCCCGGGGAGAGTCTCGTTGGCCACATACTCGAGCGAGGCGCCCCCACCCGTGGAGATGTGAGAGATCCGGTCCTGGACGCCGGCCTTGTAAAGGGCCGCGACCGAGTCGCCCCCGCCCACAATGGACAGGGCCTCGGAGTCCGCCACCGCGGCGGCCAGGCTGTCGGTGCCGCGTGCGAATTGTTCGATCTCGAAGACGCCCATGGGCCCGTTCCAGAAGATCGTCCGGGAATTCCGGATGATATCTCCGTAGGCGCCGGCGGTGCGGGGACCGATGTCCAGGGCCATGCGGTCGGATGGCACCGGGAAGTCGAGGAGCACCTCAGAAGGGGATGTGGCCGACATGGACTCTGCGATCACATGGTCCTGCGGAAGGTGGAAGCTGACACCCTTGGCCTCGGCCTGCTCGAGGAGTGAGAGCGCAAGCCCGGTTTTGTCCGGCTCGACCAGGGAGAGGCCGGTCTCCTTGCCCAGGGCCTTGAAGAACGTGTAGGCCATGGCCCCGCCGATCAGGATGTCGTCGGCTTTGTCGATCAGGTTCTCGATGACGGGGATCTTGTCCGACACCTTGGCCCCGCCCAGGATGGCCGTAAACGGCCTCTCCGGGGCGTGGACGAGTTTGTCCATGTATTCGACCTCTTTGTCCACCAGGAAACCGGCTGCGGCCTTCTTGACGAACTGAGTGATGGCCACCACAGAGGCATGTGCCCTGTGGCAAGTGCCGAAGGCGTCGTTAACGTAATAGTCGATCCTGCGGGCCAGGGCGCGCGCGAATTCGAAATCGTTCTCTTTTTCCTCGGTATGGAAACGGAGATTTTCCAGAAGCAGAACGTGTCCGCAGCCCAGTCCCTGCTTCAGGCAGTCGACCTGGCCTCCGATGCAGTCGGGAGAGAATATCACGTCCTGGGGGATGAGCTCGGCCAGCCGTGCGGCCACGGGCTTGAGGCTGAGCTCGGTGCTCACCTTGCCCTTGGGCCTGCCCAGGTGGGAGGCGGCGACCACGCGGGCGCTCTTTTCCAGGAGGTATTCGAGCGTGGGCAGGGCGGCCCGGATGCGTGCGTCGTTCCGGATGTTTCCGTTCTCGTCCAGCGGGACATTGAAGTCGACACGCAAAAAGACCGTCTTGCAGTCCAGGTCGAGGTCTCTTACGGACAGCATGATCCGTTCAGCGTGAGATGTACTTGACCAGGTCGACCAGGCGGCTGGAGTAGCCCCACTCGTTGTCGTACCAGGCAAAGATCTTGACCAGATTGCCGTCGATAACACGTGTGAAGAGCCCGTCCACGATGGAGGAGTGGGGATTGGCCATGTAGTCGACCGATACCAGTGGGATCTCCGTGTAGTCCAGGATGCCCTTGAGTCTGCCCCGGGCGGCGCCTTTGAGAGCGGCGTTGACCTCTTCCGCCGTGGTGTCCTTTTCCACCAGAGCGACCAGGTCGACGACGGACACGTTGGGGGTGGGCACCCGCATGGCCACACCGTCGATCTTGCCCTTGAGCTCGGGAATGACCAGCCCGACTGCCTTGGCGGCCCCGGTTGTGGTCGGGATCTGGGACACGGCCGCGGCGCGTGCCCGGCGCAGGTCCTTGTGCGGGGCGTCCAGGATCCGCTGATCGCCGGTGTAGGCGTGGATCGTGGTCATGAAAGCCTTCTGGATCTTGAATTCCTCGTGCAGGACCTTGGTCGGGGGGGCCAGGCAGTTGGTAGTGCAGGAAGCGTTGGAGATGATGTGGTGGTTGTCCGGATCATAGGATTCTTCGTTGACACCCAGGACCAGAGTCACGTCCGGCTCCACGGCCGGGGCGGAGATGACGACCTTTTGGGCCCCGCCGTGTTCCATATGTTTTGAGGCATCAGGGCGCTTGTTGAACAGGCCCGTGGACTCGATGACGATGGGTACGCCCAGGTCTTTCCAGGGAAGGTTCGCGGGATCTCTTTCAGAAAAGACCTTGGTCTTCTTGCCGTCCACGATGATGAAGCCGTCTTCGGCTTTAACTTCCGCATCCAGGACCCCCAGGACAGAATCGTATTTGAGCAGGTGCGCAAGCGTGTCGTCATCGGTGATGTCGTTGACGGCCACGATCTCGATATCCGGGTCTTTGTAGCAGGCGCGGAACACATTGCGTCCGATCCTTCCGAAGCCATTAATGCCTATTCGAGTGCTCACATTATCCTCCGTTTACCTTATGAATTATGAGATAAAATAATACCTTTAAGTAGCATAATTTCAGTGGATGTGCAAGCCACGCTTCTTTTGGGGTTACCGGACCTGACCCAAATAGGGTTTTGTGATACAATCGAGGGAATTCCGGAGCTGAGATGAGGGAATGAAGATACTGACGGCAGCGCAGATGCGGCGCATGGACAGCCACGCCATCGAGGGGCTCGGGATCATCGGGCCGGTGCTCATGGAGAATGCCGGGCTCGGGATCGTCCGGGCCATACTGGAGCGCTTCCCCGAGATCCAGGCGGAAAATGTGGTCATCGTGGCCGGGAAGGGGAACAATGGCGGGGACGGTTTCGTGGCGGCCCGGCACCTGTTCAACCGGGGCGCCAGGCCCCTGATCCTCCTGATCGGAGCGAAAAAAGACGTCAAGGGGGATGCGGCGCTTAACCTGACCATGGCAGACCGGATGGGGATCGAGATCCGTGAGATCACTTCTCCGGAACTCTGGGTCAAATCCCGGCGGAAACTCAAGGAGGCAACCCTGCTGGTGGATGCGGTCTTTGGAACCGGGCTCACCAAGCCAGCGGGCGGGCTCTTCGCCAAGGTCATAGAGGACATCAACCGCTCCCCGGCTTTCTGTGCGGCCGTGGACATCCCTTCCGGCCTCTCCTCGGACACCTTCGAGCCGATCGGCCCCTGTGTCCGGGCGGACCTCACGGTCACCATGGCAGCGCCCAAGGTCGCTCACATGTTCATGCCCTCTGAGGAGCTGTGCGGCGAGCTGGCCGTGGCAGACATCAGCATGCCCCCCTTCATGTTCGAGGACCCGGATCTCAAGCTCGAGATGGTGGAAGAGAGGGATATAGCCCCCTGTTTCAAGAAGAGGAGGCGGGACAGCCACAAGGGCACCTTCGGCCACCTGCTGATTGTCGCGGGCTCGCGGGGCAAGACCGGGGCCGCGGGCATGGCCGCCAAGGCGGCCCTGAAGACCGGGGCCGGCCTCGTGACCGTGGCCACGCCGAAGTCGTGCCTCCCCCTGGTGGCACGCTCCATGGCCGAGCTCATGACCGAGCCTCTGCCGGAGACGGAGGAAGGGACTCCGGCGGCCTCGGCGTCAGAACACATCCGCAAGCTTCTCAAGGGAAAGGATGCTCTGATGATGGGCCCCGGGATATCGGCGCACCCGGAAACGGCGGAGATGATGCTCGACATGCTCCCCGAAATAAAGGTTCCGGCCGTGATCGATGCCGATGGGCTGAACATCATCGCGGAACGGCCGGAGGTGCTGAAATCTCTCACGCAGCCCGCAGTCCTGACCCCCCACCCCGGGGAATTCGCGCGCCT
This sequence comes from uncultured bacterium, assembly GCA_965602945.1. Classification (GTDB taxonomy): domain Bacteria; phylum Acidobacteriota; class Aminicenantia; order Aminicenantales; family Aminicenantaceae; genus JAUXEH01. The sequence continues at coordinate 3,821 of CBFDBC010000099.1, read as the reverse complement.
GTGCGGGGAGTCTACCCGGAACGTGGTGCGGGAAAAACTCAGTCTCGTCCCGGAATTTGCCCGGGAGTTCAACGTGTACCTGGTTCTGAAGGGCCACCGGACGCTTACCGCCTGCCCGGATGGCCGGATCTTCGTCAATCCCACGGGGAATCCCGGCATGGCCACGGGTGGTTCCGGTGATGTCCTCAGCGGCATGCTGGGATCCATGATCATGCAGGGTCCGGACTTCCTGAAATCCGTGCTGGCGGCGGTCTACGTGCACGGCCTGAGCGGGGACCTGGCTGCAGAACGCTACGGGGAGAGGGGCCTGGTCGCGGGAAACATCATCACCCTTCTTCCGGCGGCTGTAAAAGAGATCGTTGACCGCGCGACGCACCCATGTTGAGATACAGCACCACCGAGGTCCGCATCACCAATTCCGAACAGGAGACCTTTGAACTGGCCCGGGAACTGGGAACCCGCCTGCAGGGGAAAGAGGTCGTGCTCCTGGTCGGGGAGCTGGGCGCCGGGAAAACGGTGTTCTCCCGGGGGCTGGCCGCAGGATTGGGGATCGAGGACATAACCCAGGTCTGCAGTCCCTCGTTCACCCTGGTCAACGTGTATCAGGCCCGTGTGCCCATCTATCACATGGATCTCTACCGGCTGGAAAAGAAGTCGGACGTCTATGACCTGGGCTGGGAGGATTTCCTGGGCCGGGGAGTGGTCATCGTCGAATGGGCGGAAAAATTGGGCTACACCGAGGAGTCCATCTATGTCCACATCCGGGTGGGGGAGGGCGACGAGCGTTTCATAACCGTGTCCGAGTCCCCTCAGGGATTTATCGAGGCTTGAAGGCGGCCAGCAGCGCCTTGACGGCGCCCCCGATGTCGTTCTTACCCCAAACAGCCGAGATCACCGCTATTCCGTCTGCGCCCGCGGCCGCCACCTCCGCCGTCCTTTCGACCGTGATCCCGCCGATGGCCAGGACCGGGATCTTGACCGCGGCCCTGATGGCCTTCAGTCCCTCGGTGCCCAGGGTCCTGGGCAGGTTTTTCTTGGAGGCGGTGTAAAATACCGGCCCCGCGCCCAGGTAGTCGGCACCATCGGCTTCCGCGGCCAGGGCCTCATCCACCGTGCTGACGCTGCTCCCGATGATCCTTTTTTTCCCCAGGAGAGCACGCGCATGCTTCAGAGGCAGGTCTCTCTGGCCCAGGTGCACACCTTCGGTGCCGCAGGCCAGGGCGATGTCTACTCTGTCGTTGATGATCAAAGGGACATCGTGCCCCCTCAGCACCTCCTCGATCCGGCAGCAGAGGTTGAACAGGTCCTCCGTGTCCAGCCGCTTGGCCCTGAGCTGGATCATGGTGGCCCCGGCCTCGACCGACTCTTCGATAAGGGGAGGGAGATAGCGGCCTCCGGCCGCCTTGACGTCGGCGATCACACACAACCGCCAATCGTTCCTTGTGATGGATTTCCGTCGTGTCATCAGGTTCATCTTAACAGGAATCCCGACAAAAGGTCCAATTTCGCGGAAACAACATGTGCAGGGCGCGTTTATCCGGGATGTGTCACATTCTTCTCGACATTTCGTGTATGGGAAGTGTTTGCAAATACGGCCCGCTTTGAGTATATATGATACATAAATCCAGTGGAGGTGTTACCCTATGGTTTCTGAAATATTTGACTTCATCCTGGACAACGTCTATCTGAAATTCCTCGCCACTCTGGTCCTGTCTCTGATCGTGGCCTACATTGCCAAACTCATCATGAAACGGGTCTTAAAACCGCTGGCCCGGAAGACGAGGACCAAGGTCGATGATCTTCTGGTGAAGAGCATATCTTCGGTCATATTCTATGCTGTCCTCGCCTACGGATTCAGGCTGGGATTCACCTATTTCCAGTTCGATTCCGCTGCCCTGACCAACCTGATCGATTCCTTTCTGGTCTTGATCATCGGTATCTTTCTCATCCGGATCATCAACAATTTCGCCACGCACTGGAAGACGGAATGGGCCGACAAGACGGAGTCGACGGCCGATGACCGCTTGATCCCTCTCCTGCAAAAAATACTGCAGGCTGTCGTGATCATCCTGGCCGTGTTTTTTATCCTGGATATCTGGAGTGTCAACATCACGCCTCTGCTGGGAACCGCGGGCCTGGCCGGGATCGCACTCTCTTTCGCCGTCAAGGATTCACTGGCCAACATCTTTGGCGGGATCCAGCTCGTCATCGACAAGACCTTCAAGGTCGGGGACAAGGTCCAGCTGGAATCCGGGGAAATGGGGGAGATCCTGGATGTGGGGCTCCGGAGTACCAAGCTGCGCACCTATGACAACGAGGTGATCTACATCCCCAACGGCCAGCTGGCCAATGCCAGGGTCAAGAACTTCACGGTCCCGGATCTGTCCGTCCGCGTCAATGTGAACTTCGGGGTCGAATATGGTTCGGACACAGACAAGGTGCGGAGAGTGGTCCTGGATGCCGTAAAAAGCACGGCTGGAGTGTTGGAGAAACCCGAGCCGGTGGTCCAGTTCCTGAATATGTCGGATTTCGCGCTGGACTTCGTGGCCCGGGCCTGGGTGGCCAGCTATGCGGAGGCCTACGGAATGAAGGTGGAACTCACCGATGTGATCTACAATGCCCTGAGCGAGGCTGGGATCGGAATCCCATTCCCGACCCGGACTGTATACACCAAGGAGATAAAATAGAAATGGAGGCAGAGGAGACTCGCATGCTGGAAAAATGTTTAGAGAAGATACCGGAGGTCATGGATTTTCCCAAGCCGGGGATCGGGTTCAAGGACATCACACCTTTGGTCGAGGACGCGGAGTGTTTCCGTTTCATAGTCGACCGGCTGGCGGACTGGGCCGACGAGCGGGGGGCGGAGATCATAACCGGTATCGAGTCCCGCGGCTTCCTGTTCGGGGCAGCCGTGGCCTACAAGCTGGGCCTGGGATTGGCTGTGGTCCGCAAAAAGGGCAAGCTGCCCCGGGAGACAGTCTGTGTCAAGGCCCCCAACGAGTATGCGATCGAGCACTTCGAGATGCACACGGACAGCATCGGGTCAGGGCAGAAGGTCCTTATCATCGACGACCTCATCGCCACGGGATCGTCCTCCATCAGCGCCATCGACCTGGTCCAGAAACTGGGAGGAGACGTGGTGGGATTCGCGGCCGTGGTCGAGCTGGCGTTCCTGAAGGGTGTTGAGGCCATCCGCTCAGCCCAACCCGGTGTGGAGATCAAGGCCCTGATCCGATTCGACGAATGAAGGGCTGGTTAGAACGGTTTTTCCGGCTGGAGGAGAACCGGACCACGGTCCGGGTGGAGATGCTGGGCGGTGTCACCACCTTCATGACCATGTCCTACATCATCTTCTTCCAGCCCGCGGTCCTCTCCGCCGCCGGCATGGACAAGGGCGCGGTCATGGTGGCCACATGCCTCTCCGCCGCCCTGGCGACGCTTCTCATGGGGCTGCTGGCCCGGTATCCCATCGCCCTGGCCCCGGCCGTAGGCCACAACGTGTTCTTCGCAGTCGTCGTGTGCGGGACCATGGGCTATTCCTGGCAGGTGGCTCTGGGGGCTGTATTCATCTCCGGTTCGGTCTTCATCCTGCTTTCGCTGCTGGGAGCCTGGGAGAAGCTCGTGGCGGGTGTGCCCGACTCGCTCAAACATGCCATCGCCGTGGGGATCGGCCTCCTGATCGCGTTCGTGGGGCTGCAGTACGCCGGCCTGGTCGTGGCCGAGCCTGCGGTGCTGGTCCAGATCGGGGACCTGACCAGCAGGCCGGTGTTGATGGCACTGTTCGGGGTGGCGCTGACCGCCGTGCTCATGGCCCTGAAGGT
>CBFDBC010000098.1:0-12799 GCA_965602945.1 uncultured bacterium | reverse complement strand
GATCACGGCGCGTCCGTCTTCAGTGTAGACGCGCGGCTCGCCGTCCGCCGCCAGGGTGAGGGCGTAGATTCCGGCGACGTTCTTGTAGACCAGCTCCCACTCGAAATCGCAGAAGGTGGGGTCGAAGCGGCGGTTGGAGACGAAAAAGAGGAAGCGGCCGTCACGGGAGAATTCCGGCCCGAAGTCGTTGAAGATCCCTTGGCTCACACAGTGGACTTCCCCGGTCTCGAGAGCGTAGATGTAAACCTTATAGACCAGGTCCAAGTCCAACTTGGAGTAGGCCAGGAAGCGGCTGTCAGGAGACCACGCAAAATCGTGTATGGGCTTGAAATCCAGCGCGACGTCGACGTTCTCGAACTCGGCGCGGTCCACCTCGGCGATCTTCTTGGAGTTTACGTCCAAGGTATAGCAGCGCAGGGTCTGGTCGGTGAACGCGATCTTCCGGCTGTCCGGGGACCAGCGCAGGGTGTGGCGGTAGCCGTCCTTGTGTTTCGTGAGCCTCACCGCCTCCGTGCGGCCCTGCGGGTCGACGAGATGGATCTCGTATTCCCCTGTGGAATCTGACAGATACGCGATGGTTTTTCCGTCGGGAGACCAGGCCGCGTCCTTATCCCGGGCACCCGAGGAGCGGGTGAGGTTGCGGGTGGGGCCGTCCTTTTTGGGGACGGTGAAAACCTCGCCCCGGGCCATGACCAGGGCGCGCTGCCCTGTGGGGGAAACGTCGAAGCCTGTGACATAACCGTCCACCCGCTTCCGGTAGGGGCGGGTCTCTGGCAGGTCTGTCTGGACCGAGATCGGAACCCGGCGGTCCTGCCGGCTCCGAATGTCAAGTTGCCGTATGTTCCCGCCCAGCTCATAGACAATGCTGTCTCCACCCTGGCTCGGCCGCCGGATGTCGAAATCCGCGTGGCGTGTGAGCTGTTCGGTCTCTCCAGTGCCTGTGTTGTAGGCATAGAGGTTGAGCACACCGTCGCGGTCGGAGCTGAAGCATATCAGGTCGCCTATCCACATGGGGACGCGGTCGGTCCCGGGAAACTGCGTGAGGTTTGTCTCCTCCTGCGTCGCGAAGTCGTAGAGGTAGATCTCCTGGGCCAGACCTCCCTGATATCGTTTCCATGTACGGTGTTCCCTCGCCACACGGTTGTAGGCGATCCTGGTCCCGTCCGGCGAGAAGCTCCCGCGCGCGGCCTCGTAGAGGATGAGCTCCTCCAGGCCGGTCCCATCCGGGGCGATGAGAAACAGGCGGCTGAAGCGGTTGAAGCTGTGCCGTGTGGAGCTGAAGATGATCTTCCCCTGCGTTGGGTGCCACCCTACCACCTCATCGGTGCCGGGGTGGAATGTGACACGGCTGATCTCTCCGCCGTGCCGGTTCATCACATAGACGTCGGAATTGCCGTCATACTGGCCCGTGAAGGCGATGAGGCGGCCGTCCGGGGAGAACCTGGGATAGCGTTCCTCTCCGTCGTGGATGGTCAGGCGGGAAGCGGTCCCGCCTTCCAAGGGCACCGACCAGATGTCCTCGCCGTAGACGAACACGATGAGGTCTTCGTGCACATCCGGGAAGCGCAGCAGGGCGCCGGCCTCCTGAGCCGCGGCCGGGGCCGGCAGCACCAGCGCGGCCAAGATCAGGGCCGCGGGGAGTTTGAAGGCAAATGCCCGCAGTATATTCCAGGTTTGGGTAAAAATCATATTCGGCCTCCTCACAAATCAGATCCAGTCAGGTTGAATCTCGGATACAGAGGATTATAGTGAAATCCCGCCCCGTGTTCAAACCGGCCCGAGCTTGGGGAGGAAATCCCGGGAGATTGTGGTAGAATTATCGGCGATACCCATGACCGTATGGATCTTCCTGTCCGGCATCCTGGCCCCGGCCCTCTTCTGGATCGGGTACTTCACCTACAAGGACCGCCTCCGGCCTGAGCCGTTCACACGGATGGGCATCTCCTACCTGCTGGGAATCGCATCTGCCCTGGCCTGCGTGCACGGCCTGCGGCTGGTCCTCCCGCTCCTCGGCCTGCCCTATGATCCCAGCCCCCTGATGGAGGGCGACCGATTGTCCTGGCTGCTCTACAGCGTGGGGATCACCGGGATGATGGAGGAGATGTTCAAGTTCCTGCCCTTCGTGTTCATCGTGCTGCGGTTCCCCTCCTTCGACGAGAAGACAGACGGGATCCTCTACGCCAGCTTCATCGCGCTGGGATTCGCGACCTACGAAAACATCCTCTACCTGCCGCACCTGGAGGGCTTCGCGCTGTTCGGCCGGGCCTTCGCCTCCCCCCTCACACACACCATCTTTGCCTCCATCTGGGGATATGCCGTAGGTTTGGCTCATATGAAGGGCCGGCGGCGTGTCCATGCGGCGGTCATCGGCCTGGTCCTGGCAGGGGCCTGTCATGGGCTCTTCAATTTTCTTACCACATCCGCCGAACTGCGTGTTCTGGGCTCGCTCCTGATACTGGCGGTCTGGATCTGGCAGATCCGTGTCCTGGAGCGGGGGGCGAAAGAGGGATAGTGTTATCTAGGCCTGAAAATAGCGAACGTCCTGGCCGCAATCCTGCAGGAAGCGCTCGAAGTCGGCGAAACTCAGCCCCACGGTCGCAGTATTGACGTTGGGGTGGAAGTAGATCATCGTGGACCCTTTTAGGTCCTGGTCGATGATAACCCTGACCTCGAGACCCAGCAGCCGCTCAATCCGCTGCGGGGATGCGAAGCTCAGGCGGTCCTCACCGAGAAGGCGGATCAGGGCCTTCAAGTCGGCGCTCTTGGAGTCCTCCAGGATGACCAGGTAGTGCCGGTTTCCCTTCTTGTTCCGCAGGAACAGGTTCTTGCAGTGACTGCCGGCCAGGTCGCTCCAGTACGACCGGGCCTGCTCCACCGTGTACACCGCCGGGTGTTCGATGCGTGTGTAAGTGATGCCCAGGGATTCGAGCCGGTCCAGAAGTTTCTGTTCGCGCTCACTTTCGATCATATTCATGGTCCCTCCTCCAGGGTAATCTCCAATCGCACACGGCCTCTGACCTCCGCAGCTATATCCAAGTAGAGGCTGTCTCCAATCGTCTCGGTATGAAAAGATGCGGCCTGACCGTCGATCCTGGCTGCGGCCGGCCTCGTCCGTGCGGGCATCAGGATATGGCATTCCGCCTCGGCAGCGATCCCACGAAGCTCGAGCATGAGAATCCCGTCCGCATGCGAATAGCTGTATTCGAAAAAAGCGTTGGACGCGGCATACTCGGTCCGGACCTCGGCTCGGGACTCCCCCGCTGCCGGCCAGCGAGGGGCCACCCGGACCTTCCGGAACAGCGCATCCCGGTCCTGGATCCCGGCCAGCCCCTCCATCAGGGCATACAGCATGGCGCTGGAACCCCAGCCGTCCGTGGAGGTGGCTTCCGGGCTGGTGCTGGCCTCGGCGCTCGAGGGCCGTCCGTCAGGGAAGTACCACAGGTGGGTTTCTCCCGACTCGGAGACGAGGGCAGAATACCGCCGCAGGATGTCCACCCCATATTCTTCGAAACCGGATTCGAAGGCGGCCCGGGACAGTTCTCCCCCCACCAACGGCATGATCCCGCCGTTGACGTATGCACCGGCCTCCAATTTCTCGTCACCGAATATCCCGTCCGGGAAGGGAGGGTCGATGGAAAACCACTCGGCAAAGGCCGCACCCTTTTTCCCTCGGTCCTGGTACTCCCGGAGGATGGACACGGCCTGGGACAGGTCGGCCGCCCCCCGGTTTATGGCCATGGGATTGCTCAGGCTGAGCTGCCGTGCCTCGTCCACCCCAGGGATGGTGACGGGAGTGCGCTTGACGAAGTGGGTGTAGAAGCGACCGTTCCAGCAGACCCGGTTCAGGTTGTCCCGGAGCGTGCGTGCCCTCGCCGACCAAGTCTCGGACGCCGCCTTATCCCCAAAGCGGGCCTGAAGCCGCTCCATGATCCGGAACGCCTCGTAGGTGCCGCTGTTGTCCCCGTGCATGATCCCCCAGTATGTATTCTCGTCGATCTGGAACTGCAGCCAGTCGTGCGTACCGGCGGTGTAGGCAAAGTCCCAGGTGTCGATGGTGTAGGGCCGCTTGACCAGCCCGGTTTCCTCATCCCAGCGCCAGGGATGGGTCCGGACATACTCCAGGGCCCGCTCCAGCGACGGGAGCAGCCCTTGGATCCAGTTGTCGTCGCCGGTGGCCTGCCAGGCCAGCCAGGCCGCCTTGACGAACCGGAACTCCACGTCCGCCTCGACCGGGACCCGGACATACTTGGTCCAGTTCTCGCGTTCACAGGGCAGTTTTTCCGGAAAGGTGGTGAAGTAGTCGAAGATGCGGCCGTTTCGGGCCTGGGTCTCTGCAAAATGCCCCACCGTACTTTTGAGATCCGGTTCGAAATACCGGAATCCCCGCATCATATCGCTGTAATCGCGGATCCAGATGGAGCGGGCATCCGGCGCCCGGTAGCCCCGGATAGGCGCCCCGTCGATCACGACATCCAGCCGGTCCTGCTCCAGGAAATCCCTGATCCTGGGCACCAGTTCATCGAACTCGCTCCGTCCCGTGCGAACGTAGGTTCCTCTCTTCTCCGCCATGTCAATATCCATGGTATATAAAATCCGGGAAGATTTCAAAACCCATCTGGGCTTGTACACGCCCCTGGGTTTGGTATATATCTATGCCTCTGAGAGCTGCAATACAGAAAAACAGCAAACGAAAAGGATGAAACACATGAAAACTAAAGGCCTGATCCTTGTTCTTCCCCTTTTTCTGGCTTTTTGGGGTTTTTCTGCACCTTCTCAAAACGATGCCGGCGATAAGGATACTTTGACCACCCTGATCCTGGTCCGGCATGCTGAGAAGGCCGCGGACGGCACCGTGAATCCTCCCCTGACTCCCGAGGGCGAAACCCGGGCCGCTGAGCTGGCCTACCTCCTGGGCCATGTGGAGCTGGATGCCGTCTATTCGACGCCCTTCAAGCGCACGCATGACACGGTCCTGCCCGCCGCCGGAGCCCAAGGGCTCGAGGTCAAGCCCTACCGGGCCGACCAGGACGACTTCCTGGAAGCGGTGCTCCGGGATCACCGGGGCGGAACCGTCCTCATCTGCGGCCACTCCAATACCGTGCCGATACTGGTCAACGAGCTGCTCGGTCGGGAAGAGTACGCGCAGTTGAGCGATGCTATCTATGATAACCTCTTCATCGTCTCGGTCCCGGTTTCGAGCGCGGCCACGGTCCTCCGCCTCCGTTTCGGAGCGCACACACCTAAAAAATGACCGGGATTCGGCCCTAATAATATATATTTTCTCCGAAGATTCAGATGAAAAATGAGAATGGCTCTTTGCCGCATCCTGGTGCCTGGCGCCTATCAGTTTGAAATCAAGGGTTAACCAATGGGACAGGACACAAATAAGATCGCGAGGACATACGATTCCGTTGCCAAAGAATATGCGGAAGCCTTCACGAATGAACACGAAAAGAAACCGAAAGACCGGGAAATACTCCAGAGGTTCTCGCATGAGATCGGGGATAGAAGGCCGGTCTGGGATCTGGGCTGTGGTCCCGGACAAACTGCAAAATACCTGAAAGATCTTAGCATCGAAATCTCCGGGCTGGACCTGTCCAAAAAAACAGTGGAACGGGCCAGAGCGATTCACCCGGAGATACACTTCAGAGAGGGAAATATTCTTGATCTCGAATTTGAAAACGACTCGATCGCCGGCGTGGTGGCTTTCTACGCCATCGTTCACTTCACGGAAGAACAGGTCGAAATGGCCTTTCGTGAAACATTTCGTGTAATGCAGTCGGGTGGACTTTTCCTTTTCACATATCACATAGGCGAAGAGACGATCCACTTGGACGAGTATCTCGGTAAAACAATAGACATCGATTTCATGTTTTTCACAACAGATTTTATTTCCAGCTGCATAAAGAAGATTGGATTTGAAAAGATAGAGATAATCGAGAGGGAGCCATACCCCGAAGTGGAGTACGAAAGCCGCAGGGCTTATGTGTTTGCAAAAAAACCTATGAATTGAAATGCTGAGGCTGTTCGTGTTAGAACGGGACACGTAGATAACCATGTTCGGTCTTCACCCTATCGACATTGCCATCATCCTCCTCTATGTCGTGGTCATCCTCTGGCTGGGCAAGCGGGCCGGCGCCGGGACCAAGAGCACCGATGACTTCTACCTGGCCGGGCGCAAGCTGGGCAAGTTCTACCAGTTTTTCCTCAACTTCGGCTGCTCCACCAACGCGGACCAGGCCGTAGCGGTCTCGCGAGAGATCTACCGGCAGGGCATCGGCGGCATGTGGATCCAGTACCTGGTGTTGTTCCTGACGCCCTTCTACTGGTTTTCCACCTACTTCTTCCGCCGGGTGCGATTGGTCACGATCGGCGACTACTTCACCGAACGCTTCAAAAGTGAGTTCCTGGGCGGGAGCTACGCGATCTTCATCCTGATCATGGCCTTCCTGAGCGGCGGCATCGGCTACATGGTGGCGGCCAAGACCATGATGGCCATGACACCCAAGCCGCTAGAGAAATGCACGGTCGAAGAGCGGTTGAGCATCGAGCAGTTCCGGGAGTACCAGGCTCTCAGGGCTCAAATGGACGAGGGATTGGACGAGGAGGAACAGGGTCGCTACGAGGTCCTCAACGAGAAGGTCAAGCGGGGCGAGCTGCACTCGTTCGTCTCCTACACCGATCCCCTGCTCTTCTATTTTGTCTATGCCGTGATCGTGGGGATCTACACCATGCTGGGCGGTTTCCGTGCGGCGGCGATCACGGACGCCATCCAGGGAGTTCTCATCATATTCTTCTCCCTCATCCTGATCCCGATCGGACTCTCCAAGATCGGGGGGTTCGCCGGGCTGCACGCCTCGGTCCCGGACTACATGTTCGAGCTCTTCGGGTCGGTCACCATGAGCGAGTATGCCTGGTACACCATCGCGGCCATGGTGCTGGCCAACCTGGTGTCCATCATCGCGGTGGCGCCCGGGATGGCCACGGCCGGATCGGCCAAGGACGAGATGACCGCCCGCCTGGGCATGATCGGAGGGATGTTCTTCAAGCGCCTGATCATGATCTTCTGGGCCCTGGCCGGCCTGCTGGCCATCGGGCTCTACATGGGCAGGCTGCACGATCCGGATCTTATCTGGGGTTATATGACGAAGGACCTGCTTTTCCCCGGGGCCATCGGCCTCATGCTGGTGGGCATCCTGGCCGCCAACATGTCCACACTGGATGCCAGCTCCGTATCCCACGCGGCCCTTTTCATCAAGAACATCTACCAGCCCATCCGGCCCTCCCGGACGGAAAGGCACTACCTTCTGATCAGCAAATTCGCCATCGCCGCCATCCTGCTGGGCGGCATCGTTGTGGCACTCTTCATCGACAACCTGCTGGTCCTCTTCAAGTACAGCATCTCGATCCCCGCCATCTTCGGTGCCTCCATCTGGCTGGGATTCATCTGGCGGAGGCTGTCCAAGCCGGCGGTCATAGTCCAGGTGTTCGTCTGCCTGGCGATCTATGCCCTGATCCCCAACCTGTTCCAGGGCTGGAACTGGGCCCGCACCAACCCGGCTTTTCTGGAGGAGACACGGCCGCGGACCGTGGTCATCAAGACGGCGGCCCTGACGGAGGATGTCGTGGAGGGGCGGGCGCAGGCCGTGGGCCAGACCATAGAGAAACCCTATGTGATCGAGCCGGCAGGGGTGTTTTTCGAGAGTGTCGCACGGATCGATCCGGATGATCCGGGCTCGGCCAAGATCGGGATCGGGCGCTTCCATGCGGAGATCTGGGTGCTGAGCTGGGTGGGCATCGACTTCTCCAGTTTCCAGAAGTCGCAGCTGGTGGCAGCCCGTTTCTTCTTCGACGCCCTGTTCCCGTTTGTGCTGCTATTCCTGCTGTCGTACCTGACCCGGCCTGTGTCCGTGGGTGCTGTCGACCGCTTCTTCGCCAAGCTGCACACGCCGGTGCAGAAGACCCCGGAAGAGGAGCGGCGGGCTCTGGAGGCTGCCTATGCCGATCCCCGCATGTATGACAGCCAGAAGATGTTCCCCCGCTCCCACTGGGAATTTCTCAAGTGGAAAAAGCTTGATTACCTGGGATTCTTCGGCAGTTGGGTGCTGGTGGGAATCATCATCCTCCTGCTCTGGATCATGACCACGATCCACTAGCATTTAGATCGATCTGAAGCATGCATTGCTCCCTATGAATATTTCAGTATTGTGGTAAACTATTTGTTTCGAATAAATCAGGTGTATATTGCGTAAGTTCATTGAGATAATAGGGAAGAAAGGAGTCTGGCAAATGAAACGAGGGATGATTCTGGTTTGTGTGACAGGGATGCTGCTGGCGGCCCATACGAACGCTTTTGAGGCCGAACAGGATTTCTCGGGCATCTGGCAGGGGAAACTGAAGATCCCGGGCACGGAGCTGAGGCTCGTGTTCCATATCGAGAAGGCTGAAGGAGGGGGATACACGGGCACCATGGACAGTCCGGATCAGGGCGCCACCAACCTGCCCCTGGATTCGGTCACAGTTGAAGAGGACGTCATCATCTTGGTATTCAAACAGGCCGCACTAGAGGTCAGAGGTACGATGCAGCCCGACGGGGAACACATCAAGGCCACATTGAAACAGGGCGGCGCGGAGTTACCCCTGGAGCTCGAGAGGGGCGGAGAGGTGGAGGAGATCAAGCGGCCTCAAACCCCAAAGAAGCCTTTTCCCTATCGAGAGGAGGAGGTCACGTATGAGAACACAGGTGGCGGGATCACGTTGGCAGGTACCCTGACCCTGCCTCAAGGGGAAGGACCCTTCCCGGCCGCACTGCTGATCACAGGGTCCGGCGGCCAGGACCGCGATGAGACGATTATGGGCCACAAGCCCTTCCTGGTGATCGCGGACTACCTGACGCGGCGCGGGATCGCGGTGCTGCGCGTGGATGACCGCGGCGTGGGAGACACGACCGGGAACCTGGGCGAATCGACCACGGACGACCTGGCCGGGGATGTACTGACAGGCGTGGCCTTCCTGAAAGATCACAGTGAGATCGAACCCGACAGAATCGGCCTGATCGGCCACAGCGAGGGCGGCATCATCGCACCCATCGCCGCGGCCAGGTCCAGAGACGTGGCATTCATCGTCCTGTTGGCGGGTACCGGGCTGACTGGCGAGGAGATCCTGTACATGCAGAGTGAACTCATCTCACAAGCTGAAGGCATAAGCGAGGAAGACATAAAAACAAGCCTCGAAGATTCCAGGCGCGTTTACAGCGTCCTGAAGTCGGGAAAAGACAAGCAGGCCATGGAAGCGGATCTGCGCCGCATGTATGAGGAGGACATGGCCAAGTTGAGCGAGGAGGAACGGAAGGAGGCCGTTGGTTCTGAGAAGGCATTCGAGGCCCAGATCAAGCAGGTCCTTTCGGACTGGTTCCTCTATTTTCTGACCTATGATCCGCGCCCCGTCCTGCGGGAAGTGAGCTGCCCGGTGCTGGCCCTGAATGGAGAAAAGGACCTCCAGGTCCCGCCCAAGGAGAACCTGGTCGAGATCGGCAAGGCCCTGAAGGCGGGAGGCAACGGCGACGTCACGATCAAGGAGATGCCGGGTCTGAACCACCTGTTCCAGACAGCGGAGACGGGCACCTTGAGCGAATACGCAAAGATCGAGGAGACTATCTCGCCCGATGTGCTCCTGTTTGTCGGAGACTGGATCCTGGATCGGATGGGTAAGAAATAGGTTCGATACATGGATTCCCTCATCCCATTGAATGCGACGGAGCGGCGCTCCCTCGTCGTAGAGCGTGAGCACACGGCCGGGGAGCTGGGCTCGGGATCGGTCGATGTCTTGGCTACACCCATGCTGATCGCGCTCATGGAGGCCGCCGCCCTGGACGCGGTCCAGGGATTTCTGGCCGAGGGCTGGACCACGGTCGGCACACGCGTCGAGGTGGAGCACATGCGGGCCACTCCCCTGGGGGGGCGGGTCACGGCCGAGGCTGTGCTGGTCAAGCGGGCGGACCGGGTGCTGGAATTCACTGTCCAAGCCTGGGACGGTTTGGGTGCGGTCGGACAGGGGACCCATACACGCGTGATCATCGACCGGGACAAGTTCATGGCCAGGCTGAAGCCCAGGCCCTAGCTTATCTGCGGGCGGCCATCAGGCGTTCGATGTCCTCGATCTCCTTGGGGACCTCCCGGGTCAGGACCTCACATCCGTCGCTGGTGATGAGGACCGTGTCCTCGATGCGGATGCCGAAACCCTTCTCCGGATAATACAGCCCCGGCTCGATGGCGAACACCATGCCTTCCTGGAGCGGCCCCGAGTGGCTCACATCATGTGTGGCCAGCCCGACGTGGTGGCCGAATCCGCCCCGGAGCCCGCGCGGATCCAGGCCCTTCTCCTTCATAATCCCGGCCACGTGCGCCCTCACCTGCTCCACGGTCACTCCGGGCCGATAGGCCGCGATGCAGGCCTTCTGTACCTCGAGCACGACCTCATAGGCGGCCCGCTGTTCGGGTGAGAACCGTCCCGAGGCGGGCCAGGTCCGGCTGATGTCCATGCAGAGGTGATCCAGGTCGGCCCCGAAATCCATGAGCACCAGGTCCCCTTCCTCGGCACGGCGGTCGTTTCGGTCGTAGTGCCAGATGCAGGAATTTGGCCCCGAGCCAACGATGGGAGGACCGCGCGCTCCGTTTTTCAGTATCACGTACACGGCCTCGGCCTCGATCTCATACTCATACACGCCCGGCCGTGTTCCCGCAATGGCGGCCTTGACCGCCTGGGCCGATATCCGGCCGTTTCGCCTGAGGATATCGATCTCCTCCTGTGTCTTGATCAGACGCATCCGGTCGATGTGCGGCGTCACGTCAAGGAAATCACACATGGGATAGCGGTCCTTGAGCTTCTTGATCCGGTACTCGTCCAGGGAGACCTGGTCGTTGTAATGGGTGCGGTTCTTCCTGCCTGCGAAGATGCGGGTCTCCCAGCGGGCATTGTCGATGGTGTCGCGGGGCGAGAGCCTGACATGAAAATTCAGGCCGTACTGCCGGGCTCTCCGTGCCAGGAACTCGTCGAAATAACTTACGGGATGGACGGCCGCGAATCCGGCCTGGCTGGCGGCCTCGGTGTCATTCAGGAGGTTCGGACCGTCGATCATCTCTTCACGCGGTGTCTGGCGGGGCAGGAACAGGAAGGCCTCGCCCGTTCGGGGCGCCATCAAGAGGATGGCGTTGAGGTCCTCCACCCCCGTGAGGTAGAAGAAGTCGTTGTCCTGTCGGAAATGCGCCCCAGGCTGGGGATCCGCATCCCCGAACAGGACGACCATGCCGTCCCGGACGGTTTCCATCAGGGTGGATCGGCGGCGTTCAAACTCCTCGCTGGAATAGCCGGTCCGCTGGGCCTGCAGCAGCACAGGAAAGAGAAGCCCACACACCAGGACAAGGATCCCACTCTTCGTCAGGTGACGTTTCCACATGCCTCATCCTCCTCGTTGGGGGTCAGGCTTTATTATCAAAGTTATCAAAGCCTGACCCCGTTTATGTTATCATATTGCGTTCGAAGGAAACATACGAGCTAGATCAATAAAGGAGACGCTCTCATGATCCACATCCTCATCGGAGCGGTAACCACCGCAGCTTTGATCCGCATCATCCAATCCACAGCCAAACGGAAGCTGGCGGTCACATGGTGGCAGTGGCTGCTGGTCGCGCTGGAATATGCGTATGTCATCTTCGTGCTGGAGGTTATCGCCGGTTTCATGGAAGAAGGAGCGACCAAGGGCGCCCTGGTCATGGGGACCATCCTGGGATTCGCGGCCCTGGTCGCCGGCTTCCTGCTGGCCCGCCTGGTTTTTTCTCGTAGGAAAGCCTGAGAGGAGAAGAGAGATGCACGACAATTCATTCAACCGACGTGATTTTATAAAACTCCTGTCCGTAGGAGGAGCCACTCTGGGCGTTGGGATGGCGGCTCCCACAGTGATCGGGACGACGCCCCGGGGGATCCTGGTCGACTCGCCGGAGGAATACGGAGGTTTCACGGTGGAACAGAGCCGGATCGAGGGATTCCCCTACCAGGCAGATCCCGCTGTGCTCAAGGCCATGAGCGAAAAGTACACCACCTTCAGCCTCAATATCTGGTCACCGGAAAGACGGAAAGCGCTGGCGGAGGCTGAGAACGTGACCTACAAAAACCTGGTGGAGGGCCGGGGCCGGATCCCCGATCAGACGCGCCTGGACTATGCCCTGATGGCAGCCGCCTGGACCTATGCCCAATCGGACGGGGTCACCTACCGGTGGGATGGCCCCTCCGGTATGGTACGGGGCAGCGGAATGGGAAGCATGGGCAAGTGGGATCCGGCGGACATCGACATGTCCTGGGAGGATGCGACACGGGCCGTGAAGCACGCCTCCCTGTTCTTCGGAGCCTCCCTTGCCGGAGTCGCGGAGCTCAACCCGCTCTGGATGTACTCAGAACACTTCGCGCCGGCTCGGGACGACCGGGAGCGGGCCATCCCGGTGGTGGACGAGGGAGACCGCTACGAGAAGACGGATGAGGCCTGGTACATCCCCCGCTCCCTCAACCGCGTCGTTGCACTGGCGTTCGAGGAGGACTACTACGCGATCTCAAACTCTCCGGGAAGGATCGCCTCGGCCGCCGTGGGCGACGGCTACTCCCGGATGGCGGTCACGGCCTCGACCCTGGCAGAGTTCATCCGGGGCCTGGGCTACCGGGCCCTGCCGGCCGGAAACGGCGTAGGGCTGAGCATCCCCATGGCCATCGACGCGGGATTGGGGGAACTGGGCCGCCTGGGCCTGATCGT
>CBFDBC010000097.1:0-12840 GCA_965602945.1 uncultured bacterium | reverse complement strand
GTTGAAGGTCAGCCGGGTCTGGTTGTACCCGTCATAGTCCATCATGTAGAGTTCCCAGTTGCCGTCCCGGTCGGAGCAGAATACGGTCTTGGTGGTAAAGATGGGCGGTTCACCGTAGACCATCATGAGTTCGTCCGCGAGCTTGTGGGCCACCAGGCGTGTCAGCCCGGTTTCCGCGGTGTAGCTTTTGCCGGTGATGAAGCGTTCCGACTTGACATCGTAGATCTTGCCCTCTAACTGGAACGTGCCCTCCTGCTCTCCCTGTTTCACCAGTCCCACGATGAGCAGGTTGGCCTGGAGCTCCTCCCAGTCCTTGAAGAAGATCTGCTCGGGATTCAGGGGACGTCGCAGGTAGCGGTAGTGGGTATCCTGGATGGGCTTGAAGACACGGCTGTACTCCAGGTCCGCCTGGACGACCTCCCGCAGTGTCCGGGCCGCCGCCTGGGCCTGTTCCGAGGAATCCGTCGCGATAAAGGCGGGGATGGCCACCGGGATGACCGGTACGCCCTCCCGGATGGTCATCGCGACCTCCTTCTGGCCGTGCAGCAGGCCGTTTCCGTAGACCGTCAAGATGAGAAGTATGCCAAGTGTCGTTTTTTTCATCGGTTGTGCTCGAACAGAAGTCGGACAATCAGGTAGTCGTCCGAGTAACCCCTCGGAAGAGGGGGGAAGGGAGAGGCATTGCGCAGGGCCCGGATGGCCGAAGAGTTCATGGTCTGGTTGCCGCTGGACCTGAGTATCACCGGTTCGGAGATCCGGCCGTTGCGGAAGATCCGGAAGCGCACCTCGGAGAAGTCGTTTCCCGTGGTCCCGCTTCTGATCAGGGCGGTCTGCCAGTTGTTGGAGATCCGGCTGCGGATCTCATTCACGTAGTAGCTGTAGGGGAAACTCGCGAGCGTTCCTCCTCCGTAGCCTTCTCCGAAGCCGAAACCTCCCTCTCCGCTTCCGATGCCCAGGCCCACGCGTGTTCCGGTACCCCCGCCGCTTCCGGTCCCTTCCTCCGCAGCGTCCTGGTCCCCGGGATTGGGCTTGGCACCGGGCTGAGACTTCTGGATGACGGCCTTTTTCTCCGGTACCGGCCGGCTGTCCC
The DNA here is from genome assembly GCA_965602945.1 of uncultured bacterium. Lineage (GTDB taxonomy): Bacteria > Acidobacteriota > Aminicenantia > Aminicenantales > Aminicenantaceae > JAUXEH01. The sequence continues at coordinate 11,750 of CBFDBC010000097.1, read as the reverse complement.
GCTGCGGCTTGTCCATGGGATGGGTCATGGCCGGAGGCTTGTTCTCCTCGAATTTCTGAGGGGTCGTGAGGTCACGCAGGCTCTGCCGTTCCGGAACGGCCGTCTCCACCTGGCTCTCTGTCTTCTTGGCAGCGGGCGCTCTGCCCCCGCCTCCTCCTCCGCCGCCGGGGCTCCCCCCCCCTCCACTAAAAGACATGACCTCGACGTATTGGATGATGTCCCTCCGGCCCGGTTTAGGAAAATAGGGGGAAGTGACCAGCAGGATGAAGAGCAGCAGATGCACGGAAACCGAGAATATGACCGCACGCTTGAAGCGCCTGTCGTGCATTCGCAGCATTTCCATGACGGTTCACCGCCGGTTTTTTTCGTCCACCGGCTCGGTCACCAGCCCCACCACCTCGACCCCTGCCTTCTTGGCGATGTCGATGACCGTGATCACGAAGCCGTAGGGCAGGTCCTGGTCCGCTTTCAGGTACACCACCTTTTCTTCCTGGCCGGCAAAGTATGCCTTGAGCGAATCCTCCAGCAGGAACTGGCTGATGACCTGGTCCTGGAGGTGGATATAGCGGTCTGAAGTGATGGTCAGAGTCAACCCTTCTTCGGCCGGCGTGGAGCGCGTCTCTGCCTGGGGGAGGTTGACACCGATCCCGGACTGCATCATGGGGGCCGTGACCATGAAGATGATGAGCATCACCAGCATGACGTCCACCAAGGGCGTGACGTTGATGGCCGACATCGAGGTGCCCACCTCTTTTTTCGTAATGGAGCGGTATCTAGCTGCCATAGAGTCTTTCGGTTATGCTGAGGAATTCGATGGAAAAATCTTCCATCTCCGTGATGGACTCCTTGATGCGCTGGAGAAAATGGTTGTAGGCGATGACCGCCGGGATGGCCGCGAACAGGCCCACGGCCGTGGCGATGAGGGCCTCGGCGATCCCCGGAGCGACGACCTGCAGGGCCGTGGTCTGGGACTCCCCGATCTCCTGGAAGGCGTCCATGATTCCCCACACCGTCCCAAACAGCCCGATAAAGGGCGTGACGCTGCCGGTCGTGGCCAGGAAACTCATCATCTTCTCCAGCTTGGCCACCTCACGGTTGGATGCCTTGATCAGGGCCCGGTTGATGCTCTCCATATTGTCGGAGGTCAGCTTGGGATTGGGGTCGGACTTCGTCATGTAGGCCAGTTCCTTGTACGCGCCCCGGAACAGGGAGGCCAGGGGACTTGCCCGGTATTTCTTCGAGGCCTCGTTGACCTCGAGAAGGTTCTTGCTCTGCCGGAATACCGAAAGAAACTTCCGGGACTGGATGGTCGCGGCCTTAAGGGTGTTGCGTTTGAAAAAGATCACAGCCCAGGAAAATACCGAGAAAAACAGCAGGATGAGAAGCACCATCTGGACGATTAGACTGCCCTGTAGTATGAGTTTGAGGAAGTTCATGACTATTCACTCTCAAAAAGTAGCACATACCCCCGGGGAAGTCAATGTGGACACCGATCCCGGGCGCACCGAAATTCAGCCCGTCAACAGCTCTTGCAGGACCTGGAGAGCCACATCCTTGGCCATCTGGCCGCTGGATTTGGTTGGCCCCACACAGGACGGGCACCCGCCCTGGCAGGGGCAGCTTCTGATAGTCTTCAGACACTGCTCCAGCAGCGTCTTCTCCAGCTCGAACAGCGAGGGGCTTAGCCCGATCCCCCCGGGGAAGTTGTCGTAGACAAAGATGTTGGGCTCGAATGCTTCGTCCGCATAGAACATCATCTCTTCCCGGTTGGGTATCCTCTGCCGGATGTCCCGCGGCGGGATGGACTTCCCGGTGGCGTTGTCTCCCAGCGAGACCCCGATGTCATGCAGGTCGCACATCATGAACAGGGGGGAGACATGGTGCAGGCAGTATGTGAGCCCAAAAAGCCCGTTGATCTTCTGTTCCGAGGAAAAAGGCAGGCTCGTGAGGAGGTCCGCGGGAACGGTTAGCCAGTAGGCCGTGGTGTGCATCTCGTTCTGAGGTAGGCTGAGGTCCCCGGCCCCCACATTCTCCATGGTGTGGAATTTGATCTTCTTGAATCCCACGACCTGGGTGGCCACGTGCACCTCCCCATGCTGCAGGGTACAGTTCTTGAGGTTGCGCCGGTCGAACTCATCCAGGATCTTGATCTTGGTATAGTCTATGGCATCGGTGTAATAATCGATGTCGGTCCGGCGTACGTAGGCGCGCCTCTGCTCGAAGTCCAGGTCCTCGACGATGTACTGCTCCCCTTCGCAGATGTAGATAGCCTTGGGGTGCAGCGTAGTCAGGGCCGAGGAAAAGTCCACTTCGGCTATGACACGGGACTTCTCGGTGGTATCCACCACCACGAAATTATCCGAGGAGATGCTGCGGAGGTTAACCCCGTCTGCCGGATAGACATCGGATGTCCAGTACCATTTGTCCTGGGAGTGGTGGACGAGTTTCTCGTCTTCCAGGAAGGAAAGGATCTCTCCGATGTCCACGGTGCCGAATTTCTCGCCGTCCACGAAGGGCAGTTCGAAGGCGGCGCATTCGATGTGGCTCACCAGGATGGAAAGGTTGTCGGGATTGATGAGCGCCCTTTCCGGATTCCTGGAAAAGAAGTAATCCGGATGGTTGACGATGAACTGGTTCAGCGGCGAACTGGAAGCCACCAGCACGGCGGCGGACTGTCCTGTCTTGCGGCCGGCCCGTCCCGCCCTCTGCCAGGTCGAGGCGATGGTCCCCGGGTATCCCGCTAGGACTGCCACGTCCAGGCTTCCGATGTCGATTCCCAACTCCAGGGCATTGGTCGAGATGACGCCCCGGATCTTGCCCGAACGCAGCTCCTTCTCGATCTCCCGGCGTTTCCGGGGGAGGTAACCGCCTCTGTATCCGCGGATGAGGCCTTCCTGGGTGACGTTCTTTTCAAAGTCATCCTTGAGATAGGTCAATAGGACTTCCGTGATGAGCCTGCTCTGCGCGAAGACGATGGTCTGGAGGTCCTGGCGAATGAAGAGCGCGGCTATGCGGCGCGCCTCCTTGACGTAGGACCGCCGGATACCGAGGAACTTGTTGACGACCGGCGGGTTGTAGAAGATGAAGAATTTCTCGCCGCTGGGGGCGCCGTTGTCATCCACCAGGGAAACCGGCTCCTCGACCACCTTTTCCGCCATCTCCTTGGGGTTGGCGATCGTGGCGGTACACAGGATGAAGCGGGGATCCGAGCCGTAGAAACGGGCGATGCGCTTCAGACGCCGCAGCACGTTGGCCAGGTGGCTTCCGAAGATCCCGCGGTAGTTGTGGAGCTCGTCGATGACGATGAACTGGAGGTTTTCGAACAGCTTGATCCATTTTGTGTGGTGGGGGAGGATGCCGGAATGGAGCATGTCCGGGTTGGTGATGACGATGTGGCCCCGGGCGCGGATGGCCTTGCGTGCGTCCTGGGGGGTGTCTCCGTCGTAGGTGAAGATGCGGATCTCGTCCGGGAGCTTCTGGATGGTGTCGTCCAGTTCCGCCCGCTGGTCCTGAGACAGGGCCTTGGTGGGGAACAGGTAGATGGAGCGGGCCGAAGGGTTCCTGAGGATGGAGTCGAGCACCGGGAGGTTGTAGCACAGGGTTTTCCCGGACGCCGTGGGCGTGACGATGACCGCATTCTTCTTCTGCCGGAGGAGTTCCCAGGTGTGGTGCTGGTGCGTGTAGAGGCGCTCATACCCCTTTTCCTGGAGCGCCTTTACCAGGCCGGGATGGACCTCCGGAGGGTAATCGAGGTATCGCCCCTCGCGCGCCGGGATGCGCTCCATGGCCTGCAGGGAATCCTCTCGGATCCCCTGCTTTTTCAATTCTGCCAGAGCCAGTTCGATCTTGTTTTCGGTCTCCATAATGCCGCCTCGACTCGTATGATCTAATCCTATGATAGGGGTCTGCTCTGGGGATTTCAAGCAGAAGCTGATACAGGAGCATTTCCAAAACCGTGACAGTAATGACTCAGTTGGGTAAACTGAAACGTCGGCCCGCTCGCCTCCGGATGGCCTCCTCATCAGCCTACCCTCCTGATCAAATAGAATCACGGTTTCGAAAATGCTTACAGCTTCCGCTTCGAAATGTTGCGGGAGCGAGCGGATGTGCTAGAATAGGAGACTATGTTGGACGAGATCAGGGTCAAAAAAGCGGCGCAGCACAACCTGAAGCGGATCGATGTCAGCCTGCCGCGCAACCGCCTGATCGTCATCACCGGCCCCAGCGGCTCGGGCAAGTCCTCCCTTGCCTTCGACACCCTGTTCGCAGAGGGCCAGCGGCGGTATATCGAGTGCCTCTCCGCGTATGCCCGCCAGTACATCGAGCAGCTGGAGAAGCCGGATGTTGAGTCCATAGAAGGCATCTCCCCCTCCATCTCCATCGACCAGAAGACCATCTCCTTCAATCCCCGCTCCACCGTGGGCACCGTCACGGAGACTTACGATTTCCTCCGCCTCCTGTTCTCCCGCGCGGGAACGCCGCACTGCCCCAGCTGTGACCGGATGGTTAGCTCTCAGACCCCTGGAGAGATCATCCGGCGGATAACGGCTGCAGCCGGGGGCGAGAAGGTCAAGGTACTGGCCCCTGTAGTGAAGGGCCGCAAGGGCGAATACCTGCGTCTCTTCGAGAGGTATCGGAAGAAGGGTTTCCTGCGCACACGTGTCGACGGTGGGTTGAGGAACCTGGATGAAGAGATCGTCCTGGAACGGAACCGGAACCACAACATCGAGATCCTGGTGGACGAGGTCCAGGTGGCTCAGGAGAGCCCCGGGCGGTTGCAGGAGGCGGTCGAAACGGCCCTGGAAATGGCCGATGGCGACCTGCTGGTCCTGAGGGCTTCAGGGGAGGAGTTGTATTACTCTCTGAACCTGCTGTGCCCCTTCTGCGAGATCAGCCTGCCCGAACTGGAACCCCGGGCGTTCTCCTTCAACAGCCCCTACGGTGCATGCCCGGCCTGTCACGGCCTGGGCTTCCGGACCCGCCTCAACCATCGCGGCGACTATGAGGTCACGGATGAGAGCTGTCCGGCATGCGGGGGGAGCCGGCTGCGCCGGGAGTCCCTGGCTGTCAAGGTGGGGGGGCTGAATATCCACGAGTTGAGCTCCCTCCCGGTCAACCGGCTGATCGAAACGTTCGACACCTTTTCTTTTGTGAAGATGTTTCAGCCTGTGGTTTCGCGCATCCGGAAAGAGATCCTGTCCCGCCTCGAAGTGATCCGGGAGCTGGGCATGGGATATCTGCAGCTGTCGCGCACAACGGCATCCCTTTCGGGCGGAGAAGCACGCCGCATCCGGCTGGCGGCCCAGGTGGGGGTCAATCTGAGAGGTGTTCTCTATGTGCTGGACGAACCCACCATCGGGCTCCATCAGCGGGACAACGGCCGTTTGATCTCGCTGTTGAGGGGGATCCGTGACCAGGGAAATTCCGTGGTGGTGGTGGAGCATGACGAGCAGACCATCCGGGCGGCGGACTATATCCTGGACCTGGGTCCTGGAGCCGGGGAAAAGGGCGGGGAAAAGGTGGCGGAGGGAGACCTGCCCCGGATCCTGGACTCGAAGGAATCCCTGACAGCCCAGTACCTGAGCGGGATCAAGGCCATCCCCATACCTCCCAGGAGGCGAACACCTGCGGATTGGTTGACGGTCGAGGGGGCCAAGGAGCACAACCTGAAGGACATCGATGTCCGTTTCCCGCTCTCGGCCATGACCGTCGTGACCGGCGTCTCGGGTTCGGGCAAGAGCACGCTGATCTACGACATACTGTACAGAAGCCTGGCCGGGCGCCTGCACAAGGCCGAACACCGCGCGGGGGACCACCGCAGGATCCTGGGTGTGGACAGACTCGACAAGGTCATCTCCGTGAATCAGAAACCGATCGGACGCACTCCCCGTTCCAACCCGGCTACCTTCACGGGGCTCTTCACCCCGCTGCGACAGCTTTTCGCGCGGTCTCAGGAGTCACGGATCCGGGGATACACCGCCAGCCGCTTCAGCTTCAACATTGAGGGGGGACGATGCGAGGAGTGCCAGGGCGCGGGAGCCCGCAAGATAGAGATGCACTTCCTGCCGGATGTGTTCGTCACCTGCGATCGCTGCCGGGGCGCCCGTTACAACAAGGAGACTCTGGCGGTGCGGTTCAAAGGGAAGAACATAGCGGAATACCTGGCCATGACCGTGGACGAGGCTTATGACGCTCTCAAGGCCCATCCCACCCTGCGCAAAAAGCTGGGCCTGCTCAAACAGGTGGGGCTCGGTTATCTCAGGCTGGGGCAGCCCGCGCCCACGCTTTCGGGCGGGGAGGCCCAGCGCATCAAACTCACCAAGGAACTGAGCCGGACCGACACGGGAAGGACGCTCTACCTTCTGGACGAGCCGACCACGGGGCTCCATTTCGACGATGTGCGGAAGCTGCTGGATGTGCTGTCTGAATTGGTGGAACTGGGAAACACCGTGGTCATAATAGAACATAACCTTGAAGTTATTAAATATTCCGATTATATTATCGACTTGGGCCCGGAGGGCGGAGAGCGGGGCGGCTGGGTGGTCGCTTCCGGGACGCCTGAGGAGGTTTGTCAAGAGAACGCCTCCCACACGGGACGGTTTTTGCTCGAAGCCTTCGCTGAGGCGGGGCATGAACATACATCACTGACAGACACTAAGCAAAAGGAGAAACCATGAAAACCAACTTCCTTAGGATTCTAATCCTTACGGTTCTGCTCTGCTGGGGATTATCGGGGGCGTCGATCGCCCAGGAGGAGGCCCCGAGCGGGATCACGACCAAAGACCTGGACGTCTTTGCCTGGCGCCACATCGGCCCCTGGACGTTTTCGGGACGGATAACGGACTTTGCCGTTCCCAGCGGCCAGAGCCGGATCTATTACGTGGCCACGGCCAGCGGCGGACTCTGGAAGACGGATGACGGCGGCATCAGCTTCAAGCCCATTTTTGACCAGTACGGCAACATGAGCATCGGCAATGTCGAGGTCGCAGCTTCCGATCACAACATCGTATATATGGGGACAGGAGAGGCCATGCACGCACGGTCCAGCGCCCATGGGAACGGGATGTGGAAATCGACGGATGCCGGCAAGACCTGGACCCTAATCGGGCTGGAGGAGAGCCACTACATCCCCAAGATCGCCATCGATCCCAAGAACCCCGACATCGTGTACGTGGCGGCCGAGGGCAAGCTCTACAGCAATTTGATGGACTGTCAGCGCGGCCTGTACAAGACCACCGACGGCGGAGAGACCTGGGACCTGGTACTGGACCTCAAGGACCGGGGCGTGGGAGATTTTGTCATCGATCCCCGGAACTCGGACGTCGTGATCGTGGGCGGTTACAAGACCTACCGCCGGAGCTGGACCTTCATCGACCGCCAGCCCGGGAACAACTACTACAAGACCACCGACGGCGGCCAGACCTGGAAGCAGCTCACCGACGGCCTGCCGCAGGGCATCAAGAGCGGTTGGAATGGCGTCACCATATACCCCAAGAATCCGGATATCGTCTACATCCGCTATGACGAGGAGGTCAACCTGGGTTTGAGGGACCGGGACGGCTCCGCGAATTTTAATGCGAGGCGTCTGTTCCAGGACGGCTGGGGCCTGAAAAAGCTGAAAACTCTCAAGATCAACAAAGACATCGCCAAGCTGGTGGATTTCGAGCCTATCGAATTCGAAGAGGCCGAGGACCTGGTGGAAAAACTCAATGAAATGATCAAGGACCCGGAACTCATGTCCAAGCTGGGAGTCAATCTCGCGGCACTCAACAAGAAGGCCCGGCAGGTGTACAAGGACGAGAAGGAGATCCTGGAGAGCCTCGACGAGGTCCAGAAGATCATCCAGGCCTACCACGACGCGGCCCAGGGAGAGATCGAGGAGGACAGCAAGGAGGCCAAGAGCCAGAAATCACGCATGCAGGCCATGAACCGCCATATCCTGGAGATCATCCATGCGGGAGTTTTCCAGATCCAGCAGCCGATCAAGAAGTCCGGGGTCGTCTATCGCTCCGATGACCTGGGCGAGACATGGACCCGTATGACCGAGTACAAACAGTCCGGGGGCAGCGCCCAGATCAACGACATCGAGGCAGGCTATGCCGGGCGGATCGAGGTGGACCCCAACGACGAGAACGTACTCTATGCCGTGGAGACCATACAGAAGGTCTCCCGGGACGGCGGCAAGACCTTCAAGAACGCCCCCTGGTTCGGGAACGGGAAATGCCACGTGGACGTGCGCGGCATCTGGATCGATCCCCTCGATTCCAACCACATCCTGTGCGGTAACGACGGCGGCGTGTCCCAGACCTGGAACGGCGGCAAGAACTGGTCCCAGAAAGAGACCATCAGCGCCCAGCAGTTCTACGACATCTCTGTCGACAACGAGATGCCCTACAACGTCATGGGCGGCACCCAGGATAACGGGTGCTGGATCGGGCCTTCCCGGAACCGCAACCAGTACGGCGTGTTCCCGGCCGACTGGACCTACCTCCCCTCGGGAGACGGCTACTACGTGCTGCGGGACTGGTGGAACCCCGAGTGGATCTATTTCGAGAGCCAGTTCGGCCGCTCGAACCGCATGAACCTCAAGACCGGCGAGATGGTCAGCCTCTCGGTGCGCAACACCAGTGAGGAGAACGAAGCGGGCAAGGCCCCCCAGCGCTACCAGTGGGACTCGCCCATCCACCTCTCACCTCACAACCCCGGCATCGTCTTCGTCTGCTCACAGCACGTGCACATGTCCAAGAGCCGCGGGGAGCCCGGGACCTGGGAGACCATCAGCCCCGATCTCTCGCGCAACAACCAGGCGCGGATCGAAGAGTCGAAGCTCACCAACCTGCAGTATGCCACGGTCTACACGTTTGCCGAATCTCCCGTAAAACCGGGTGTCTTCTGGGCCGGGACCGATGACGGCAACCTCCAGCTGAGCCGTAACGGAGGGGACTCCTGGACCAACATCACCTTCAACTTTTACGATCCGAACGGTAAGCCCAAGAAGAACATCCAGGGCGACCTCATCCCCTTCGACCGTTGGGTCACGCGGGTGGAACCCTCGGCCCATGATCTGGAGACCTGCTACGTGACCTGGTCGGGATACCGCACCCACGATGAGGACAATTCCTATGTCTTCGTGACCACCGACTTCGGCAAGACCTGGACTGACTTGAGCGGCGGTCTGATGAATCCGGTCAGGGACATCGAGGAAGACCCCGACAATCCCGATGTGCTCTACCTGGCGACCGACTACGGCCTTTTCGCGACGTTCGACAGAGGCGGCCAATGGACCAACATATCGGATGAGGCCCCGGATGTGATCATGATGGATATGGACATCCAGAAACGCGAGCGCGACCTGGCCATCGCCACCTATGGGCGGGGCTTCTACATCGTCGACATCTATCCTTTCAAGGAGATGAAGCCGGAGGTGTTCAAAGAGGCCGCCTACCTGTTCGAGCCCCAGCGCACCGTCAAGTGGAATATGCTGGAAAGGCGGGGCCAGAGCTACGGTGAATTCGCCAAGGCGAACAATCCTCCCGTGGGATCCGATATCTACTACTACATCGGGACCGAGGCCAAAAAGGTTACCGTCGTGGTCAAGGACCAGGCCGGCGAGACGCTTCGGGAGATTCGGGGATCCGGCGATCCGGGCCTGAAGAAGGTGTCCTGGAACCTGCGCAAGACCGTCCGTCAGCAGGAAGGACAGCAGCGGAGGCGGGGAGGCGCGTCCCTCGTGGAGCCTGGGACATACAAAGTGACACTGATGGTTGATGACAAGGAGATCGCCACAAAGGACCTCAAGGTAATCGATGACCCGATCATGAACTGATCTATTGGGGGTCAGGCTTTGATAACGTTGATAAAGTCAAGGAACAGGTCTGGGCCGGGACTAAATATCAAAGTTATCAAAGCCTGACCCCTTCTTTAAATCTATCGGTTTGGTATATAATGGGATGAATCGGATGGATACATGAGCTTCAGTGACATAACCGGCAACGCACGCATAAAGAAGATCCTGACCAAGGCGCTGCAGAGGGAACGGGTTCCCAACTCGCTGCTGTTCTCCGGTCCCCAGGGCGTGGGCAAGATCGAGACGGCCCTGGTGGTGGCCAAAGCCCTCAACTGCCTGAATCTAACGGATGATGCTTGTGAATCCTGCGCGGCCTGCGCGGCCGTCAACAAAGGAATCTTTCCGGATGTCATGCGGATCTCCCCAGAAAAAGAGGTGCTGAAGATCGATCAGATACGGATATTGAAGGAGGCGGCCTATTTCAAGCCTATGGTGGGCCGGAAGCGGGTCTTTATCGTGAACCCGGCGGAGAAGATGAGCCCTGAGGCCTCCAATTCCCTCCTCAAGATCCTGGAGGAGCCCCCTTCCTTCTCTCACATCATCCTCATCACCCCCAATCCGTTCGTCATCCTCCCGACCATAAAATCACGCTGCCAGGTGTTGAGTTTTTCGCCGGTATCCAGGGATGATATCGCGCGATGCCTGATCGAACATGATTTTTCCGAGGAGAAGGCCAAAATCCTCTCACTCCTGGTGCGGGGCAACCTGAAGCAGGCCATGAACATGGATTGGGAGGAGGTCCGGGTCGAGAGGGAAGAGACCTGGCAGTTGTTTCTCTCCTTCCTCCACCGGGAACCATCGATCCCGTTTTTTAAGGAGTATTCGAACCTGCGCCGGGGAGTCGCTGAGGAGGAGATACGCTCCACGCTGGAGCTGCTGGCCTCGTTCAGCCGGGATCTGATCCTGATCAAGGAAAATGCCGACTCCGAGCTTCTGCTTAATCCGGATTTTGAACCGCTACTCAGGGAAGAGGCCCCTTCGGTCCGGCTCGAGCAGATCCTGGCAATGCTGGAGCAGATAGAGGGCCAGCTCAATTCACTGCAACGAAACGTGAACATCAAGCTGTTCATGAGCTCCATGATCAGCAATATAATGGGAAATCATCATGTCTGACACACTGTGTATACACTCGGAACGCCTGGGCAAGGTATTCCGGGCTGAAAAAGGAAAATACGACCTCCTGGTCGGCGACCGGTGCATAATCGAATCAGATCTGGGAGGAGACCTGGGCGAAGTCGTCAATGTCTCCAGTCATGTCTGCGGCTCTTCGAACACCCACAGAGCTTCCACCAAGATCATTCGCAAGGCCACACCGGAGGACATCAGCAAATTCGAATGGCTGGAACAGAAGGAGAAGCAGGCCTTCAAGTTCTGTCTGGGCCGGATCGAGGAGCGGAAGCTTCCCATGAAACTGGTCCGGGTCCGCTATTTTTTCAACGAAAAGAAAGGCATTTTTTATTACACCGCGGACGGAAGGATCGATTTTCGGCAGCTTGTGAAAGACCTGGCCAAAGAATTCAAGATGCGCATCGAGATGCGGCAGATCGGTGTCCGCGACGAGGCCAAGATGATCGGGGGCCTGGGAGTTTGCGGCCGCGTCCTTTGCTGCTCCAGTTTTATGAAGACCTTTGAGCCGGTCACCATCCAGAAGGCAAAGAAGCAGCAGATCGCTATCAATCCCACCAAGATCTCCGGGCTGTGCGGACGGTTGATGTGCTGCCTGGGATTCGAAGATGCCACCCAGGGACGGATGTACACCGACGAGGACAAGGTCGACGGGTAGCCATCCAGATCTTCCCCTCCACCGGTTGTCCCGCACTCCTCCACGCAAAAGAGCCTTCTTTCTTCCTGGATGAAAAGGCGAATGTGCGGAGAAGGAGCGCAGGCTCAGAGTGAAAAGGAG
>CBFDBC010000096.1:0-12841 GCA_965602945.1 uncultured bacterium | reverse complement strand
AAAAGGGCGGCCTTCGGGCCGCCCTTTTTTATTGGGGGTCAGGCTTTGATAACTTTGATGATTGTGTCACCAACTCCACAGAACCCATGGCAAAAAGAGTGACACCTCTGTGTTCCCGGGCACCCGGCGTCGGGAGATGAAGCATTAACTGGACCCGAGAAAAAATATATGAAATTATCGGTCCGTTGACGCGCTAAAGCATTGCTAAATATGCATAAATCCGATATAATTTCTCGATATTAGTCTAGACAAGGGACCATTATCCATGAAGTTCATATTAAACTATTTCAGCTCCGTCAAAATGGCCATAATACTGCTGATCATCATCACTCTGGCCTCAATCCTGGGGACGCTGGTCCCGCAGCTTCGCACGGATGCGGAATATGCCATACGCTACGGCCGGCTCGCCCCCCTGCTCATCCAGCTCGAGGTCACCGACCTCTACCACTCCTGGTGGTATATGGGCCTGCTGTTTCTGTTCTCCTTCAACACGGCTGTGTGCACGCTGACCCGGTTCGGAGCCAAGTGGCGCAGGGCCTTCCGGCCACGGGTGGAGAGCGAGCCCGCAAAAATCCAGACCCTGAAGACAAGCGGGGCTGTGAAGCTCAAGGGAAACCTCGAGCAGGCGGCCCAGAAGGTCACGTCCACACTCAAGTCCCGGCACTTCCGGACGCGGCAGGCAAGCCATGATGGACGTCTTTCGATCCTGGCACAAAAGAAGATCGCAGGGTTGTTCGGATCCGACATCGTCCACGTGGGGCTCCTGATCATCCTGGCCGGGGGCATCATAAGCGGCTTCACAGGCATGCGGCGCATGCTCACCATACACGAGGGCCGGACCCTCGAAGTACCCGAGGCCGGGATCAGCCTGAGGCTGGACAAATTTCAGACCGATTACTACCCCAGCGGCGCGGTTAAGGACTGGAAGAGCACCCTCACGGTGCTGGAGGACGGGCAGGAGATCCGCGCCCAGACGATCGAGGTCAACCATCCGCTTTCTTTCCGGGGCTTCATGTTCTACCAGAGCCAGTATGGTTATGATTGGGAAAATCCCCGCTTCGAGATCCTGGCTCAGAAAAAGGACGACCCCGAGTTCGGCGACGAGCTCAACCTGGGACTGGAAGAGAAGTCACTCCTGAGCGACGGAGAGACCGAGGTGGAGATCGTCAGCTTCGTCCCCGATTTCATCATCGGAGAGGACGGCCGCGTGGCCTCGCGTTCCGCCCAGCCCAACAACCCGGCCGTGCTGATCGAAGGCCGGCAGCAGGGGGAGCGGATATTCGCAGCCTGGGTGTTTTCCCGGTACCCGGACTTCGGCCAGATGCACTCCGACAAGGAGCACGAATTCTCCTTCCTGTTCCAGAGCCTCGATTCCACGCAGTACTCGGGGATCGAGATGGCCAGGGATCCGGGAGTCAACTTCATATGGGCGGGCTGCATCCTGCTCACGCTGGGCCTGTTCGTGGCCTTTTTCTGGCCCCCGTCCGAGGTCCGCGTGGCCCTGGAAACAGAGCAGGACCGTGTCCAGGTCACGGCCGGCGGCATCGCCACCAAGAATAAATACGCCTTTCAGACGGAATTCGACACCATCCTGGAAGACCTGAGGAGCCATAAATGAACGAGTCCACCCTGTTCGCTTTAGCCTTCCTGACCTACATCGGGGCGGCATTTTTCTACTTCGCTTTCCTGTTCGGGAAGAAGGAAAGCCTGGCCAAGATGGGATTCACACTGTCTGTACTGGGACTGGTCATACACACGGCGGCGCTGATCCTTCGCACCATCCAGAGTGGGCACGCCCCCTTCACCAACATGTACGAGTCCCTCTCGTTCCTGGCCTGGTCGGCCATCCTGGCCTATGCCGTCATCGAGGGCAAGTTCAAGATCCGCAAGGCCGGCCCCTACTTCATGCTGATCGTGATCGGCCTCATGGCCCTGGCTTCGTCCCCGCTGATGCCCTCAAATGCCACACCGCTGGTCCCTGCGCTCCAGAGCTACTGGCTCTGGCTGCATGTCTCGGTCACCATGCTGGGCGAGGCCTTCTTTGCCGTGGCCTTCGTGACCAGCATCATGTACCTGATCGCCGACGCCCGCGAGAAAAAAGGAACGGCCAAGGAAGGGGCGCTCTCATCGGAGAAGCTCGATTCCGTCAGCTACCGCTGCATAGCCATCGGCTTCCCCCTGTTCACGCTGGGGGGCCTGGTCTTCGGCATGGTGTGGGCTTACAAAGCCTGGGGCACCTACTGGAGCTGGGACCCCAAGGAAGTCTGGAGCCTCATCACCTGGTTCGTGTTCGCCCTCTACCTGCACACCCGGGTCGTCATGGGCTGGAAGGGGCGCCGCTCCGCGATCATCGCCATCCTGGGATTCCTGGCCGCGCTGTTCACCTACTTCGGTGTGAACTACCTCCTGGCCGGACTCCACAGTTACAAATGAGCGCACGGGACCCGATGATTTCACTTTGATAAGATAAACGCTGAATGCGAAACTCGTAGCATTCAAAATCAATATCTGAATAATAAAATCAAAGCAGAGAACAATGATAAAGATAAAAACCCTGAGCAAGAAAGCTAAAAAAAGACTGATCATCCTGGCGATCCTGGCCGGGGCCTTCCTGGTTTTCTCCGTTGCCGCCGTGGAGTTCACTTCCCACTCGGGATTTTGTGCCTCCTGCCACTACATGGAGCCCTATTTCGCCAGCTGGGAGAGCTCGACGCATCAAGAGATCGAATGCAGCAAATGCCACTACCCTCCGGGAGGCGGCATCCAGTCCAAGCTCAGAAAAAAGATCGAAGGCCTGGTCATGGTCGGCCGCTACTGGACCAAGCTCTATGTGAAATCCAAGCCCTGGGCCGAGATCAAGGACGAAAGCTGCCTCCAGTCGGGCTGCCACGACAAACGGCTCCTCGAGGGAGAGGTCCCCTTCAACAACGTGGTCTTCGACCACAAGGTCCACTTCGAGGATCTCAAGCGGGGCAAACAGCTCCAGTGCGTGAGCTGCCACTCCCAGATCGTACAGGGAGAGCACATCACGGTGACCGAGAGCACCTGTTTCATCTGCCACTTCAAGGAGAGCGAGCATTATCCCCAGATCGACGACTGCGGCCACTGCCACAACCGGGAAACACTGACCAATGAAGGCACCTCGCGATACAACCACACCCTGGTCTTCGACAAGGAATTTGCCTGCGACAAGTGCCATACCAACACCATCATCGGAGACGGCGAAGTCCCCCCCGTGAACTGCTACAAATGTCACATGGAGCAGGAACGGCTCGAACGATACGAGGACACAGATCTGATGCACTCCGTCCACATCTCCCTCAACAAGATCGAGTGCAACCAGTGCCACCTGGACATCCAGCACAAGATCCAAAAGGACCTCGAGAACATCGCCGACTGCCAGAGCTGCCACACGGATTACCACCAGGCGCAGAAGATCCTGTACACGGGAGAGGGCGGACGCGGCGTGGATCATCCGGTGCCCAACATCATGCTGGAGAAGGGCCTGAGCTGCAAGGGCTGCCACATGTTCCACGAGGAATCCGGCGGCGGCCTGGTCACGAGCGACACGCTGGTCTCGGAAGCCGACGCCTGTGAATCCTGCCATGGGGCGGGATTCGGCCGCATAATGAAGACCTGGGAATCCTCCACCGCGAAAAAACTGGCGGAGATCCGGGCCATTTACCGGCGTGCGGCCGGAGAGATACGGCAGAGCCGGAGCGGAGACACGGCCAAAGCAGAAGCCCTGATGCAGGATGCCCTCCTCAACATCGAGATCGTGGAGAAGGGCAAGAGCGTCCACAACGTGACATTCTCGCAGGAGCTCATACGGGCCTCCTTCAATTCCATCACTGCAGCCCTGGACACAGTGGAGTCTCCCTACAGGCCGAAAGCCATTGTCGAGGCATCGGAAGTAATCCCCACTCAATGCTCCAACTGCCACGCCGGGATCGAGGAGAACACCTCGCGCATCTTCGGTATGAATTTCCACCACAAGGAACACATCCTGAACGAGAATCTGGAGTGTTCCGCCTGTCATTCCAATACGCGGACCCACGGGGAATTCATCGCCACGAAAAAGTCGTGTGCGGGATGCCACCACCAGGACACGACCCGGGAGTGCTTGACCTGCCACGAGCTGCAGTCACGTTTCTATCAAGGCGGCGAGCTTGAGGGCCTTGAGATCCCCAAGGACATCATGGCCGAAGCCGGGGCGGCATGCACCGACTGTCACCTAAACGACGCGGACAGGATCTTCCGTTCCGGCCGCGAAAAATGCCTGGACTGCCACGACGAAGGCTATGAGGAGATGTTCGACGAGTGGCAGGCTTCCTTCAGGGAGAATGTACAGGCGCTTCGATCCGCTATCCGGAATATCAAGAGAGAAAATCTTACTCCTGAAGAGAGCAAACAGCTCTCCCAGATCGAGCGGATCTTTTACTCAATCCGGACGGACGGCAGCTCCGGCATACACAACGCCATGTTCTTTGATGAGATGCTGGACGAGCTGGCCGGACAGGTCGCCTCGCTCACAAAAACTCCCTGAAGATCGGCCCCCGCTCTCTCTGTCAGGGAGAGAATCCCCCTGCTCGTTCGCTGTTGAGACCTGGGACATCGCCGCGCTTTTAATCCCGGTTTATAAGCGCTTTATAATCCATTTAATTTAGAGATTATGGTTGATATAATTTTCTTTCCCGTCTAATATATCTGAATCAGGGAGAGATTCTATGAAGAAATCCAAAGAGTATTTTGAGATGCACGCCGAGGTCTGCAAGACCTTCGGTCACTCCAAGCGCCTTATAGTGATCGAAACGTTACGCGAAGGAGAGCGGACGGTCACGGATCTGGCCGAGTACACCGGGATCGACACCTCCAACCTCTCCCAGCACCTCCACATCCTGCGCGACAAGGGATTGGTATCCACACGCAGGGAAGGAACCAAGATCTTCTACAGCCTGTCCCACCCCAACATCGGCAAAGCCCTGGACCTGATGTCCGCCTTTTTAGAGCAGCGCATCGCAGACCGCCAGACCACGATATCCGGAGAAGAAAAAGATTAATTCGGGTGACTTTTTTTTGAGATTTCTGTATAATCTGAATCTGTTTTTTCCATAAATTCTCAGGAAGAAGAGGAGGAAATGATGAAGAAACTCATAGTGATGCTGTTCCTGATGGCGGCTGTGGTTCTGGTCTTTAACCTTTACAGCCAGGACGCAACTTATGCCGGCGCAGCCAAGTGCAAGATGTGCCACAAGTCGGAAAAACAGGGTGAACAGTTCCCCAAGTGGGAATCCCGCAAGCATTCCAAGTCGTTCGAAGCCCTAAACACGGATGCGGCCAAAGAGATCGCCGCGGATGCCCCGGATAACCCCAAATGCCTCAAGTGCCACGCCCCGCTGGCCGAGAAAAACGCCGAGCTCAAGGCGGAGGGTGTCGGCTGCGAGGCCTGCCACGGCCCCGGAAACGACTACAAGAAGATGAGCGTCATGAAAGACCATGCCCAATCCGTGGCCGCCGGGATGACCGATTACAAGTCTGAAGATGACATAAAGAAGCAGTGCCTGTCCTGCCATGAAGGCGCACACGACAAGCCCTTTGATTTCGCAGCGGCCTGGGAAAAGGTCAATCACCCGATCCCGGAAAAATAAGCAGCGCATAGACCTGACGGCTTTTTCGCGGCGGAGGCCCGCTTACCTCCGTTCACATTTACCATACTGGATTTTTAGTCTGTAAAAAACACAGGATATCGCAAAGGTCCGAAACATGCCCAAAAAAATGAGTATCCCCATCGTGTTTATATGCTTCTGCCTGGTATCGATCCCATCGTTCGCCCAGTCGAATGAAGACTGCGAGGCCTGCCACTCGGATCGGGAACTGACGGCTGTTCGCCAGGGCCGCACCGTTTCCATCTTCGTGGATTTCGCCCGCTACGGGCGGGCGGTCCACCAGGACCTGGACTGCATCGACTGCCACCAGGATGCGGACACGGATGATTTTCCGCACGAGGAAAACCTGGAGGACGTCAGCTGCGGCATGTGTCATGACGTCGCAGACGAGGATTTTATGGCCGGGATCCACGGCCGGGCCCTGGAACGGGGGGCGGCCTACGCGCCCTCCTGCGCGGAGTGTCACGGCGAACACTACATCCTGCCGCCTGCGGATGTGAATTCCCGTACTTACAAGATGAACATCCCCGTGCTGTGCGGGAAATGCCACCGGGAGGGCGCCCCTGTGGCTCGCGTCTACAACATCACCGAACACAACATCCTCACCAACTACTCCCAGAGCATACACGGCGAGGGATTGTTCCGGCAGGGCCTGATCGTCACGGCCACCTGCAACGACTGTCACGGCAACCACCTGGTCCTGCCCCACACCTATACCCGTTCCACGGTATCCGCCCGTAACATCGCAGACACCTGCATGACATGTCACGCCCGCATCGAGGAAGTCCACGTCAAGATCATCAAGGGGGAACTCTGGGAAACGGAGCCCGGCGCCGTGCCGGCCTGCACCGTCTGCCACCAGCCGCATACCATCCGGCGGACCTCGGTGGTCGTGGGGACCGCAGACCGTGAGTGTTTGAAATGCCATGAACAGGAAGATGTCCATAAGGTCGTCGACGGGGAACCGGTCTCGTTGACCATCAGCAAAGACGTGATCCAGGATTCCGTCCACAAGAACACTCCCTGTGTGAAGTGCCACGTGGATATCACACCGGGTCTTCCCAGGCCCTGTGAGACGGTCCAGCAGGTGGACTGCTCCAACTGCCACGCTCAGATCGCCGAAGACTATCTTGAAAGCGGGCACGGCAAGGCCTATTTTGAGAAGAATCCCAACACACCCTACTGCACCGACTGCCACGGAACACACGCCGTCCAATCTCACCTGAGCGATCAGGCAACGACATACCGCGCCAACATCCCTCAGCTCTGCGGGGACTGTCACGGGAAACTGGACCACCAGGCTTCCATACAGACAGAGATGGGAGACGTGATGGTGGACTACGCCAGCAGCATGCACGGCCAGGGCCTGACTAAGAAGGGCCTGCTCCCGAGCGCAGTCTGCACCGACTGTCACAGCACACATTTTATCCTGAACCACGAAGATGAACGCTCTTCGACATACTATAAGAACATCCCCGCCACGTGTGCCACCTGCCATGAGGGGATCTACAAGGATTATGTGGAGAGCATCCACAACATCGAGAAGCCCGAGGTCGAGGAACGACTCCCCAACTGCGACGACTGCCACTCCGCACACCAGGTACGAGACATCGAACAGGACCAGTTCATGTCCGAGGTGACGCACCAGTGCGGGACGTGCCACGAGGAGCTTTCCGAAACCTACACGGAGACCATCCACGGCAAGGCCTACACGCTGGGCTTCCTGCAGTCGGCCAGGTGTTCGGACTGCCACGGCGCGCACGACGTCCTGGGGGTCAACAACCCGGATTCCCACGTCGGGTTCAACAATGTCGTGGAGACATGCCAGAAATGCCACTCCGATGCCAACCGGCGGTTCACCGGCTACCTGACCCACGCCACCCATCATGACAAACAGAAATACCCCGTCCTCTACTTCACCTTCTGGGCCATGACCACTCTGCTGATCGGCGTGTTCGCGTTCTTCGGCATCCACACCCTGCTCTGGCTCCCCCGGTCCTACAAGCATCTCAAGGTCAAACGGGCCGCGGAGGCGGAACACAAACACAAACGCTACTACATCCAGCGCTTCGACAGGGAGCAGCGCATCACCCACATCTTTGTCATCCTGAGCTTCATGGGCCTGGCCCTCACCGGCATGATGCTGAAATTCGCGGGCATGCCCTGGGCCCGCTTCCTGGCCGACCTGCTGGGAGGAGTGGAAGCGGCCGGACGCATCCACCGCTTTTCAGCCGCGATCACGTTCGGGTATTTCGCATTCCATCTGTTCGAGCTCTTCAAGCACAAACGCAAGACCCGGACCACGGTCAAGAGGATGATCTTCAGCCCCCGCTCCCTCTGGTTCAACAAGAAGGACCTGAAGGACTTCATCGGCTCCGTCAAATGGTTCGTGGGACTGGGTCCCCGGCCCGATTACGGGCGTTGGACATACTGGGAAAAATTCGACTACATGGCAGTTTTCTGGGGGGTCGGTGTTATCGGCTTCTCCGGCCTGATCCTGTGGTTCCCGGAGTTCTTCACCAAGATCCTGCCCGGCTGGTTCATCAACGTGGCCATGATCGTCCACAGCGACGAGGCCCTGCTGGCCGTGGGTTTTATCTTCACGATCCACTTCTTCAACACGCACCTCCGGCCCGAGTCCTTCCCGCTGGACCCCGTCATCTTCACCGGGCTGGTTCCCCTGGATGAGTACAAAGAAGACCGCCCCGAGGAATACCGCTTCCTCAAGGAGTCCGGTCAGCTGAAGAAAGACGTTGTGTTGAGGGAGATATCCAAGAAACGGATGCTGTCGGTCCGGATCTTCGGATTCACCTTCCTGACGCTCGGCATCAGCCTGATCGTGCTGATAATCTACAGCATGCTCTTCGGGTATAAATAGACCCTGATCGGCAGGGCCTTGCCCGCCGGTGTGTCGGCGGTCTACTCAGCTTCCTCGATCTCGGCCTCGGGGTGTTCGTGCACGAACATCTTCCGCGGCATCTTCCCCGTCAGCCAGGAAGGATTCATGGGATAGACCTCCGGGCTGAAGACCGTCGAATACAGATGCCAGATGAGGATGGCGAGAGTGGCCAGGATGGCCTCATAGAAATGGATGACCCGGGAGACCTCGAGCCCTTTATCAGTCAGGTATTTGAGGAAAAAATTGTCGAACCAGAGGAAAAGACCGGTCCCGATCATGACGGCGTTTCCCCAGACCAGAGCCCAGTATTCCGCCTTTTCCACGTAGCTGAACCTTTTGGGGCGGGGGGGTGTCTTGCTCAGTTTGAGGTTGTACAGATTCCGCTGGACGAAGTGTATGAAGTCCTGGAAGTTGGGGAACATGTCTATCACAAAGCGCCTGCCCCTGCTGGTAAACAGGAAGACCGCATGCCAGAGTGTAGACAGGATCATCACCACAGCGGCCACGCGGTGGATGACTCCCCTCACTGCGAATCCATGATCCCAGCCGAATAGAAAAGCGGCGAACGGGGAATCTCCGTACCTGAGGGCGAAGCCGGTGATGACCAGTACGATGAAGCTCGTCATGAGCAGGGTGTGCTGCCATACCTCACCCGGCCGCATCCGGACCACCTGGGGCTTCTCTTTCATCCTGTCGATGATCTGCCGGAACAGATCGAGCAGCCAGTGAAGCGCCATCATCCCGATGATCACGATGATCGCGATGATGTAGATGAGGCGTACGGTATCTGCGACCTTGTTATGCTCGCCCGTGATCTCCTCGGAGTGAATGGGGACGGCCGCCAGCTCTGCGGAGATAGCCGGGTGGCACTCGCCGCACGTGTGCTGCAGATTGTCGGAATGAACAGAAGACGCCGGATCGGTGCTGGGCAGGATCAGGTGGAAGCCATGGCAGGAGCCGCAGTTGGCGACAAACAGGTCGCCGGACTGTGTTTTAAGCCCGTGATAGTTATCGATGAAGGTCGGCCGCCTGCCTGTGTCGATGCCATATTTCTCCGTCAGTGAGATGGAATCATGGCAGGGCGTGCAGGTGTCCTCCGCCATCCTCGCACGGGAAACCGGTGAGCGGGGATCTCCGGGAGAGATGATGCCGTGTTCACCATGGCAGTGCGTGCAGACCGGAGAATCCGTTTTGCCCTTGGCCACCAGCTGACCGTGGATGCCCTCCCAGTATTCCTTGGCGACTTCCTCGTGGCACTGGCCGCAGGTCTTCGGGATATTGAAGTGATAGATGGAGGACTCGGGGTTGTCCCCGGCATAGATTTTGTGGGCCGTACCTGCACTGGAGTGGCAGTCATTACAGGTCGCCGCCCCCAAAAGCCCTTCCTGGACGGAAGTCCCGTGGATGCTGCTCGCGTAGGTCGAGAGCGGGTGCCCGGTCGGAACATCGTAGCGCTCCATCAGGTCCAGGTCGGTGTGGCACACGCCGCATGTTTCGATGAGGTTGCCCGGATGGGTCTTGGAGGCTTCATCGGTGGAAGGCAGCACATCGTGCGTGCCATGGCAGTCGGCACAGTTGGGAATGTCTTCGTCGTCAATGTGGGGAGTCCGGCCGTGTATGGTGTACTCTTCCCCAGCGTCCTCATGGCAGCTGGAACATCCCTGGAATCCGGCCTCGAACCCCGGTGTCTCCTTATGGGGCGCAGTACCCTTGTTATTATGGCAGTCGAGGCATTCCATCCCGTCGTGTGCTGAGCGGGAGAGGTCCTGGTTGATATCCGTTCCCTGAGCACTCTCTTCATGACAGGTCGTGCAGTCCGCACTGGTGATAGGCTCAAGCTCCTCCTGAAAAGCCAGAAGGCCGATGGGAACGGCGAGGAGGAAAAACATGACAGTCAGTAAGACTCCCAGTCTGGCAGCATCGAACGAGTTACGCATTGTTGTTCACCTTTCAAACATGATATTTCATTCGCTAAATTATTAAATTAGATATTACGCAATGTAATATTATATATCCCCTGACCGGAGAGTCAATCTAATTCTGGCGACCTATCAGGCCTCCCTGCGCACTCCCAATTCCCGAAGGTCCGCCTCGATCCTGGATTCATTTATACCACATATCCCACACTCTTTGCCATGTACTAAATCAGTGAGGCGGGGGTTTCATTTTGGGTGCGCTGCCGAACACCCCGCGATACACATCGGGAAAGGCATCCTTGCCCCCGATGAGCAGCATGGTAAGCGGCATCACCTCAGCCACACGCCGGCTCATCTCCGATGCCACCTGCCTGATGTCCCACTGGGCCGTGGCGTCCTCCCTCAGCCGGGAGAAGTGGTAGAATTCCCGGGCGTTGGTCTTCCAGAGCACACGCTTGCGGTGGGCATTGGCCAGGGCGTATTCGGCGCCCCGATCCATGCGTCCCCTGAGCCTCTCAAAGAACGCCTCTGTTTCCCCCACAACGGCCATAAACTCGTCCCGGGCGCCCACCTCCTCGATCGATGGGGGTACGACGACCCCCCTGGCGGGATCATAGGACTGGGAGGTCAGCGTGGACATGCGGTGCCGTTTGAGCTGGGCAAAACAGGTGGCGGATACGGTCAGCTCGAAGGTCAGGTCCACATGCTCGAACTCGCGCAGGACAGAGTCATAGAACTCCATCCTCCCCAACGCGGCCTTCATCAATTCCTTCTTTCTCTCGGGAGAAAGGGAGCGTGCAGCGGAAAGGCACGCCTCGTAGGCTTCAGTGGAAGCGGAGTGCATCAGGGCGGCGATCAGCCGCTCATCCGCATCGGGCGTATACCCTACGAGCCTGACCGGTTCGTCTCTTGGGTTCGGGCTGGGAGAGAGGACCTCCTCCGCCTGGACACGCAGCTCACCGTAGGTCAGGGCATCGAATTCATTGGACTCGGTGAACAGGATGATGGAGGGGGCCGCGTCTTTGGCCAGCTGATATATCTGCCGGTTGAACTCCTGGATCTCTGCCAGGGGGTGCGAGGCCAGCCTACGGATCATGTGCTCCAGGCTGCGGGCGTTGAGGGTCATGCCCAGCTGGCCCAGGGTTGCGAGGCTCAGGACATAGCGGGCATCCTCTTTGGCCCAGCCGTCGAGTAGGAAGTGTTGCTTGGGATTGGAGGCCAAATCGGGATGTTTATCGAAAAAATAGGGCCGCAGCCGCTCGTACAGCACATTGTACAGAGTGTTCTGGGCCCGGAGGAGGGTGCCGAACTCCCCGGACAGGCCGGCCTGTTCGATCTCATCCGGGATGATGTGATCGTCCTCCAGCTTGATGTAGCGCTGGGATTTTTCCGTGTAGGAACAGAGGCGGAACTTCTCGATCTCCTCGATGGCCAGCCGGCTGATCCCGATGACATCGAAGTTGAAGACCGCGTGCTCGGCCACGGAGTGATGCCCCATCTTGAAGATGATGTTCCGGTTTGAGCGCCGGGCCTTGCCCACCTCGGCACGTGCCACGGCCCGGAGCTCATCCACGGAACGGGGATCCCGGGAGATACGGGCGTATGCTGCGGAAAGGGTCTCCGGGGTCACGTCGTCCCTGAGAGGCGCCTGGGCTTTCAGCTCATCGATGACGGTGCTGTCGACGTTGTAGCCGGCCAGTAAAAT
The DNA here is from genome assembly GCA_965602945.1 of uncultured bacterium. Classification (GTDB taxonomy): domain Bacteria; phylum Acidobacteriota; class Aminicenantia; order Aminicenantales; family Aminicenantaceae; genus JAUXEH01. Next base: position 655 of record CBFDBC010000096.1, on the reverse strand, counting down.
GCGCATGGTTCCTCTAGGCCTATTCCGATCCATCCTTGTCTTTGTCGGAGGTGCAGTCCCCGGGCCCTGTCATCCTGCTTGGATCCAGGAGCCGGCTCAGCTCATCCCCGGAGTACAGGCCCCGATCGATGATCACATCGACCAGGCTGATCCCCCGGGCCACGGCCTCCCTGGCGATCTCGGAAGCGGCCGCATAACCCAGGTGAGGCGAGAGCGCGGTCATCAGGCCGATGCTCCCCACCGCATAGGCTTGGCAGCGATCCGGATCGGCCTCGATCCCCGGGATGCACCGCGATGTAACTTCCCTGACGGCGTTGCCCAGGATCCGGATCATGAACAGCAGATTGAAGGCGATCACCGGCATCATCACGTTCAGCTCCAGCTGCCCGGCCTGCACGGCCGCGCTGACGGCCGTGTCACAGCCGATCACCTGAAAGCAGACCATGTTCAGCATCTCCAGCATGGAGGGGTTGATCTTACCGGGCATGATGGAGGAACCGGGTGCCACGGGAGGGAGCACGATCTCGGCCAGCCCGGTCCGGGGCCCGGAGGAGAGCAGACGCAGGTCATTGGCGATGCGGCCGAGTTCCAGGCAGAGGGTGCGCAGGGACGCCGAGACCTCGGCAAAGGGGCGCATGCTCTGCATGGATTCCTG
>CBFDBC010000095.1:0-12851 GCA_965602945.1 uncultured bacterium | reverse complement strand
GCACGCTGTCGGAGACATCATCCGGCACCGTGTATGACATCGAAGGCTTCGCACGCGTGACGGCGGCGACGGACGCGCTACTGGTGGTCGACGGCATTTCGGGCCTGGGAGCCATGCCCTGCCCAATGGACGACTGGGGCGTAGACGTGCTTATCTCGGGTTCGCAGAAATCTTTCATGACACCCCCCGGACTGGCCTTCATCGCATTCAGCTCCGCGGCCTGGGGGCGAGTGGAGAATGCACGCCTGCCCCGGTTCTACTTTGATGCGCTGGCCGCCCGGACGGGACTGAAAAAACAGACCTCTGCCTGGACACCGGCCATTTCCCTGATCCGGCAGCTGCACAAGGCCCTGGATATCATGCGGAACATCGGATTGGAGGGGCTTTTCTCTCATCACAGGGTGATGGCCGAGGCGACCAGGGCCGGCATCCATGCTCTCGGGCTGGAGCTCCTATCCGAAAACCCGGGCAACATCCTCACCGCGGTTAAAACACCGGGCAGCCTGGACGGTACCCGGCTGGTCAAGATCATGCAGGAAAAGTACAAAGCCCATATTGCCGGAGCCCAGGCACCGCATAAGGGAGAATTTTTCCGTATCGGACATCTTGGCTTCGTCGGCGGATTTGATATAATAACCGCTCTGACCGCCCTCGAGATGACCTTGGGTGAGATGGGATACGATCATAAACCGGGAGACTCGATCAGAGCCGCCCAATCCATAATAAAGGAGAATTGGCAATGAAAAAGATTTTGATTTGTGACGCCCTGGACGCGGACGTTCTGGCCGAGCTGGAAGCGGTACAGAATTTTGAAGTCGTCCTGAAGACGGGCATGGATGAAAACGCCCTCATCGAGACCATCCCCGGATTCCATGCCGCTGTCGTGCGCAGCGCCACCAGGATTACGAAAAACGTGATCGACGCCGCCGACGTGCTGGAGATCGTCGTGCGGGCCGGGATCGGATTGGACAATGTGGATGTCGCCGCCGCACGCGATAAAGGCATTCAGGTGAACAACACACCTTCGGCCACGACCATCACGGTAGCGGAACATACGTTCGGGTTGATGCTGGGCGCCGTGCGCAGCCACGGGCCGGCCAACCTGTCCATGAAAGCCCATAACTGGGAAAAGAAGAAATTCAAGGGTACCGAGCTCTACGGGAAAACCCTGGGGATCATCGGCAGCGGGCGGATCGGCCTGGCTGTAGCGGAACGCGGCCTGGCCTTCGGGATGAAGGCAGTGGCCTTCGATATCGTCGACATCGACACCGAACTCGATGTCAGGCAGATCCCTCTCGATGAACTCCTGGAGCAGGCAGACATCATCTCTCTTCACCTGCCCTTCAATGCCTCCACCAAACATATGGTCAGCGATGCCCAGTTCGATAAGATGAAAGACGGCGTCGTCATCGTCAATGCGGCCCGTGGCGGCGTAGTGGACGAAGAGGCCATGCTCAAGGCCCTCGAGGCCGGCAAGGTCCGTGCGGCCGCCATCGATGTCTATGAGGTGGAGCCGGCCACAAACTTTGCGCTGATCGATCACCCCAACGTGACCGCGGCACCGCATATCGGAGCCGCCGCGGGTGAGGGCCAGAAGCGGGCCGGACTCGAGGTTGCCCGGATCCTGAAAGACAAATACCTTTGATCCGTCTTCTGGAGGAAGCGGAACGCCATGATCTATCTGGACAATAACGCCACCACACCCCTGGACCCGAATGTCTGTGAGAAGATGTCCTGGTTCCTGAAGGAACATTTCGGGAATCCGTCATCACTCTATCCCATTGGAAGAGATGCCAGGGAGCTGGTCACAGAAGCCCGGGAGATCATCGCTTCAGCCTTGGGATCCAGCCGCTCAGAGATCATCTTCACCGGATCCGGCACGGAATCAGACAATTTTGCCGTACGAGGCGTGTTCGAAGCGCTTCTGGATAAGGACGAGTTCATCACCTCGGCCATCGAACATCCGGCTGTGATCGAAACGGCCAATTACCTGGAAAGGCAGGGCAAAAAAGTCACCTTCGTACCTGTCGACTCCAAAGGCCATATCGATCTCGCAGCGCTCAAGGCGGCCCTTTCCCCCCGCACCGCGCTCATCTCCGTCATGCATTCCAACAACGAGATCGGGACGATCCAACCCCTGAGCGAGATTTCCCGGATTGCCAAAGAATCCGGCACACTCGTGCACACGGACGCCGTACAGAGCTTCGGGAAAATCCCAGTGGACGTCGATGCGCTCGGCGTGGACCTGCTCAGCCTCTCCGCCCACAAAGTGTACGGACCCAAAGGTGTTGGCGCCCTCTACATCCGCAAGGGAACCAGGATCCAGCCTCTAATACTCGGGGGCCATCAGGAGAGGCAGATGAGATCCGGAACGGAGAACACGGCCGGCATCGTGGGTTTCGGTGAGGCGGTCCGCATCCTCGGAGAGCGGAGCGATGAAGACAACGAACGCATCGCGGGGCTGGCAGCCCGCCTCAAACAGGGAATAGAAGACAGCATTCCCAAGGTCCGGTTCAACGGTCCGGAGACCGGGAGGGTCAAATCGACGCTCAATTTTTCGTTCCCGGGATTGGAAGCGGAAGCCATCCTCCTGGCCCTGGCAACCAAGGACATTTATGTGTCAACCGGGTCGGCCTGCAGCGAAGATTCCGAAGAGACCTCGCATGTGCTCAATTCTATCGGGATGAGGCCGGAGTTCGCACGCTCCACGATCCGGATCTCCTTGGGGCGGTTCAACACGGGTGACGATGTCGAGACCGTACTGAAGGAACTGCCGGAGATCGTGCGCAAGCTGAGGGAGATCTCAGCCTTTGATCCGGACCTCGACTGAAGTGTGCCGCCGGGCCCGTTTCAGGTCCCGACCGGCCTGATCTGTTCCAGGTAACGCTTTCGCACCTGCAGCAGCCAGCCATGATACCTGGGAGATTTGAAATCCGGATACGTCCATTCCAGAGTTTTTATATGGTCTTTCCCGAAAAGAAGCTCCAGGTGGGCATAGATCCCTTCTCCGAGGGGGATGCGGTGGGCAAAATCCTTGGCCGTGCCCATGACAAGGGATGAGCCGCTCAAATATCCCGGATCTATGTTGACGACCCGGATATGTGCATGGTGCTGTTCCTGCAGCTCGATTTCCATCCGGTTGGTCACCCGCTTGATCCGGCTCAAATCGTCCGGAGGTACGAGCGGTTCAAAGCTGAGAAATCTGCGCCGGAGCGGCTGTCCCATTTCTTTGTCATAGTAACCGGTCAGGTCGAAGGGATAGAATTCGCTGACGGATTCCACCGGGCCGAAATCCCGGCTGAGGGCTTTCTCGGCGCTCAGGAAAACATCATTTTTCCCCGAAATCAGCCCGCAGATAAGTTTGACTGGTGCAAATGGTTTGGCCTCTGCCATTTCCCATCAAGTGAGATCGGCGGTGAGCCGGTCCAGGGCTCCCTGAGGATCGGGTGAATAGCCGTCCGCGCCTATTTTGTCGGCAAAACCACCGGTCACGGGCGCTCCGCCCACGATGACCTTGATGTGGGGGTATCTGTTTTTGATCTCCTTGACGATGCCCTCCATGTTGACCATGGTGGTCGTCAAGAGCGCGCTCAGTCCCACGGCATCGGGATTGTATTTCTCGATACTCTGGAGAAACTGGGAATCCGACACATCCACTCCGCAGTCGATGACCTCCCACCCGCCGCCTGCGAAGAACATGCCGACGATCTTTTTCCCGATATCATGCAGGTCCCCGGCCACGGTCCCAATGACGATCCGGCCCTTGTATTTCACGTTCCCGGAGGTAAAAAAGGGCTTCAGGTGTTCCATGGCGGCATTCATGGCTCGTGCCGACATCAGGACATCGGGCAGATAGATCTCGTTGTTGCGGAACCGCTCGCCCACGACCTTCATACCCGGGATGAGAGACCGGGACAGTATCTCATGCGGAGATACACCTGCTTCCAGAGCCCGGGCAGTCAGCTCATCGGCCCCTTCGTTTCCCTGCAGATCGGCGGGATGGGGAGATTTGATATCAGTTTTGCCTCTCTCTACACATTCGGCGATTTTCTGCAGCAGTTCGGTTTCCATAGCGAACTCTATATAAAACGAACGCCGCAGGATTGTCAACTGCCCGGGAAAGGTTTATAATTCCTGGCACTATGGACTGGGTATACATCGAGGACCTCAAAGACCATACGGATAAGGACATCGAGATCCGGGGCTGGCTGTACAACAAGCGCTCCAGCGGAAAGATCCGTTTCCTCCTGGTCCGTGACGGGACCGGCCTGCTGCAGGGCACGATCTACAGTCCCGACAAAGATAATCCTCTGTTCCAGACGTTCGATACGCTGACTCAGGAATCCTCGCTTATCCTGCGCGGCAGGGTTCGCAAGGACGACCGCGCTCCGGGCGGCATGGAGATGAGCATCACAGATATCGAGGTCCTGCAGGTGGCGGAAGATTACCCGATAACCCCCAAGGACCACGGCATCGCTTTCCTCATGGAGCACCGCCACCTCTGGCTCCGTTCGAGCAAGCAGCACGCGGTGCTGGAGATCAGGATTGAGCTCATCAAGGCCATCCGCGACTTTTTCGACGGCCGCGGTTTCAGGAACCTGGATACTCCCATCCTTACGCCCAGTGCCTGTGAGGGCACGACCACACTCTTCGAAACGGAATACTTCGACCAGAAGGCCTACCTCAGCCAGAGCGGACAGCTGTATAACGAGGCGACCGCCATGGCGTTCGGGAAGGTATACTGCTTCGGCCCCACGTTCCGGGCCGAGAAATCCAAGACCCGGAAGCACCTCATCGAGTTCTGGATGGTTGAGCCGGAGATCGCCTTCGCCGTCCTGTCGGACATAAAAAAACTCGGAGAAGATCTCATCGTCTACATCATCTCGAGGGTGTTGGATGCCAAAAAGGAGGCACTCGACGTCCTGGAAAGGGATACGACTCTCCTGCAGGGCGTAAAGGCCCCCTTCCCGCAGATCACCTATGAGGAAGCCATCCAGCTGTTGAACGAGAAAAACAATCCCATCTCATTCGGAGACGATTTCGGTGCCCCGGAAGAGACAGCGCTCAGCGAACACTTCGATTCCCCCGTGTGCGTCACACATTTCCCGGCCGTCATCAAGGCCTTCTACATGCAGCCTGCAGACGGGAGGCCGGACCTGGTGCTGGGGCTGGATGTGCTGGCGTCAGAGGGCTACGGAGAGATCATCGGCGGGGGGCAGCGTATCCACGATCCGGTGCTCCTGGAAGATAAGATCGCGGAACACAACCTGCCTCGGGAAGCCTATGAGTGGTACATCGATCTCCGGAAATACGGTTCCGTGCCTCACTCCGGATTCGGGATGGGAGTGGAGCGCATGCTCTCCTGGCTGTGTGGGATCAAGCACATCCGGGAGACCATCCCCTTCCCTCGCCTGCTGTACCGCATCTATCCCTAGCCGCGGGTTGGGAACCGGGGCGATACCGTCATGGGGGACAGCACAAAACGCGTCGCGTTGATCAGCCTCGGCTGCGCCAAGAACCTGGTGGACAGCGAGGTCATGCTGGGTTATCTGCTGCAGTCCGGAAGGTACGCGCTGGAGACGGAACTGGCCGGGGCGGACATCATCATAGTCAACACCTGCGGATTCATCCGGCCGGCCCGAGAAGAGGCGGAAGAGCATTTTCGGGATGCCCTCCGCATCAAGCGGCAGAAACCTGGTGTAACGCTGGTGGCTGCCGGCTGCTATGTTCAGAAAGACCTGACAGCCCTGCGGCAAAAATTTCCGCAGATCGACCTGTGGACGGGAGTCAACGATTTCCATCACATCGTACAGCTCATCGAAGGGAAACGCTACGATCCCGACGAGAGCTGTTTTCTCTACGGCCATGCGTCTCCCAGGGAAATATCCACGCCCCCGGCCTGGGCCTATATCAAGATCTCCGAGGGGTGCTCTCACAGTTGTGCTTTCTGTACCATACCTCGGATCAAGGGCCCATACCGGTCACGGAGTGTTGAGTCCGTGGTGAGCGAGGCGAGGGAGCTCGCCGGCCGGGGAGTCAAAGAGGTCAACCTCATCTCGCAGGACTCTACCTATTACGGGCGTGACGTGGGACTGGGAGACGGGCTGGCTCAGCTCCTGGAACATCTGGAAAAGATCCCGAATCTCAGCTGGATCCGGGTGCTTTACAGCTACCCCGAGGAGATCACGGACCGGCTGCTCGACACCATGCGCGCGGAAAAGATCTGTTCTTATGTCGACAGCCCGTTCCAGCACGCGGATCCCACCATGGTCCGGAAGATGAGAAGAGGCCTGGACGGCACTCGGGCGCTCCGTTTGATCGCCAAGATCCGGGATCGCCTGCCCGACGCGGCGCTCCGCACCTCGCTCATCGTGGGATTTCCCGGCGAAGGCCCAACGGAATTCGCGCATCTCAAGGAATTCGTGCGCGAGGCCCAGTTCGACCACCTTGGTGTGTTCACCTATTCGCATGAATCCGACGCACCATGTGCTTCCCTGGAAGATACGGTCCCCATGCGGGAGAAAGAAGACCGGCGTCAGGAGATCATGGAGATCCAGGCCGGCATCTCAGCCAAACGGAGCGAACGGTATGTGGGGGCCCGTGTCCCCGTGCTTCTCGAAGGCAGGCTGCAGGGGGAACAGAACGTGCTCATGGGCCGAACCCGATACCAGGCTCCGGAGGTGGATGGAGTGGTGTTGATCCCCGAGACCCCGGTCGATGTCCCGTCCGGAACCGTACGAACGGTTGAAATCCTGCGCAGCGACGTATATGATCTACATGGGAAACTGATATGATGCGACTTCTATTCAACGGCTTGGCAACCTTCTTCGGGGCGGGGTATTTCCCTGTCGCCCCAGGCACCTTCGCCAGTCTGCTCATAGCACTGGGCTACAAATTCTGGTTCCACAGGCTTCCATGGGCGCCTTATCTTGCGATCGGCCTGGTTGTCTACTTTATAGGGGTTTGGGCCTCATCCGCCTACGCAGCCCGGCTGAATAAGAAAGATCCCCGGACCGTGGTCATCGACGAGGCTGTGGGCCAGTGGACGGCACTGCTTCTGGTCCCCCCCACCTGGGGTTTGGTGTTGGCCAGTTTCTTTCTCTTCCGGGTTTTCGACGTCATAAAGCCTCTGTTTATCCACAAGGCGGAATCCTTCAGGGCCGGTTGGGGTATCATGCTGGATGACATCCTGGCAGGGATCTACGCCAGTGTCATCCTGAATATCTTCCTTCTGGTGCGATGACGGACAGCAGGCGCACAAAGATCGAGATCCTGGCCGTGGGCTCCGAACTGCTCACACCCTACCATCTGGACACCAATTCGCTCTTCCTGACCCGGCATCTCAACCAACTGGGCATGAGGGTCTCTTTCAAGACGGTAGTCGGGGATAAGGAAGACGAGCTGGCATCCTGCATCCGGACAGCCTCAGAGCGATCTGACCTGATCCTGATCATGGGAGGGCTGGGTCCCACGCAGGATGACAGAACCCGGGAAACCCTGGCTGCGGCATTGGGCAAAAGGCTGATCTTTCGGGAATCACTCTGGGAGCAGATCCAGGATCGATTCAGGAGGCGCGGCATCTCGATATCTGAGGTGAACCGCAAACAGGCCTTTGTCATCGAGGGCTCCATGCCGCTGGAAAACCCCAATGGCACGGCGCCGGGAGCATGGCTGGTTTCCGGAGGGCAGACATACGTGCTCCTGCCTGGGCCGCCCCGCGAGATCCAACCCATGTTCCTGTCCCTGGTCCTTCCCCGTCTTCAGGCAAAACGTGAAGGCTTCCAGGTGCGGAAGGCACTGAAGATCGCCGGCTTGACGGAATCGAAGACGGAAGACCTGATCTCAGATCTTTATCCCGGCATAATGCCCGACATCGACCTGACTGTCCTCGCCTCCCCGGGCCAGATCGAGATCCACCTGACTGCGTTTTCGAACCTGAGCGGAGAGGATGCCGGGGAAAAGCTTACCCGCCCGGTCGCAGCTATCTCAGAACGGCTGGGTGAGAACATTTTTACTCTGGCGGATGAAGAGCTGGAAGACGTCATCGGGAAACTGCTCCGTGAGAATCGATACACCCTGGCCACCGCGGAATCCTGCACCGGCGGGCTCCTCGGACACCGTATCACGAATGTACCGAGAAGCTCCGCCTATTTCCTCGAGGGTGTGCAGGTATATTCCAACCAGGCCAAGATCCGCCTCCTTGATGTCCCCGCCTCCCTACTCGAAGAACACGGCGCCGTGAGCCCTCAGGTCGCCTCGGCCATGGCAGAAAACGTCCGGAGAATCTCGGGAGCGACCTTCGGTCTGGGCATCACAGGGATAGCGGGACCCGGGGGAGGGACCGAGGAAAAACCGGTGGGGCTGGTGTACATCTCTCTGGCCGGCATGGGAGACACACAGATCGAGAAGAACCTGTTCCTGGGAGGACGCGAATCCGTGAAACAGCGCTCCGCTCAGAAGGCCCTGGACATGCTGAGGAGGCGGCTGCTGCGGCCCATCCAAGCTCACGAGTAACAAACATGCGCGCATTTATCGCAATCGAGCTCTCCGATGCGGTACGGGACACTCTCCTCGGCTTCTTGCGGGAGATAGGACGCCTTGACGCCCCGGTACGGTGGGTCAGGCCGGAAGGTTTGCACCTGACTCTCAAGTTTCTGGGAGAGGTTTCCACCGAAAAAGCCGCCGCGATCCGGTCGATCCTGGATGACGTCACGGCCCATCATGCGTCCTTCTCTCTGGAATTTTCGGGCACTGGGACCTTTCCTTCCAACAAACGGGCTCCCCGGGTCATTTGGGCGGGGATCTCCCAGAGCCAGCCCCTTGAGGCGCTGCACAAGGATCTGGAGGATAGGCTGGAATCTATCGGATTCCCCAGGGAAAACCGCCGCTTCAATCCCCATCTGACGCTGGGCAGGGTCAAGGCCCCTCACAACCTGGAGGCCGTCCTCGAGTTCCTGCGCCGGAAGGATCGAACTGCATTCGGAAAAATACAGGCAGGCTCGGTCATCCTCTTCAAGAGTGTATTGAAACCCACGGGAGCGGAATACTCCCGAATCCACACAGCGGGTCTGTCATGAAATATATTTTCCTTTTCGCCGCCTATCTGCTGGGCTCTGTGCCCACGGGTTACATCCTCTACCGGCTCAAAGAAAAAAAAGATATCCGGGGCTTGGGGAGCACGAACATCGGCGCGACCAACGTGCTGAGGGTCTCGGGCTGGAAACTGGCACTGCCTGTAGGCCTCAGCGATGTCCTGAAGGGGGCCATCCCCGTCTATCTGGCCCTGAGGCTGTTTCCGGAGCCATGGGTGGCCTACACAGCGGGCTTTCTGGCGGTTTTAGGCCACTGTTTCCCGGTCTACATTCGATTCAGGGGCGGGAAGGGCGTGGCCACCTCCGTCGGCGCTTTTGCCGTGCTCGCACCCCTGCCCCTGCTGTGCGCCATCGCCGTCTGGATCATCGTCGTGGCCCTCACGCGCTTCGTGTCCTTGGGTTCGCTGGCCGCCTTCCTCAGCCTCCCCTTCTTCATACTTATTTTCGGAAAACAGACCGGAGCGATCCTTTTGGGCACAGCCATGTTTGTGTTGATCGTACACAGGCACCGGGCGAACATAGGCCGCATCCTGAGTGGTACAGAAAAAAAACTGGGAGAAAAGGCAACATGAATGCATGCGTGATCGGAGGAGGGAGTTGGGGCAGCGCATTCGCTCTGCACCTCGGAAGGAAAAACCTGGCTACACGCCTCTGGATCCGGGAGGCGGACGTCTATGAGCATGCCCTCAAGTACCGTGAGAACCGGAAATTCCTGCCCGGCTCCGTGTTCCCTTCTCCCGTCTCCTTCCACCATGACCTGGAAGACGCGGCCGCCGGGGCGGACATCCTGTTCATCGCGATCCCCTCGGAGTACTGCCGTCCCATGTACGGGCGTCTGCTTCCGATCCTGGGCCCAGGCACGCCCCTGGTCAGCCTCACCAAAGGAATCGAGAAGGAAACACTGAAAAGGATGAGCGAGCTCATGAAAGAGGTCTTTTCAGCCCGGTTCAAGCCGCGGATCGCCGCCCTCTCCGGCCCCAGTTTCGCCCGGGAGGTTGCGGAGTCTCACCCCACGGCCGTGGTTGCGGCCTCTGGCGACAAAGAGCTGGCCAAAGAGGTTCAGCACCTGGCCTCCCACTCCTATCTTCGGATCTACACGTCCGACGATCTGGTGGGAGTCGAACTGGCGGGGGCCTTGAAGAATGTGATCGCTATCGCGGCCGGCATCTCCGACGGGCTGGAATTCGGCTCCAATTCTCTGGCGGCTCTGATCACCCGGGGAATTGCAGAGGTTACCCGACTTGGCGTACAATTGGGAGCGAAACAGGAAACTTTTGCCGGGTTGGCCGGGATCGGCGACCTGGTTCTGACCTGCACCGGAAGCCTCAGCAGGAACCGGTATGTGGGTTATGAACTGGGAAAGGGAAAACCATTGGAGGACATCGTTTCGGGCATGCAGATGGTGGCGGAGGGGATCGGCACGACCCTTTCGGCCTATCGACTGGCTCAAAGAGAGAAAGTCGAGATGCCGATCCTGGAGCAGGTCTATCAGATACTTTACGAAGGCAAGGATTCCCGGACCGCTCTGCAGGATCTCATGTCCCGCAAACTCAGAAAAGAATTCCTATCCGAAGAGGAAGTGCAATGAAATACACACGGTCAGCGGCGGCAGTACTGCTCAGCCTGACACTGAGCTTCTGTGCAACCAGTGAGCAAAGAGTCGACAAGGAAAGGGAAGAGAATCCCAAGTACCAGTACAACGTCGGAATTTTTTATCTCAACTCCCGCATAACAATCGTTACCCAGGCGCGGGATCTCAACAACGGGCAGCCGGATGAAGCCATCAAGTATCTGGAAAAAGCCCTGATGCTTCAGCCCGGCTTCGACCTGGCCCTGGACGGCATGGGGCTGGCCCACACCATGAAGGGGAACTTCGAAGACGCCATAAAATATTTCAATCAATGCCTGGTCGCGAACCCCACATTGACGGATGCCCATAATCACCTTGGATCAGTCTACCAGGAACTCGGCAGGCTGCCCGAAGCCGAGGAGCAGTTCCTGGCCGCGGCGGCCGACGAGACCTACCACTCCAGGGAGCTCCCCCTGTACAATCTCGCCAGGCTCTACTACACGCAGGAAAAAAATGAGCGGGCCCTGGAATATGTCAACCGTGCCCTGAATATTAACCCACGCCAGGCCATGGCTCTGAACCTCAATGGGCTCATCTACGAAAGGGCGGAAAGATTTCAGGACGCGATCGTCTGTTACCAGGACGCATTGAGGCTCATCCCGGAGGACATCAACCTGACATACAACCTGGCGGGCGCCTTCTTCAAGGACAAGAACTACGTCAAGGCCAAAGAGATATTCACTGCCCTGCAGTCACGTGTAGCGGATCCGGAGATGAGGGCCAACATCGAACGCTATCTGGAGATGATAAACCGGGAGATCCGGTAGCTCACAGGCAATCGGCCGGAAATGTCCGACTCAAATCCAGTCGGTTTAAAGTCCGGCGTCACGACGGATGGCTTCGGCCTTGTCGGTACGTTCCCAGGTGAATTCCTCTTCCGTGCGGCCGAAATGACCGAAGGCCGCGGTCTTCCTGTATATGGGCCGCAGAAGATCCAGCGCCGAGATCATCTGCTTGGGTTTGAGGCCGAAATGTCCCCGGATCAGATCGACTATCCTGTCTTCTGATATTCTAGCGGTTCCGTAGGAATCCACCATGACGGAAACAGGGTCGGCCACACCGATGGCATATGCGACCTGGACCTCGATCCTGTCGGCAAGCCCGGCCGCCACCAGGTTTTTGGCGATGTAGCGGGCCATGTAAGAGCCGGACCGGTCGACCTTGGAGGGATCTTTTCCGGAAAAACATCCGCCTCCATGGCTGCCCACTCCCCCGTAGGTGTCGACAATGATCTTGCGGCCCGTAACTCCGGTATCCGCGAAGGGACCACCCTGTACGAAACGCCCGGTGCGGTTGATGAAGATGCTGGTGTTGTCATCCAGCATCTCCGAAGGAAGGACGTTCTTGATGACCGCCTCCCGGATATCCGCACGCAGGTCATCCATTGGCACCTCCGGGTTGTGCTGAGCCGCGATAACAACGGCATCCACCCGTTTGGGCACATGGCCGTCATACTCCACCGTGACCTGAGACTTGCCGTCCGGGCGCAGATAGTCCAGCAGGCCCTCTCTCCGGACTGTACTGAGCCGCTGCGACAGTTTGTGCGCCAGCATGATAGGCAGAGGCATGAGCTCTTCCGTTTCGGTACAGGCAAATCCGAACATCAGTCCCTGATCGCCGGCACCCTGTTCGTGCTCCTCCAATTCGTCCACGCCCATCGAGATGTCAGGGGATTGGGCGTGGATGGACGACAGGACACTGCAGGTCTCATAGTCAAAGCCATAGGAAGCCTTGACGTATCCGATCTCCTTAACCGTATTCCTCACCACCTTCTGCAGATCCGAATAGCCCTGGCTCGAGATCTCCCCGGCTATAAGGACCAGCCCGGTCGTTGTCAGCGTTTCGCAGGCTACGCGGCTCTTTGGGTCCTGAGCCAGTAGATCATCCAGGATGGAGTCCGATATCTGGTCACAGACTTTATCGGGATGCCCCTCTGTCACGGATTCGGATGTAAAGAGGTGTTTTCCGTCTTTACTCATGATTCAACCTCCTTGACGTATCTTCCTCAAAATAAACTGCAAAATTAGCACATCTACCGATGATTTGCAATAGCCCATAAATTCAGTTGAATTGAAATACCATTCATGATACAAATCAAAAAATCCGAGACGCATGAACACTCTATCCGT
>CBFDBC010000094.1:0-12994 GCA_965602945.1 uncultured bacterium | reverse complement strand
CGCAACGGTGTGGGCCCGGTGACCCATTTCGATGCCTCCAGGTTTCGTTCCCGGATGGCGGCGGAGGTGAAGAACTTCCATCCAGAGGATTGGATCGAGAGGAAATCCGTGGACAGGATGGACCGGTTCATCCATTTCGCCATTGCCGCCGGGTCCATGGCCATGCAGGATTCCGGTCTGGCAGAGTTTCCCTTCGACGGGAACAGGGCCGGCGTCATCATCGGCTCGGGCATCGGGGGATCCCTGAGCATCCAGGATGGGTATAAGCGCCTGAATGAGATCGGGCCGAAGGCCCTCAGCCCCTTTATCGTGACCAAGATCCTCATCAACATGGCCGCCTGCCAGGTGTCCATCAAGTACGGCCTGAAAGGCCCTCTGTCGGCCCCCTGCGTGGCCTGCTCCACCTCATCGAATGCCATTGGGGATGCCTTCCGGATAATCCAGAGGGGAGATGCCGACATTATGCTGGCCGGAGGTACCGAGGCCAGCATCAACCCCCTGCCCTACGGCGGCTTCTGCGCGACCCGTTCCATGTCAACGCGGAACGATGATGTGGAAAAGGCGAGCCGGCCCTTTGACAAGAACCGGGACGGATTTGTGAAGGGAGAAGGGTCCGGGATCGTCGTGCTGGAAAAACTCGAGCATGCGCGCAGGCGCGGCGCCCGCATCTATGCGGAACTCATGGGCTATGGGAACACGGCCGATGCCTATCATTACACGGCCCCGGAACCAGAGGGTGACGGGATGGTCAGGGTCATGCGGGCGGCCCTCGACGACGCCGACATCGAGCCCCGGGACGTGGGCTATATCAATGCCCACGGCACGTCAACCCTTTTGAACGACAGGATCGAAAGCGCCGCCATCATGAAGGTTTTCGGGGAACACAGCCGGCGGCTCAAGATCAGCTCCATAAAGTCGATGATCGGCCACCTCCTGGCCGCCGCCGGGGCCGTGGAGATGATATCCACGGCCATGAGTATCCATACCGGCATCCTGCCGCCGACCATCAACTATGAGACACCCGATCCCGACTGCCCCCTGGATTATGTGACCCAAGGGGCCGAGAAGATCGACCTGGATGTGGCCTTGAGTAATTCTTTCGGGTTCGGGGGTGGTAATGTTTGCCTGGTTGTGAAACGATACGAGGACTAAATGAAGATTCCAAAACTTGAGATAGGCACCGTGATCGCGGATATTCCGATCATCCAGGGCGGCATGGGTGTGAAGGTCTCGCTTTCTTCCCTGGCCTCGGCCGTCGCTGAGGAAGGCGGCATCGGCACCATGTCGAGCATCGGCCTGGGAGAAACGGAAGAATCCCTGGCGGATTACGAAACCGCGTCGCGAGAGGCCCTGGTAAAGGAGATACAGAAAGCCCGGAGTCTGACACAGGGCCACATCGCGATCAATTTCATGGGGGTCCTCAGCAATGCGGATGACCTGATCAAGGCCTCCGTCAGGGAGGGGATCAAGCTGATCATATATGGTGCCGGTCTCCCTGCAAAACTTCCCGCCCTGGTGGACGATCCTTCCGTAAACCTGATTCCCATCGTCAGCTCTTCACGCATTGCAGAATTCATCCTCCGCTCCTGGAACAAGCGCTATACCAGGACCCCCGATGCCTTGATCCTGGAGGGGCCGCTGGCCGGGGGCCACCTCGGTTTTTCGGAAGAACAGCTCCAACAGCCTGAAAAATTCTCCCTGGAAATACTGCTGCCTGAGATACTGGAAACCATCAAACCCTACGAGGACCGCTACGGGAAAAAAATCCCTGTGATCACGGCGGGAGGGATCTACACGGGAGCGGACATTGCCCGTATGCTGCGCCTGGGTGCCTCGGGCGTCCAGATGGCCACTCGCTTCGTCTGCACGGAAGAGTGCGGCGTCTCCCCGGAATTCAAGCAGCACTACCTGGATGCCAAAAAAGAAGATATCATCATCATCAAGAGTCCCGTGGGCATGCCGGGCCGGGCCATAAAGAATAAATTCCTGGTCGACCTGGAAAAAGGGAAAATGAAGATCAAGTGCCCCTACCGGTGCCTCACGGCCTGCAAGGTCGAATCAGCCCGATACTGTATCGCCGAGGCACTCGTGAATTCCTACAAAGGGGACACGGACCACGGGCTCATCTTCTGCGGGCAGAATGCCTACCGTATCGACAGGATCGTCACCGTGAAAGAAATCATCTCTGAGCTCCTCGCCGAGCTCGAGGCCGCCTAGTCCGAACTTCGATCCCTCAGGGTTTCTTTGATCCGGTCCGGCGTCATGGGGAGCGTAAACATCCGTACGCCCGCTGCATCGAAGACCGCGTTGGCGATCACGGCCCCCATGGTCGTTATGGCCGGCTCCCCGCATCCCTGGGGCGCCATCTCGGGATTGTCCACCAGCACGGTCTCGATCTTGGGCAGCCATGAGAAGCGGGGGATCTCGTAGGTGTCGAAGTTCTCATCCAGGATCCGGCCGTCCTTGAACCGGATCTCCTCGGTCAGGCAGTAGCCCAGGCCCATGGTGAGGCAGCCCTCGATCTGCATCCTCACGCCTTCCGGGTTGATCACCTCGCCCGTGTCCTGGGCGCACACGATCCGCTCCGCTCGAACCGCTCCGGTGTGCTTGTCGACCCTGACCTCTGC
Source organism: uncultured bacterium (assembly GCA_965602945.1). Classification (GTDB taxonomy): domain Bacteria; phylum Acidobacteriota; class Aminicenantia; order Aminicenantales; family Aminicenantaceae; genus JAUXEH01. The sequence goes on along the minus strand of CBFDBC010000094.1, from coordinate 10,367 downwards.
CATGGTGGCCACATACGTGCCCAGGTAGTCCGTGCAGGCGATCCCGTATCCTTTGCCGCTGGGGGCGGGGGAGAAGGGGTGCCCGAACCGTTCGGCGGCCGCGTGCAGGACGCGTATCATCCTTTTGTCCGTAAGGTTGTGCAGCCGGAATGCCAGGGCATCCATGCCCGAGGCGGCAGCCATGACGTCGGTGTGGGCTTCCATGGCGAACACGTTGGTGTTGCTGCCCGGCCCGCGCCAGGCGCCGACACCGAAGGGGTGGGGGCTGCCTCCGCCCCTGCCTCCCCAGCCGCCCATGGACAGGACGCGGTGATGGGGGATGTCGTAGAAGGGCTGGGAGCTCCTGTCACCGGCAAAGTAGTTGTGATATTCCCAGAAGACCATGTGGTTTGAGGAATCGAGCCCCGAATGGATCTCGATCACGGCCGCCGGCCGGAAAGTGTCGAAGAAGAACTCCTCCTTCCGTGTCCAGGCCACCTGGACCGGCCTGCCGCTCAGCTTGGCCAGGACCGCCGCCTCCGAGACCTGGTTTCCCTGGTTCTTGCCCCCGAATCCACAGCCCACGAAGGGGGTGATCACGCGGACGTTTTCTTCCGGAAATCCCAGGGCCTGGGCCGCCTCCCGCTGGGCCCGGAAGGGCGACTGCGTCGAGGCCCAGATCGTTGCCTGGTTCCCATCCACACGGGCCATGGCCGTGTGTGTTTCCGAGGGCGCATGGGCGACATAGTGGTTGAAGTAGGCCGCGTCAAAGGATTTGGCTGCCAGCTTCTTCCCCTCCGCCACGTTCCCGGCCTCGGTCACGACGTTCCCCTCCGGGGCCGAGGCCTTGAGGTGTGTGAAGATGGTCTCGTTGTCCAGCCCGGATTCAGCGGGCCCGAATCTTGCCTCGATCAGGTTGACCGCCTTATCGGCCACATCCGGGTGCTCGTGCAGCACGGCCACCATGCCATTCTCCCGGAAGATGTGTATCCCCGCGATCTTTTCGGCCTCGGAAGTGTCCACACGCTCGATCTTCGCGCCATGGGCAGGGGGCCGCACGATCCGGGCATACAGCATATCGGGCAGGCGGATGTCTACGGCGAACTCGGCCTCCCCTGTGACCTTGGCGGGGCCGTCTCTCCGGTCCGTGGGCAGGCCTGAGATCGTGTGTTTGGAATGGTGTTTTATGGGCGGCTTTTCTTCCAGATACCGCGTGACCGCTCGGCCTTTGGCCAACCGGGCGTATGAGATCTTCCTGCCGGGATCGTCCTTGACCAGGACCTCACCTCCCCGGGTCAGCAGCCGCTCCTGCTCTACGCCGAGATGTTCGGCCGCCAGCTGCATTAGTACTACCCGGGCCTCGGCCGCGGCCTGGCGCAGAGGCGGGCCGAAATACTTGGTGCTCCGCGAGCCGAAAGTGCCGCTGTCATAGGGGCAGAGGGCCGTGTCTCCCATGACCATGTCCACCGAGTCCAGGGGCACATCCAGCTCCTCGGCCAGCATCTGTCCCAGCGAGGTGTGGATCCCCTGGCCCATCTCGATCTTGCCGGTGAAGCAGGCGATCCGGCCGTCCTCGCCGATCTTGAGGTAGGCGTTGAAGTCCTCGGGATAGCCCTGACCGCGCCTTCTCTGTTGGGCCAGCGAAGGATCGTCCACGGCAAAACAAATGACGATGCCTCCGCCCAGAAGCTTGATAAATTCCCTGCGGTCCAAGCCGCCCGATGCAGCATCGATGTCCGAGTCATTCAGGATCCACTTGTCGTCTCTCATCCAATCCCTCCCTGCATGCCCCTGGCTGCGGCCTGGACAGCGAGGATGATTCGATTGTAGCTCCCGCAGCGGCACAGGTTCCCTTCCATGGCCACAGCGATCTCCGCAGCTGAGGGCCGGGGATTTTCCAACAGGAGCTCATAGGCCTTGAGGATCATTCCGGGAGTGCAGAATCCGCACTGCAGCGCGTTGTGTTTCAGGAAAGCTTTCTGAAGCGGGTGGAGGTCTCCGTTTTCAGCGAGCCCCTCGATGGTCAGCACCTCTTTTCCCTCCACGCCCTGGATCGGATACTGACAGGACAGTACGGCATCGCCATCTACGAGGACCGTACAGGCTCCGCAGAAACCCTCGCCGCAGCTGTGCTTGGCTCCTGTGAGTTCGAGGTCCGAGCGCAGCACCCACAGGAGCATGCGCCCCGGATCCGCGGTCATACGCACCGGCTTACCGTTCAGACTAAAACTTATGTTTTTTTCCATCCCGAAACCCCTTATCGGACGCGTTTCCCATACGTGTCTTCAAAATTATCACAGTTAAGCTCCACCTGTCAAAAGGCAGGACGGCGGGTACGAGCCGCGCGGACTTGCGGCCTTGACACGGATTCAGATTGTGTATATGTTTTAGCCAATAGTCAGGGGTTTTCTGGGAGTTACATTATGAGAGACTGCCGGATTCTTGCGACACTGCTGTTTTTCACCTTGATGACGTCTGTTTTCGTCTTTCCCATGTCGGAGACACACACAGCGGAATTTTCATTGAAGAAGTGCTATGCCCGGACGGCCATAGATCTCGACCTCACATTCAGGGAACGGATTCTGGTTTGGGTACGGCAGGAAACACAGCAGTCAGGCAGTAATCCCGTTATCACTCAGATCCAGGCAGAGATCGCTCAATTGAAAAAAAAGAAAAAGACCTCGCTCATCGCCTCGATCGCATGTGCCGTCGTGGGCGGCGCCTGCATCTACGGTTTCGCCACCTACGGGGAACAGGTCGAATCCGAACGTGATGAGTTGCAGGACCCGATAAAGAGCTCCGGGGGTTCGCGTAAGTGGCTGTACATGGCGGCTGGCGCGACAGCTTTCGCCATCAGCATTGCCCTGTACTTCGATGTGGCGAAAAAGAATAGGGCGATCAAAGCCCATGAGGCGGAACTGAAGAAACTGGCGGAGGTCAGATGGCCCGATACCTCCGGATTTCGTCACCCCCGCTAAAGTGTTTCTTCCTGGGAATTCCACCTTTCCCTCTATTTTCCTTTAAATTAAAATAAAATGCTTGACAGGCAAGCCTGTATTCCTTATATTTAAAGTAATATAACGGGAGGATGACATGAAGCTGCTGACACGGGCCGAGGAATATGTGCTGCTGGCCGTACTGAAGCTGGAAGCGGAGGCCTACAGCCTCCCTATCCTGGAACACATCGAACAGTCCACTCGGAAGAAATGGACCCTGGGCGGGATCTACATCCCCCTCTATAGGCTGGAGGAGAAGGAGTTCCTCAATTCCGAGTTGGGCAGCCCCACCAGGGAAAGGGGAGGGAAGCGCAAGCGGTACTACCGGATCACCCGGAAAGGCAAGGAGGCGCTCAAGGCCCATAAAAAGATCCAGGCGGCCATGTGGGCTGAGGTGAGCGAGGCTGCGCTGGAGTAAAGATACGTGACCGATAGTGAAACCCACAGGCCGCCTTTGGTGGCGCGGGCGATCCTGAACTGGATGGCCCCCCCGCACCTGGGAGATACCTTTCTTGGGGACCATGATGAGATGTTCGCCCTCATGGCCGAGAGACAGGGCCGTGTGAAGGCCAGCCTCTGGTACTGGCAACAGGCGGTCAAGGCCATCGCATTCTCGGTATTTTGGAGTGGAGTCATGTTTAAAAACTATCTCATCATCACCTGGCGGAATCTGAAGAGGAACAAGGCCTATTCCTTGATCAACATCTCTGGGCTGGCACTGGGGATCGCTTGCTGCATCCTGATCCTGATGTGGATCCAGGATGAGCTCAGCTGGGACCGGTTCCACGAGAACTCCGAAAATATCTTCAGGATCGTGCAGAAGCAGCACGACGGCCACCTGACACCGGTAACCCCCGATGCCCTCGCCCCGCACCTCACGGCCGAGTATCCCGAGGTCGTGAACGCAGCCCGTTACAGGCTGATCAATAAGATCCAGCTGCGATTCGGTGACAACAGCTTCGCGGAGAGGCCGCTCGTGGCGGATCCGTCTTATTTCGCGGTGTTTTCCTTTCCCTTTCTCAAGGGAGATCCCCGGACCGCCCTCCTCGATCCACGATCCATCGCGATCACACAGGAATTGGCACACAAACTGTTCGGCCAGGAGGATCCGATCGGCAAGAGCCTGACAGTGAACCGTGAATCTTCTCTGGTGGTGACCGGCGTCCTCGAAAACATGCCCCGCAATTCCAGTTTCCAGTTCAGCTGTGTGCTGCCCTATGAGCTTCTCACGCAGGGCCGGACCGACAACAACTGGACCAGCAATGCGACCTGGACCTATGTTCGACTTGGGAAAGGCGTTCCGTGCAGGGATTTCGAGCAAAGGGTGTCCGGGCTTGTGGCGGACCGGGATCCGCAGAACCAGGCGCGGCTGAAACTCCAGCCCCTCACAGGGATCCACCTCAATCCACAAGGCCAGGGCGGGCCGATCCTGTATGTCTATATCTTTTCCGCGATGGCGATCTTTGTCCTCGTCATAGCCTGCATCAATTTTATCAACCTGACCACGGCCAGGTCCTCGCTCAGGGCCAGAGAGGTCGGCCTGAGAAAGGTGGTGGGAGCCCGAAGGACGAACCTGATCCGGCAGTTCTTTGGAGAGTCCCTTCTGTTTGCCCTGGTTGCGGTCCTGGCTGCAGTCTTTCTGGTGGGTTTTTTTCTGCCGGTTTTCAACAATCTTTCGGGAAAGGAATTTGCCCTGGGCCCGGATCTGTTCGGCAGCAGGGGCATGCTCCTGGGCATATTTGGGATCCTCGGCTTGACCGGCCTCCTTTCCGGCTTCTACCCGGCGTTTCTGCTTTCGTCCTTTCAGCCGGTCAAGGTCCTGCAGGCATCCCGGAATGTCATGGGAAACGGCCGCTCGCCCGTTCTGCGAAGGATCCTGGTCATCGTCCAGTACACCATCGCCATCTTCCTCATGATCGGGACGTTCGTCATCTACCGCCAGCTGGATTTCATCCGGAACCGGGACCTGGGCTTCGATAAAAACCTCATCGTGTGTTCGGATTCCAGATGGGGAGAGCGGGGCTATCAGGCCATAAAAAACGAGCTGCTCAAGCATCCGGACATCCACAGCGTTTCCTTCACGAGCCAGAGGATGGGGGATTGGGAGAGCGGTGCCCGCGAGGACGTGATATGGGAAGGGAAAAGCGGGGATCCGAAGCTGACCTTCGAGGTCATATTCTGTGATCCCGATTTCCTGGACACCCACAGGATGGAACTCGTGCAGGGTCGCTTCTTCTCCGATGACATTCAGAGCGACCAGGGTGAAAGTTTCGTCCTCAACGAGTCGGCCGTTAGAGCGATGGAGTTCGGGGATGAATCACCGCTGGGAAAGAGTCTGACCTTCTGGGACAACTATCGCGGCAGCATCATCGGCGTGATCAAGGACTTCCATACGCAGACGCTCCACGCCCGGATACAGCCGGTCATACTGGCCTACAACCCGGGAATGTTCGACGTCATCAACATCCGGATCGGGCCGGACGACATCCCCGCCACCGTCGGATTCATCGAGGCCCGGTGGAAGGAGCTCACAGCCGGCTTCAGCTTCGACTATTGGTTCATGGACGAAAGCCTGGATCGAAGATACCGGACCGAGCAGGCCACGGGCACGCTTCTCAAATACTTCACCTTCCTGGCCATCTTCATCTCCTGCATCGGCCTTTTAGGCCTCATCGCCTTCGTGGCACAGCAGCGCACCAAGGAAGTGGGGATCCGGAAGGTGCTGGGCGCGTCCGTGCCGAGTATACTGCGCCTCCTCATCAAGGAATCCATGGTACTGGTCCTGCTGGCGAATGTCATCGCCTGGCCGGCCGCTTATTATATCTTGAGGATGTGGCTCGAGAACTTCGCCTACCGCACCGGTATCGGGCTGCACCTCTTCATCCTTTCCGGAGGGCTGGCCTTGGCCATAGCTCTGTTTGCGGTCAGCCTGCAGGCCCTCCGGGCCGCAGGCGCCGATCCGGTGGATTCTCTCCGTTACGAATGAGGGCTCAGCGCCATCTCCAGCATCGGGGGAACCAGTATCTCATGCTGCGCCCGAAATCCCTGGCGTCCCTGGTAGTACGGATCCGGTATGCCGCTCCCGCGCGCGCCGTGCCCCGACCCAGGCCCCTGGCCGGTGCTCTTGTATATCCCATGTCCCGGCTGTAGCCCCTGGCCGGCACCCTGCCGTAACGGCTGTTTCGCGTATAGCTGTCGCGATAGCGCACGCTGCGATTCCGAGCAGCGCCGCTTGTCCATGCTCCGCGACCTGCCCCCCATCCTGAACCACGGCCCCACCCTCTGCCGTAGCCTGCTCTGAGGCCTGCGCCGTAACCCATGCCGAAAGCCGGGCCCATACCCAGGCCGCCGAAGCGGTCGAAGAGCACTTTCTGATCTTCCGTCAACTGGCTGCGGATCTGCTGCTGATGGGTTTCGAACTGCTTGTCCAGCTCCAACTCCAGTTGATCCAGCTCGGAGATCTTGCCCTCGATCTTTGCCTGTTCAGCGCTCTCCAGATACAGGTTATCCAGCTCCATGTATCCGGTCATCAGTTTGGTCCTCAACGACAGGATATCTTTCTGGAAGGCCAGCCGCTGTTCCTGGATCGCCCCCAACTGTTCCTCCGTCAGGTCGAGAAAACCATACGGATGCTCCTGCCGGTATTGGTCCTGGGCCGCTGCCGGTAATACCAGAACGAGAACAAGAATGGGTAAGGACACAAGGAAAATTTTGTTATTTATCATGATATACCTCCGTTATGATTGCTCTGTCTACCCCGGCCTCTCCTTCCTCTGACGCGTCGGCCCTGCCCCCGGCCCATTCCCCGGACATGCTCCTCGAAAATAGAAAAATATCGGGTCTGCTGGGAGGGGGTCATGAGCTCCTTGTCCCGCATGAGGCTGCGGGCGGTCTTCTTCTGGATCCGGGACTGGAGCCGGGCGATCTCATCGATCGTCGCGTCCACAGCGGCGAGGTCGGGCTCGGGCTTTTGCATCTCCAGGACAAGCGCCTGCCTTCTCTGCTGGATTTGCTCAAGGATAGATGCGACCTCGCCCTCCAGGGTACCCCTCAGTCCTCGCATCCGCTGGAGCTGTGTCTGATCGAGTCCGATTGGCTCCCGCAGGGCATCCAGTGTCGAAAGCGAATCTTCGGCATGGGAGGCCACGGGCCTGATCCAGCGGTTGTAAGCCAGGGCCGCCAGTGCAGACAGGTTGATGATGAATAAGAACGCCAGGATGATGGGCAGGATTCTTCGTTTCATTGCTTTTTATCCTCTTCGGGAGGCTCGTTCCCCAAGTAGAAATCAGCCAGCGACCCCTCGGGAATATCCGCAAAAGGTTCGAGGTAACTCGCGGCATAGGCCTCCCGCTTCAGTTCAGGCGAGAGCTCGGAAAGCTGCTCCCCCGGAAAATATCTCTCCTGCAGCCCTCCCAGCTGAGACCCGGCCAGCACTGCGAACAACACCGCCAATGACAAGGCCGCGGGACGCAGCAGGCCGAGGAATCCAGTCACAAAGGCGCCGGACCGGAAGGGATGGTCCTCAAGAGCTCTGGCCGCCCTTTCCAGCGACGGCCGGAAAGATTCCGGAGGATCCTGCCTGGCATGAGGACTCAGCTCTCCCCACAGTTCGGAAAAATCTTTGACAAGCCTCTCACACCGGGCGCACGCATCCAGATGCGCCTGCATCTCTTTCCGCAGTGCCGCTGACGCGGTGTGTTCGACGAATTCAACCAGGTTTTCTTCTATCTTACTGCATGCATCGGCTCTCATTTTCCATGCTCTCTATTAGGTATGACACCTGAGCATCAGGTAAACATACTCATCGGCCTGGATATTTTTTGGGACTGATGTAAGAGATTGGAGCGTTTGAAAATGAATAAACGTGGAAGATCTATTTGCTGCCAGCCTTGAGGTAAATGAGGAATTCTTGCTTCAGACGGGACTTGGCCCGGCGGAGACGCCCCTCCACCGACGAGAGAGGGATACCCAGGATCTCCGCGATCTCGCCAGCCGTGAATCCTTCGAATTTTTGGAGGATGAGAGCCACTCTCTGTTTCTCGGGGAGCGCGGCAACGGCTTTGTGGATCAGTTCGCTGCGCTCTGAATCCTCATAGGCCTGATCGGGCGGAGTTGTCCGCGCTTCCGGCGTCTCGCCTGCCTTCACGTCCTCTTCTGTCTCATGGGAGTTGAGGCTCTGGAACCATCGGGATATCCGGTTCCGCCGGATGAGGTTTAAAGCGCGGTTGACCGCGATGCGGTAGAGCCAGGTTGAGGCTTCGCTTTCGAACCGGAATTTCGCGGCCGACCTGTAAACCTGCAGGAACACCTCCTGGGACACATCCTGGGCCTGCTGGTGGTCGTGCAGCAGGCTGAGGCAGGCCGAATACACGAGCGCCTGGTGGCGTTCCACGAGCTCTTTGAACGCCTCGGGATCCTTCTGAGCAATCCTCCGGATCAGGTCATCATCTGTCGGGTTGGGGATCTCGGTCCTCCCAGTTTATAATAATCCAACCGTGAGGAAGTTGAAAGGACCTCCGGTCATGTGCCTTCAACCTTCGAGCGGTTCGCAAAGACAAACGTTGACGCTTGGAAGTAAGATCTTGAATAATTCTGTAACGGATTCCCGACAGCCCTTTAAGCGGGATTCCTTTCGTTCAGGTAGGCGCCCAGCTTCTGGTCGGAGCCTTTTATGTGGTTGATGAGCCAGTTGAGCAGGAAGACGTTGATGGATTTGGCCAGCTCGTCCGTGGGGCCGTCCTCCCGCAGGTCCAGCAGGATGTTATCCAGGGTGGCCTTGAATTCGGCGTGCTGCTGCTGCTGATTCTCCAGCTCGGGATAGTTCTGATCGGCCATCACTTTCTCTTCCGCCGAGAAGTGGAAGTCCGTGTAATCGATCAAAAAGCCGAGGGTTTTCAGGATCCTGTCCTGCTCGTGGCCTTTCCTGAGATCATCGGACAGATCCTTCAGCTTCTCGATGAGCATCTTGTGCTGCTCGTCGATCAGGTCCACACCCACGGATAGGTTGTCATCCCACTCGATTTCGCTCATTCCTTATCCTCCAGAAAATGTTCTCCCAAAAAATAACAGCCTAATATAATACACTTTCCCCCAAAACTCCAAAACTTATACAAAGTGAGCTAAAATCGCCTCTGTCTATTTCCTCAAGAACTTTTTAATATCATCATGAGTTCCGGCCAGTATGAACTCCACTAGGTCCTCCTGCCATCTGAACAAAATCCTGAGTTTCAACCCCTTTCTGATTTCCCAATAGCCCTTCCGCAGGTTCTTAAGGCCCAGCCCTCCGGAAATTGGTTTCTCACCCGTTAAGATATCGATAAGTTCGATGCACAAAGCTTTGATTTCCTCTTTGATGCCAGGGGGGAGCGATTTAACAGACTTATCGAAAGACGGCTTGAATCCATATCTCATAAAGAGTCTAAATGTTTTTTTGCGGAGGAAGCTGTTCTATAGACTTTCCCCTTTTCTGCTACAAGTCTTTCTATTTTCTTCCACTCTTTTTGGGAATAGGCAGGTTTCTCGATGATCTCACATGGGGACAGGTAGACACCTTTATCAGTCACTTTGAACATTACGGTTGTTCCGGGCTCGATTTTGAGTATTTCTCGAATCATGGACGGAATCGTCACCTGCCCTTTCGATGTGACTTTTGCAGTCTCAAGGTATTCCATTTGGCTTCCTTTATTCCTTACTTTCTTACATTCATATAATAAGGCGTAGGACGGGAGATGTCAAGCGAGCGAGAATGTAAAGACAAAATGAATGTCAGAGCTTCATCTTCATCCAGGGGGCGGAGTTGTGGAAATCCGCCACGGCGCTGCCGGGCGGCACGAATTCGTCGCAGGCCGCTCTCACCGAGTCTTCCAGCGTCATCTCCAGGACGGGCAGCAGGTGTTCCAGCTGGTCCATGGTGCGGGGGCCGATGATCGGGGCCGTGATCCCCGGCTGGTCCTTGTTCCACAGGATCGCCAGCTGGGCGGGCGGCAGGCCGATCTCCTTTGCCAGGGCGACGAACCGGTTCCCGGCGGCCACGGCCCCGGGCGTCACCCGGTCGGCATAGATGCCGCCCCGCATGGAGGCACGGGACTCTTCCGGGAAATCCTGGCCGTCCAGGTAGCGTCCGGCCAGCATGCCCATGGCCAGCGGGGACCATGTGAGGATGCCAAGGTTGTGCCGGCGGCACAGAGGCACCAGCTCGTTCTCGATGCGGCGGTCGAGGAGATTGTAAGGCGGCTGCTCTGAAACATAGCGGCTGAAGCCATGGAGCTCGCTCACCATGATCCCTTCCATCACCTTCCAGGCGGGCGCCGTCGAGCTGCCGATGTACCGGACCTTGCCCTGACGCACGAGGTCGGTCATGGCGCCCAGCGTCTCCTCGAGGGGAACGTCGAA
>CBFDBC010000093.1:0-13158 GCA_965602945.1 uncultured bacterium | reverse complement strand
TGTTTTTTTCGAGTAATCTGGCCGACATCCACGGGCGCCACATCTGGAAGGTGCCCACGGCCGGAGGAAAGGCGGTGCAGCTGACCAAGGGAGCCACCATCGGGACCTATCCCGTGGCCCTGGCCTCCGGTAACAAAGCCGCCTTCCTGTATGCGACGGCTTTCCAACCCACCTCCATCGCCACCGTTCCCGCAAACGGGGGAGAGATCGAGGTCCTGGCCCCGGAAACACTCCCGGCCGCATATCCCAAGTCCGAGCTGGTGCTCCCCAAGCTTATCGTAGTCAAGGCCCCGGACGGGCTCGAGATCCCGTGCCAGCTTTTCCTGCCCAAGGGTGCCAAGGCCGGAGACAACCGGCCGGGTGTGGTCTACACCCACGGCGGTCCCATCCGCCAGATGCTGCTGGGATGGCACTACATGGAGTTCTACTCCGAGGCCTACGGCATCAACCAGTACTTCGCAAACCAAGGCTATGTCGTGATCTCCATCAACTACCGCAGCGGCATCGGCTACGGCCGCTCCTTCCGCAATGCGCCCAGGACAGGGCAGCGGGGCGCCGAGGAGTATCAGGATATTTTAGCCGGCGCCAAGTATCTCCAGGGCCGCCCCGAGGTGGATCCTGAGCGGATCGGGAAGTGGGGCCTTTCCTACGGCGGGCTGCTCACGGCCATGGCCCTGGCCCGGAACTCGGATATTTTTAAAGTCGGGGTGGACATGGCCGGCGTGCACGACTGGTCGGCACGGGGCCGGGGGCGCATGAACGAGGCCCAGGCCAAGCTGGCGCGCGAGTCCTCGCCGGTGGCCGACACCAAGACCTGGAAGTCTCCGGTGCTGTTCATACACGGCGACGACGACCGCAACGTGGATTTCCAGCAGACCACCGACCTCGTACAGAAGCTGCGCGCGAAAGGCGATGTGTACATCGAGCTCATGATCGCCCCGGACGAGCCGCACGAGTTCATGCTGTTCGCAAACCGCATGGAGGCCTACAACCGGACTTATGAGTTCATCAATCGGTTCCTGGTGGAGAAGTGGAAGAAATAAAACGGAGGTAAAGATGCTGAAAAAATATGTAATGCTGCTGGCCGGAGTGATGGTGCTCTGGGGCGGCCTGCAGGCCCAGGACCTGGCGCTCAAGGGCGGCACCGTCCTGACCATCACCAAAGGCACCATCGAGAACGGCACGGTCCTCATCCAGGACGGGAAGATCACGGCCGTGGGCAGGGACGTCAGGATCCCGGCCGGACTGAAGGTCATCGACGTGACCGGCCGGTTCGTCCTGCCCGGCCTCATCGACAGCCACTCCCACATCGCGCTTACCGACACCAACGAAGCTACCGATCCGGTGACCCCGCAGATCTGGATGTACGAAGGCCTGGAACCCGACTCGCCCCAGATCCTCACGACCCTGGGCGGCGGGATCACCACGGTCAAGACCATGCACGGCAGCGCCAACGTCATCGGCGGCGTGAACGTGACCATCAAGCTCAAACACAACCGGTCCGTAGAGGATCTCATGATTCCCGGAGTCCGGCAGCAGCTCAAGATGGCGCTGGGCGAGAATCCCAAAAGGCTGTACGGGACCAAGGGCCGTACGCCCTCGACCCGCATGGGCAACGCCTACGTGGCCCGCAAGGCCTTTGTCGAGGCCCAGGAATACAAGGCCAAGTGGGATAAATACGAGGAGGACAAGTCCGCGGGCAAGGAAGATCTCACCCCTCCCAAGAAGGACCTCAAGATGGAGACCCTGAAGATGACGCTAGAGAAGGAACTGTCCATCGACTGCCACACCTACCGCGCTGACGAGATCGTGTGGATCATCGCTTTCTGTAAGGAATTCGACCTCGACCTCATCCAGCTCAGCCACTGCATCGACGGCTACAAGGTGGCCGATGTCATGGCTGAGGCCGGAGTGTTTCACGGCGGCTGGATCGACTGGTGGGGCTACAAGGAAGAAGCCTACGACGGGTGTCCCTACGGTTTCCAGATCATGTATGAGGCCGGGGTCAAGATCGTCATAAACTCCGACAGCCCGGACGAAGGCCGCTACCTCTTCCGCAACGCGGCCAAGGTGCTCAAATACAACGACATCCCGGAAAACGAGGTGCTCAAGATGATCACGCTGAATGCAGCTGAATCCCTCGAGCTTAGCGACCGCATCGGCAGCCTCGAGGTCGGCAAGGACGGGGATGTGGCGGTGTTCGAGAAACACCCGCTGGATTCCACCACCAAGTGCCTTTTGACCATCATCGAAGGAGAGATCTTCTTCGACTACGCCAGGGACAGCATCACTGCCCGGGGAGGCCACCAATGAGACGCGCTGCCATCGTCGGCACTGTAGTGTTGGGCCTTCTCCTCATCGTGAACGCCGCTCTGGCGGCTGAGGTCATCCTGATCCGGAACGGCACCATAGTCCCGGTGACAGGCCCGATCATCGAGGGGGGCAGCCTCCTGATCGAAGACGGGAAGATCGCCAGGATCGGGAAGAACATTCAGGCCCCGGCCAACGCCAAGGTCATCGATGCCTCCGGCAAATACGTGTACCCGGGCTTGGTGGCGGTCATGACGTCGGTGGGCGTCACGGGCTACCCGGGCAACGGCAGCGACACCGATGAGGTCGGAGTCTCGACCCCCCACATGGACCCCTACGACGCCATCAATCCTGAGGACGACTGCATCGAGGTGACACGCGTGGGCGGGGTGACCACGGTCCAGACCGTAAGCGGCAGCCGCAGTGTTTTAAACGGCAAGTCCGTGGTGCTGCACCTGGGAGGCGACCTGGCCGAGGACCTGGTGTGCAAACGCTACGCGGCCCAGATCATCAATGTCGCGGCCCGGGAGCAGGGCAAGTATCCCTCGACCATCCCCGGTGTGATCGCCCTGCTGAGGGACAAGTTCAACCAGACCCGAGATTACGCGGAGAAAAAGAGCAAACAGACAAAAACCGCGGGGGATAACGGACAGGATGAAAAAGGAGAAGGCAAGGGAGCGGCGCCCTTCAAGCGCAACCTGGAGCTCGAAGCCCTGATACCGGTCTTGTCCGGCAAGGTCCCGGTTATCTTCATCACCTCCGACGAGGTCACGGTGCGAAAGGCCATCGAGCTCATAAAGGAGTACAAGCTCAATGGTGTGATCCGGGCCCAAGCCGGGATCTTCAAGTACCTGGGCAGGCTGGCCCAGGAAGAGATCCCGGTCATCTGGGCCGGGACCACGGGCCTCCCGCAGCGCTGGGAGGAGTACGACAAGAACTATCACACGGCAGCGGCCCTGGCCGCCCACGGCGTCATGTTTGCCTTCGATTCCGGCGGACGGGGCCCCGGCAACCGCAACGTGCGCAACCTGCCGGTGCCGGCCGCGATCTCCGTAGCCCACGGCCTCTCCGAAGAGGAGGCCATCAAGGCCATGACCATAAACCCGGCCCGGATCCTGGGTATCGACGACATGGTCGGATCTCTCGAGGTCGGTAAGGTGGCCAACGTGGTCGTCTGGACGGGCAGCCCGATCCAGCTGCGGTCGCGGGTCGACACGGTCATCATCAAGGGGGAGATCGTGCCAATGACCAGCCTCCAGACGCGGCTCTACGACAAGTTCTCCAAGCTGGTCAAGGAACGCATGCAGAAGAAATAAAGCGGTTTCCGCTTTTGGGGGCGCCCCTTTTTTCATCACATTGACCTTTTTAGGGGCTGGACGTATTATGATTGAATAAGGAAACCACCATGTACAAGGCAACCACCATCATCTGTGTGCGGCGCAACAGCAAGGTGGCCATGGCCGGAGACGGCCAGGTCACACTGGGCGAGACCGTGCTCAAGCAGAGCGCCAACAAAATCCGGCGCCTTTACGACGGCGCCGTCCTGGCGGGATTCGCCGGGGCCACCTCAGACGCCTTCGCCCTGTTCTCCCGGTTCGAGGCCAAGCTGGAGGAGTACCGCGGCAACCTCTCCCGCGCCGCCATCGAGCTGGCCAAGGACTGGCGCTTGGACCGGGCACTTCGCCGGCTGGAGGCGCTCCTCATCGTGGCGGACAAGGACGATTCCTTCATCATCTCCGGCACGGGCGATGTCGTGGAACCGGATGACGGGATCATCGCCATCGGCTCGGGCGGACCCTACGCCCTGGCGGCGGCCCGGGCGCTCCTGGCCCACACCAAACTTCCCGCCAAAGAGATCGCGGCCCAGGCGATGAAGATCAGCGCCGACATCTGCGTCTTCACCAACCAGCACATCACCATCGAGGAATTATAAATGCCTATCGTACTACCCGAATCACTCTCCCTGAGCAAGGTGTTCGGCAAAGACACGGAGCTGACCCCCAAGCAGATCGTGGCCGAGCTGGACAGGTACATCATCGGACAGAAGGACGCCAAGAAGGCGGTGGCCATCGCCCTGCGCAACCGCTACCGCCGCCGTAAGCTCCCTCCCGAGATGGCAGACGAGGTCGCACCCAAGAACATCCTCATGATCGGCCCCACAGGAGTGGGCAAGACCGAGATCTCCCGGCGCCTGGCACGCCTGACCTCCTCGCCTTTCCTCAAGATCGAGGCCAGCAAGTTCACCGAGGTGGGATATGTGGGCCGGGACGTCGAGTCCATGATCAGGGACCTGGTCCAGATCTCGGTGGGACTCATCAAGAGCGAGAAGATCGAGGAGGTGCGCGCCAAGGCCGAGATGAACGTGGAGGAAAAACTCCTGGACCTCCTCCTGCCGCCGCCCCCGCGCAAGCCGGGTCTGCCCGAGGACGATTCGGAGGCCAAGTTCAAGGAGACCCGCGAAAAGCTGCGGCGCCAGCTGCAGGCGGGCCTCCTGGAAGAACGCATGATCGAGATCGATGTCAAGGAGCGCTTCTCCTCTCCCTTCGAGATCTTCTCCAACCAGGGCGTGGAGGAGATCGGCGTCCAGATCCAGGAGATCTTTCCCGGACTGGGCGGGAAGACCAAGCGGCGCAAGGTCAAACTCAAGGAGGCCCGCGAGTATCTCATCGAGGACGAGCAGCAGCGCCTGATCGACATGGATCAGATCAACCGGCTGGCCATCGACCGGGTCGAACACTCAGGCATCATCTTCCTGGACGAGATCGACAAGATCTCGGGCCGGGAATCCGGCCACGGCCCGGAGGTGAGCCGCGAAGGCGTGCAGCGCGACCTGCTGCCCATTATCGAGGGCACGACCGTCAACACTCGCTCCGGCCTGGTCAAGACCGACCACATCCTGTTTATCGGGGCCGGCGCCTTTCACGTGACCAAGCCGGCCGACCTCATCCCCGAGATGCAGGGGCGTTTCCCCATCCGGGTGGAGCTCGATTCACTGGACAAGGGTGATTTCATCAAGATCCTGACCCAGCCCCAGAACGCGCTGCTCAAGCAGTATCAGGCGCTCATGGCCACCGAGGGCATAAAGATCACCTTCTCGGACGATGCGGTGGACGAGATCGCCGAGATCGCCGAGAAGGTCAACGAAACCCACGAGAACATCGGCGCGCGCCGGCTGCACACGGTGATGGAGAAGGTCATGGAGGACATCTCCTTTACCGCCCCCAACACTCGGAAGAAGTCCCTCGTTATCGACCGGGCCTATGTCCAGAAACAGCTCAAGGATATCGTGGAAGACGAGGACCTCAGCCGGTTTATCCTTTGATGAAACGTTCGTATCTGACCGTAATGGTGGCCCTGCTGGCCCTGTTCTGCTCCTGCGGCAAAAAAGGCCCTATCCTGCCTCCCTTGGTGAAGATCCCCCAGGCCGTGGAAGGGGCCGTCCTCGCTCAGATCGGGACGGAGTTTCACCTGCGCTGGCGTCTCCCGTCAAGCTACACGGACGGAAGTCCCATAGAGAAGTTCGCGGCCCTCGAGATCTGGATCTTCGAGCTGGATAAAGAGGTAGGCCCAAGCGTGGAGGATGAAGAAAAGGTCGAGGAAGCCGAAAAAGAAGCCCAAGAGGAAATAAAAGAAGAAACCCCGGACGCTGCCCCAATTCCCGCGGCGGCGTTCGTTCCCCCCGGCCCGGACAGGATGCGCAGCGAGGCCAGGCTCCTGGAGGAGGTCCTGCCCGAGCGCTTCGGCGAATTCCAGAAGGACCCCGAGGGAGCGCCCCTGGAATTTTCCCATGTCTTCAGCTTCGAACGTTCCCAGATCGGGAAGAAATGGTACGGATTCAGCTTCAAGGTCCGCGATGCCCGGGGCCGGTTCTCGGATTTTTCCTCCTGGGTCACGGCCGAGCCTCTGAATGTGACAGTCTTTCCCAGAGGGCTCAAGGCGGACCTGAGCCGAAACAGGATCACACTGACCTGGCGGGCCCCGGCCCGGAACCTGGACCAGACCGAGCCTGCCGTACTTACCGGCTACAATGTCTACCGTTCGGCTGGGAAAGAAGATCCCCGGAAGCTGAACGCGGCCCCGATCACGGAGGCGACCTACGAAGACAGAGATATTGTGTTCGGCAGCACTTACAGGTATTTTGTCCGGGCCGTGACCGGCACCGCCGCGCCTTTGGGGGAGAGCGAGGATTCCAGACCCGTCGAAGTCGAGGCCAAGGACACCTTTGCCCCGTCCGCGCCCAAGGGTCTCATAGCCATCGCGGGGGAGGACTTCATCTCCCTCAGCTGGGACCGCAGCCGGGAGCGCGACCTGGCGTCCTACCGGGTCTGGCGGCGGCCGTCCGGGGCCGGCGAGTACGAGCTCATGACACCGGAGGGCATAAAGGAAGCCAGCTACACCGATTCCAGTGCCCAGAAGAACATCCGGTATGAATACGCGGTCACATCCCTGGATCAGGAAGGGAATGAGAGCCCCCGGTCCGACAGCGTGACCGCCATGATCACAGGAGGAGGCCATGAGGATCTACCGCTATAGGTATCAGGGTAAAATTCAGAGGGGAGTCCTCAAGGAAGAGAAACTCTATCCGATCCGGGGCTCGATGTACCGGAAGTTCGCGGTGGGCCGGTCCGGAGTCGCCATCAGCCGCGTCCTGCTGCTGCCTCCGGTCCTGCCCGGCAAGATCGTGGCCGTAGGCCGCAATTACCGGGATCATGCCGCGGAACGGGGCAAGCCGGTTCCCAAGCAGCCGCTGCTGTTCCTGAAGCCGCCTTCCGCAGTCATCGGCCCTCACGATTCCATCCTCTATCCCGACATGGCGGGGCGCGTGGACTACGAAGGGGAGCTGGCCCTGGTCATCAAGAGGAGGGCCGCCCGGTTGACCGAAGACGACGATGTGGTCCCCTACATCCTGGGCTACACCTGCATGAACGACGTGACAGCCCGGGACCTCCAGGACAAGGACGGCCAGTGGACCCGGGCAAAAGGTTTCGACACCTTCGCGCCCCTCGGGCCCTGCATCGCCACCGACCTGGATCCCGCCCGCCTGAAGCTAAAGACCTTCCTGAACGGGAAACTGCGGCAGACCGGCAACACACGGAACCTCATTTTCCCGGTCCCGTTCCTGCTGCGGTACATCTCGCGGATCATGACCCTCGAGCCGGGGGATGTGGTCACGACCGGGACCCCAGCCGGGGTCGGGCCCATGACGCCCGGCGACCGGGTCGATGTGCAGATCGAGGGCATCGGGACACTGTCCAACACCGTCATGCGGGTCAAACCCTAGTCGCATTTTCGACCCAGTTTTATTTTTGGATCAGTCGGGTAAGCTGAAGAGGAAGCCGTCCGGAGGCGAGCGGGCATGGTTCCTCGAAGAGGAGAGCGAGCCGAGGAATAAGGGGATTTTTCTCGCTGGGGAAAATCACCGGGCTGACGTTTCAGTTTGCCCGACTGCTCAATTTATTAATGCGGTTTGGGAAACACTCATGTTAACCTAGTATTAGACTTTTTCCAGCGGATGTAATATTTTTACCCTATATTAATTTTTGGAGGCACAAATGAAGTTTTTTCTGGATACGGCCAACCTGGGACAGATCTCGGAGGCGGCCAGCTGGGGGATCCTGGACGGGGTGACCACCAACCCCACCCTGGTGTCCCGGGAGGAAGAACCCTTCGAGGTTCTGATCAAGAAGATCTGCGACACCGTCCCGGGTCCCGTCAGCGTGGAGTCCGTCTCCACAAAGGCCGAGGACATCATCCCCGAGGCACGGGAGCTGGCCGGCATAGCAGACAACGTTGTGGTCAAGGTCCCCATCAACATAGAGGGACTCAAGGCCATCAAGGTACTGGCGCAGGAGGGCATCCCCGTCAACACCACCCTGATCTTCAATTCCATGCAGGCACTCATGGCCGCCAAGGCCGGTGCCCGCTACGTTAGCCCGTTTGTGGGGCGCCTGGACGACATCGGCCACGACGGGCTGGAGCTGGTGGACCAGATCGTGACTATCTTCAACAACTACGGCTTCGAGACTGAGGTCATCGTGGCCAGCGTCCGCCATCCGCTGCATGTCATCGAGGCGGCCATGATGGGGGCGGACATCGCCACCATCCCCTTCGGGGCATTCGAGAAGCTGGTGAAGCATCCGCTCACGGACATCGGGATGGAAAAGTTTCTGAAAGACTGGGAGAAGGTCAACCGCTGATCCTCCCGGGCCGGAGGGGCCATGTCCATAGACAAAAAGATCCAGGAGATCAAGAGGCGTGAGAAGCTGGCCGAGTTGGGCGGGGGAGAGGATCGGATCGCCCGCCGCCACGAATCCGGCAAGCTCACCGCCCGGGAACGCATACTTCTCCTGCTGGACGAAGGATCGTTCCAGGAGACCGACAAGTTCGTGGTGCATCAGAGCCACGACTTCGGGATGGAGAAGAAGCGTATCTACGGAGACGGCGTAGTCACCGGCTTCGGCACCATAAGCGGACGTTCCGTCTTTGTTTTTGCCCAGGACTTCACCGTGTTCGGCGGCTCCCTTAGCGCGGCCAATGCCGCCAAGATCTGCAAGATCATGGATTCCGCCATGAAGGCCGGCGTGCCCATCATCGGGCTCAACGACTCGGGCGGGGCCCGCATCCAGGAGGGCGTTGCCTCCCTGGCCGGGTATGCGGACATCTTCCTGCGCAACGTGCTGGCCTCCGGTGTCATTCCCCAGATCTCCGCCATCGTCGGCCCCTGTGCCGGCGGTGCCGTGTATTCTCCCGCCATCACGGATTTCATCATCATGACCCGGGGCCGGAGCAACATGTTCATCACAGGGCCGGATGTCATCAAGGCGGTCACCCACGAGGAGGTGACCATGGAGGAGCTGGGCGGTGCGGAGACCCACAACGCGCTCTCCGGTGTGGCGCATTTCGCCGCCGAGGACGAGGAACACACCCTGGCTCTCATCCGGGAGCTGCTCTCGTTCCTACCTGACAACAACATGGAGGACCCCCCGGAAAAGGAGACTGCGGACCCTCCGGACAGGGTCAGCGAAGCCTTGAACTCCGTTGTTCCCGATGATCCCAACCATCCCTATGACATACGGAACATCATCACGGAGGTCCTGGACGACCTGTACTTCTTCGAGGTCCAGGAGCACTATGCCCGTAACATCGTGATCGGTTTCGGCCGCCTGGGCGGGAAGCCCGTGGCCATCATCGCCAACCAGCCCGACCACCTGGCCGGAGTCCTGGACATAAATTCCTCGGACAAGGCCGCCCGTTTCATCCGCTTCTGCGACGCTTTCAACCTGCCCCTCATCACATTCGAGGACGTGCCCGGGTTCCTCCCCGGAGTGGCCCAGGAGCACGGGGGCATCATCCGGCACGGCGCCAAGCTGCTGTACGCCTTTGCCGAGGCCACTGTTCCCAAGATCACGATCATCACGCGCAAGGCCTACGGCGGTGCCTACTGTGTCATGGCGTCCAAACACATACGCGCGGACATCAACTACGCCTATCCCTCGGCGGAGATCGCGGTCATGGGGCCTGAAGGGGCCGTGAAGATCGTGTACAAGCGGGACCTGGAGAAAGCCGGGGACCCGGAGACGATGAACCGGGAAAAGGTGGAGGAGTTCCGGAAGAAGTTCGCCAACCCCTATGTGGCCTGCGAAAAGGGATACCTGGACGGGATCATCGAGCCCAAATACACGCGGCCGAAGCTGATAGCGGCGCTGCGCATGCTCGAAAACAAGCGCGACCTCAACCCGCCCAAGAAGCACGGGAACATCCCGCTGTGAGGGACAATGAGGGTCCGATGGGCAAGATGTTCCGGAAGATCCTGATCGCCAACCGCGGGGAGATCGCGGTCCGTATCATACGCGCCTGCCGGGAGATGGGTATCACTCCTGTGGCGGTATACTCAGACGCCGACCGCAAGGCCCTGCATGTCCGGCTGTCGGAGGAGGCCTATCACATCGGTGCGGCCCCTCCCCAGGAGAGCTATCTCAACATCGAGCGCATCCTGGGTGTCGCGAAGGCGAGCGGGGCGGAGGCGATCCACCCCGGATACGGCTTCCTGGCCGAGAACGCTGAGTTTGTCCGGCGCTGTGAACAGGAAGGGATCGTCTTCATCGGCCCCGCCTCCGAGCCCATGGAGCTTATGGGGCAAAAGACCACCGCCCGCAAGACCATGGAGGCGGCCGGGATCCCCATCATCCCCGGCACCCTGGATCCTGTCCGGGACGAGGCGGAGCTCCGGCTCAAGGCTCGAGAGGTGGGATTCCCCCTGCTGCTCAAGGCCTCGGCCGGGGGAGGGGGAAAGGGCCTGCGCCTGGTCCGGGAAGAGAAGGACCTGGTGTCTGCCTTTCGTCTCGCCCGGTCCGAGTCCCAGTCGAGCTTCAACGATTCTTCGGTTTACATCGAGAGGTATATGGAGGAACCGCACCACATCGAGGTCCAGATCCTGGCCGACCAAGACGGTCACACCGTCCACCTGGGGGAGCGGGAGTGCTCGGTCCAGAGGCGCTACCAGAAGGTCCTGGAAGAGACCCCGTCTCCTTTCCTGGACGACACATTGAGGCGGGAGATGGGAGAGGTGGCCGTCAAGGCGGCCGCGGCCGTGGGCTACCAGAATGCCGGGACCGTGGAGTTCATTGTCGACAAACACAGGAAATTCTATTTCCTGGAGATGAACGCGCGCCTCCAGGTGGAACACCCGGTTACCGAGATGGTGACCGGGATCGATCTCGTCAAATGCCAGCTGGAGATCGCCTCCGGGAATCCGCTGCCCTTCACCCAGTCCGACATCCGGCCGAAGGGCCATTCTCTCGAGTGCCGGATCTATGCGGAAGATCCCTACAACGGGTTCATGCCTTCGCCGGGCCGCATCGAGCGGCTGCGCGCACCGGCAGGCGGGCTGGGCGTGCGCTACGACAACGGGACCTATGAGGGGTATGAGGTCCCGCTGGACTACGATCCCCTGCTCTCCAAACTCATCACCTGGGGGAACACGCGTGAGGAGGCCATCCACCGCATGCTGCGGGCCCTGTCCGAGTACCAGGTCTACGGCATAAAGACCATCATCCCGTTCTTTCAGCGGATCCTGCTCCACCCCCGCTTCTATGAGGGGATATACAACACACATTTCATCGAGGAGCTCGAGAAGGAGGAGGACAAGGTCGATCCGGATGAACAGACCGTGGCCCTGATCGCCGCCGGCATCCGGAACTACCAGGAGAGCCGGCAGGCCCTTTCCGCCTGTCCGAAGAAGGCCTCGAGTAACTGGAAGGTCAAGGGCCGAATGGAGGCCTTCTCGAGAAGGATGTAGCATGAACATATCGCTGCTCTTCGCCGGCCAGGAGTTCCGTTTGCGGCTGCGGGAGCGGGAGGATAACCACATCCAGGTGGTCCTGAACGGCAAGAATTTCGAAATAGAGATCGAGTATTTCAGCTCCGAGGAGTACCTGCTCAAGATCGACGGCAAGGTGTACGACGTTTTTGTTTCTCCCAATTCCGATTCCTATGCCGTCTGCATCAACGGGAAAAACATCCATGTGGGCAAAAAGTCCCCGCTCCAGCTTCTGGGCGGAAAGGGCGCACGTTCCGAACGACGCGAGGTCAAGACCTCCATGCCGGGCCGCATCATCGAAATCCTGGTCCAGGAGGGGGACGCAGTGGAGGAGGGGCAGGCGGTCCTGATCCTTGAAGCCATGAAGATGCAGAACGAGATCAAAGCCCCCCAGCCGGGGAAAGTCGCCAGCATCGCCCCCGGCAAGGGCGATTCCGTGGAGGCGGGCGCGCTCCTCTTCATCATCGAATAACTCCTAACCCGGAACCCCTAATTTCTTGAGCGTGGGCTCATTTCATATTATTGTTGTGAAAGCCGGCCATTTTCAGTACGAGCGCATGGGGAGGTGGGGGGTCTTCCGCTCGGACTGAATATGGCGGCCCCCCGGGTGTGCAATTCCCCCGAAAAATGCTATATTTGATATCTTGGTAAAATGGCTCTATTCCACAACC
Organism: uncultured bacterium; assembly: GCA_965602945.1. Lineage (GTDB taxonomy): Bacteria > Acidobacteriota > Aminicenantia > Aminicenantales > Aminicenantaceae > JAUXEH01. Next base: position 858 of record CBFDBC010000093.1, on the reverse strand, counting down.
TGCGCTACAAGCAGTACATACTGAAGGTCCGGCGGCGGCTGAGGTCCTTTCTGATCCTCGTGATCATCGGGATCGTCCTGTTCGGCGCCAGCACCCTGCTCAAAAACCTCGTGCTCAACGAGGTCCGGCGGCGGATCGAATCCACCCTCCACTTTGAACGGGCCTACATTCAGACCTATCCCCCGGCGCTGGTCATCGAGGATGTGCGCTCCGTGTCCTCGTCCCCATTCTTTTCCGCCGGCAGGATAGAGGTCAAGGTCACATTCAGGTCGCTCCTGTCCCGGGAGAGACCCTTCTCCGTCTTTGTGGAAAATCCTATCCTGCGTATCTTTGCGAGGGGAGAGAGCCCCGGCACATCGATCAATCGGGAGGTGAGCCTCGCTCTCCCCTTCATTGTGGACAGGGGGCTGATCCGGGGCGGAGAGGTGTATTACTGGGGCAGGGAGACACGGGTGTTCGCCCAGGGGATAAACGCGCTCTTTCGGCAGAGCGGCCTCGATTTCTCCCTGAAGGCCGCCTTCACCGAAAACACATTTACCTGGGATTCCAGGCTCCCCAGCCTGAGCGGACGGGTGGACCTGCTCCTGGAGGGGTCGGGGGATGAGATCCAGATACAGAGGCTCAGGATCGTGAGCCCCGGCGGTGTGGTCAAGGCCAGCGGCCGGCTTACCTCACCTTTCGATCCCGAGTTCGAGCTGGAGACCAGCTACAACCTAAGGACCGATTTCATCGCCGACCAGTTCGCGCTTCCCTTCACCTGGAAAGGGAGGGGAGCGGGGAAGGGTGTGCTCAGGCGTTCCGGCCAGAGGCTGACTTTCCAGGGGAGTGTCGAGAGCCGGGATCTGGAGCTGAACGGCG
>CBFDBC010000092.1:0-13223 GCA_965602945.1 uncultured bacterium | reverse complement strand
TAAAGTAGCATCCGATTTCAACCTTCGGGAGCAAGGCCTGGAATCCCGATTACTTCCGATAGAGGACCTTCCCGCCGACGACGGTGTAGAGCACCTCGGTGGTGAGGATCTCTTCCTCCGGGATGGTCATGATGTCCCGGGACAGCACCGTGACGTCGCCCAGTTTGCCTGTTTCCAGAGAACCCAGGATGTTCTCCTGGAACGCGGCGTAGGCGGCGTTCCATGTGTAGGAGCGAAGGGCCTCCTCCCGGGTCATCTTCTGGTCGGGATAGAAGAGTTCGCCGTTCGGCATGCGGCGGGTCACCGTTCCGTAGAAGCAGGGGAGGGGGTCCACGTCCTCCACGGGCGCGTCCGTGCCGTTGCAGATGATGGCCCCGGTATCCATGAGCGAGCGCCACACGTAAGCCCCCTCTGCGGCCCGCTTCTCCCCCAGGCGCTTCAACACATAGGGGCCGTCCGATGTGCAGTGGATGCCCTGCATGGATGGGATTACCTTGAGCTCGCCGAAGCGCGGGATGTCGTCGGGATGGAGGTGCTGGGCGTGTTCGATACGCCAGCGAAGGTCAGTCTTGAGCGGGAACGCCTTGAACGCGCTCTCGTAGATGTTCAGGGTCTCCTGGTTTGCCCTGTCGCCGATGCAGTGCACGTTGAACTGGAAACCTTTTTCGATGGCGATGCGGGCGGTCTCTCGAGTGTATTCCACGGTGTTAGTGTTGAGGCCCACGCTCGTGGGCAGGCTCGTGTACGGCTCGAGCAGCCAGGCGCCGTGCGGCCCCAGGGCCCCGTCTATGGTCAGCTTGATGGAGCGCACGGTCAGGTGGTTGTCACCCAGGCCTTCGATCCAGTAGTCGGCTATCCGCTCCTCCAGGCTGTCGTTGGGCTCCCGCACCATCACATAGAGGCGCACCCCTAGCTTCCCCTGGTTGACGAATTCCTTGAACAGGTCGACGGTCTCGAAGGAAGAGCCGGCATCGTGCACGCCGGTTATGCCCTTGGAGAGGCATTCCTTGTCCGCCATCTCCACCACCCGGCGGCGCTCGGCCTGCTTGACTTCATCGCTGCGCTGCTCGTGGTATTCGTTGCGTGCCTCGCGGAGGAACCACTGGGCGGTCTCCCGGAAGACGCCGACCAGGTTCCCGCGGGCATCCTTGACGATCTCGCCGCCCGGTGGGTCGGGCGTGGCTTTTGTGATCCCCGCCAGTTCCATGGCTTTGGCATTGGCGAATGAGGAGTGGCCGCTGGCATGGGAGAGCAGCACCGGGTTGTCGGGCGAGATCCGGCTCAGCTCGTTGTGCAGCGGCAGCCCATCCAAGTTGGGATCCGGGGTCTTGTCCCATTTTTCCTGATGCCAGCCGCGGCCGATGATCCATTCTCCGGGTTGGGCCTCGGCGACGGCGGCCTCGACCAGGGCAAGGATCTCGTCCCAGTTCTTGACCGGCATCAGTTCGAGCCCCAGCTTGGCCTGGCCGATGGAGGTGAAATGGGCGTGGGCATCGATGAATCCTGGGATGGCCAGCTGTCCGGCCAGGTCGATCACTTCGGTCGCGTCTCCGATGTAAGCCTGGATGTCGGACGAACTCCCCATGGCTACGATATAACCTCCGCGCACCGCAAGGGCCTCCGCCTCGGGCATCGCTTCACCCATGGTCACGATCTTGCCGTTGGTCAGGACAAGATCGGCCGCTTCCTTTTTGACCGTGCATGAAGCCATCAGAAAACAGGAAACTAGCAGGCTAAGACACAGAACACGCGGGATAAGGGAACGATTGATCATGTTATTCCTCCTGGAATGGACACTCGCCGAAACGGAAGATCCGCTCATTTTGTGCGGTTACCATAACACAAATCCCTGTGCCGGCATACACTTTTTCGTGCATGACTTCGCCCGGATTTGACCCGTGAAACCATGTGGATTATGATGCTCCCAAAGGAGGCCCCATGATCTCAAGAAGACAATTCATGCAGTCGGCGGCCGCGGCCGGCTTAGCCATCGGCCTGAATGGGAGATGTGCACCCGGAGAGGAAAAGGTCCCGCCCCTGCCCTCAGGAGAAGACGCCCGGTTCTGGAGTAAGCTGAGGGCCCAGTTCCCCATGCCCGCGGACGAGGCCTACTGCAACACCGGTACCATAGGGGCGCCTCCCTCACGTGTGTTGAACCGGATGGTCGACCACATGCAGAAGCATGCCAGGGAGATCGCCCACTGCGACTGGAGTGATGGGGGCATAGACCTGCTGTCGGGGTACTTCCCCTATGTCGAGCTTCGGGAGAAGATCGGCCGGCTGATCAATGCCCACTACAAGGAGATCGCGCTGACCCAGAACGCCACCATGGGCATGAACTTCCTCGCCAACGGCCTGGACCTGCCCGAAGGCGCCGAAATCATCACCACCGACAAGGAACACTCGGGAGGGCGCAGCGGCTGGCAGCTGCGGGCCAAGCGTTACGGGACGACCTGGAGACAGGTGCCGATCTCAGTCCCGGTCGAGGACCCGGAACAGATCACAGATGCGTTTAAACAGGCCATAGGGCCCCAGACCCGGGTGCTGTCGCTTCCGCACATCACCTCGGGAACCGGGACGATCCTGCCCGTAAAAGAGATCTGCCGGCACGCGGCCGAGAAGGGTCTTTTCACCATCGTGGATGGGGCCCAGGCCGTGGGACACATACCGGTGGATGTCAAGGACATCGGGTGTGACGCCTATTATGCCAGCCCCCACAAGTGGCTCCTGGCTCCGGCCGGGAGCGGCCTGCTCTACATCCGGGAGGAGAGGATCGACGGGGTTTGGACCACCCTGGCCTCCGGCCAGTGGGACAACCACGAGGACAACGGCTTCCGGCTCACACAGAGGGGCACGGGCAACGCCGCCCTGTTGGCAGGCCTGGACGAGGCCCTGGATTTCCACTTCGAGGTGGGGCCTGGCCGTATCTACCGCCGTATCAAGGAGATGGGGGACTCCCTCCGGGAGGGTCTGGCCGCCATCCCCAGGACCTCGATCCTCACCTCTTTGCATCCCTCGATGAGCTCCGGCCTTACCACTTTCAACGTGGCAAAGATGGGCGGCAAGGCGCTCCAGGACACGCTGTGGGAGAAGGGCCGCCTGCAGCCCCGGTCCCAGGGAGAGAGGGGCGTGCGTTTCAGCACGCACATCTACAACAGCCAGGCCGAGGTCGAGAAGGCGCTGGCCATCGTGGCCGAACTGGCACAGAGAATTTGACAACCATCCAACCCGGACCTATATTCAGGTGGGGGAGAAAAGACGGCGGATTTATCCGGTTTTTTTCATTCAAGCACTCGCGGATTGGTGTACTCCTCTGTTTAAAATCATGTGATTAGCGGAGGGAAAGCTATGCAGATCTCAGGGAAGCATTGGGGGAAAAGTTTGGCCTCTGGGACGGTGACGCTCGTCCTTGTATTGTTGTGTGCGCAGTGTGCCAAACAGACAGAAATGCCGATCACGACGAGGTCCGGGGAAGCACGTGATCTCTTTGTCCAGGCACGGGTAGAGGGGGAGAACCTGCACCTGGACACGGCCATGGAAAAGCTCAGCGCGGCTATCGTGCTTGACCCGGATTTTGCCCTGGCGTTTCTCTACCGGGCCCGGTTCACAACCGATCCGGTGAGCCTGCAGCGGGACCTGCAGCGTGCGTTGGAGCTCTCGGAGGACGTTTCGGCGGGCGAGCAGATGATCATCAAGGCCTATGATGCCTATTACGGGCGTGACGACCCGGACAGGGCCGTAGAGTTCAACGAGCTGCTCGTGAAGATGTACCCGGCCGATAAGCGTACCCATTTCCGCCTAGGGGTATTCTTCCGCATCCTGGACGATAATGTCCGTGCCATTGCTGAGCAGAAACGGGCACTGGCCATCGATGAGAATTTTGCGCCTGCCTATCTGGAATTGGGCTATGTCAACCTATATTCCGAACAGTATGCAGAAGCGGAGGAGGCCTTCCGCAACTGCATCCGTCTCCTCCCGGATCAGCCCAACCCCTATGATTCCATGGGCGAACTGTACTCCCGGATGGGGAAATTCGAGGAGGCCATCGGTTACTTTAACCAGGCCCTGGAAAAGAATCCCTTGTTCACGGATTCACAGTTGAAGATCGGGACCAACCTGGTGTTCCTGGGCCGGTATGATGAGGGCCGGGAGGCGGTGCAAAAGGCCGTCGACATGGAGCCGACGATAGAGGGCAAGGTGCAGGACATGGGCATGATCTGCCGTTCCTACATGTATGAATGCAGGCCCCAGGAGGCCCTGGCCGAGGCGGACAGGATCATCAAGATCGCAGGCGACAACAACATGATGAGCCAGGTGGCCCTCTACGAGCTGGCCAAGGCCGCTATCTATGCGGAGATCCAGGATTACGACGAGGCGGAGCAGGCCCTGCGGGGGTGCCGCACGGTCCTGGAGACGGCCGACATGCCTTCCTTTTACAGGGAGAACCAATCCGATATGCTGTATTTTTGGGAGGCGGCCGTGGCTGCCAAACAGAAGGACATCACACGGGCTCTGTCTATTGCGGCCCACTACATGAACACGGTCAGGGAAAGCAGAAATCCGGAGCGGTTGAAATACCACATGGGGCTGCTCGGCTACATCGAATTCGAGAGGGACTATCCCGACATCGCGGTCGAGTACTTCCGCCAGGCCGACATCCAGGAGCCGCTGTTCATGTACTACGCGGCGCTGGCCGAGAATGCGGGAGGCAGCCGGGCCCGGGCAACCCGCCTGTTCCGCAGGCTGGCATCCTGGAACAATGACAGCCTCTGGTATGCCTACATCTGCAAGAAGGCCCTGACGCGTCAGGAATAAAAGTAGAGACCGAAGCGGCTTACTGCCAGATCATGCGGGACACGACCAGGTGCTGGAAGCCGCTCTCCTTCTCATGAAGAGCATACAGATGGTCGCCCTGAAACTTGCGCTTTTCCGCATCCTTGAGGAAGGCACTCCCGATGAAGGCGCCGTCCGCGTTCAGGATGTCCGTCCTCTTCATCTCGGGGCGGTCTCCTAGTTCGTACGTAGCGGTATAGATCCTGCCCAAGTCATCGACGTACAGCTGCCTGATCGGCGCATAATGATCCGGGAAGTATCCCTCCATCTTGTGAATTCGAGAGAGGGGGTGTTTCTGAAACCACTCCATCCGCCGTTTCTTGAACTCCTCGTACAGCCGGACCTTCCGGTACTCCTTCCGGATCTTCTTCAGCAGGTCCCCTTCCAGGTCATAGATGTTCAGCTCATACTCGGGATTATCCTGGCTGCAGGCATAGATCCTGTCCCCGGCTACCTGATACCTGATGTAGCTGTTGAGAAGGTTCATTCGAGTGCTGTTGAAGGGGCTTTCGGATGCGATCCTTTCCGCCAGCCGCTTGTTCGAACCCAGGTCGGCATCGGCGATGTGCAGGTGGAAGTACCGGATCGCGGCTTCCGGGTCTTCCGGGGCACCGATGTAGAGGTAGCCCCCGTTGTCCAACAACACGACGTCGCTGCCCCACAATTCTTCCTTGACATCGAAGCCGCTTTGTCTGATGAACTCGCCTTCCAGGCTGTATAAAAGAAGCCGGCGCATTATCCAGTCGTAGAGCATGAACTCGCCTGATGACACGACCCGGCATCTCTCCGCCTCCTGGAACTCCCCCGGGCCTTCTCCCTTCCTGCCGAATTTCAATAGATACTGTCCCGTGGGATCGAACTTGAAGACCTGAGTTTTGCAGACACAGTATATGTTTCCTCCGGTATCCACATCGAAATCCAGGACTTCGTCCAATCCCAGTTCGCCCAGGTCCTCTCTCTCGAAGTCGATGGAAAACGCCTCTTCCAGGACAAAGGTCGATGGCTCCCCCTTGAGGGAATAAGGCTCAAGATGATTGAGGACGACCTCCACGCCTTCTTCCGTGATGATCTCCACGGTGTCGGATCTTTCCGAGCAAAAGCACGTGAAACACAGGGCTGCAAATACCAACAGGAGCTTATTCATAGTAGTCTCGCTTTCTTCTCTTTGTTCATACGGAAATGAGGCACAATCGTTGCATGATTTTAAAGACAAAAAGCGCAACCTTTTCCCGCCAATTTCGTTTATATAGATGATATGTTCCTAATGTATAGAAAGAAATCACACCCGGAGTTCCCATGAAACTCATCACACGCAAAGAAGAGCTGGTCATGCTGTCCATCCTGAACCTCGAGGACAAAGCCTATCTTATCGCCATCCAAGAGCATCTCACTCATGTGATGGGGAAGGCTGAGTCTCTGACGTCGGTACACCTTCCCCTGAGCCGGCTGGAGAAGAGCGGTTTGATCGATTCACGGTTCGGGGATGCCACAGCCGTGCGGGGCGGCCGGCGCAAGAAGATCTACCGCCTGACAGAAGAGGGTCTCGAGGCCCTTCATGCCTACAAACGGATCAGCGACGACCTCTGGGACGGATTGATAAAAAGCGTCACATAAGATGAGGATGAATTGAATAGGTCCCTCCGCCCTCCCGCTTTCCTGGCCTTTCTGCTGGGCCGGGTCAACACCGACTGGGCTAAGGAGTCCCTGCTCGGTGATTTCGAGGAGACCTTCCGCTGGAAGGTGCGGCATGGCGGCAGTACGCGGGCACACCTGTGGTACACCTGGCATGTCCTCAAGCTGGTGCCTGCCTTTTTAACGAATTCCATGTATGGGAGCGTCATCATGATCAGAAATTATATGAAAATCGCACTCCGTATCATTAAGAAACACAGAGGATACTCGTTCATCAACATCCTGGGCCTGGGCATCGGCATGGCCGTGTGCGTGCTGATCCTGCTGTTTGTGCGTTATGAGTTGAGCTTCGATGCCTATCACGAAAACTCCGGCCGCATCTATCGGCTGGAGCGGCAGTGGCTTACGGCGGACGGGTCGGTTCGCGGGCATTTCGGCACTCTGGCGCCCGGCTTCACTCCGCACCTGGAGGAACAGTTCCCGGAGATGGAGCACATCGCCCGCGTGTTCGACGCCGGAAACACGCGTGTCGTCTACGAGGACAAGCGTTTCATCGAGGACCGTCTCTTCTTTGTCGAAGACGATTTTTTCGAGATCTTCAGCGTCACGTTCCTGCAAGGTAATCCTGGGACAGCCCTCAGCGAGCCATCCAGCCTGGTCCTGACTGAATCCGCAGCACGCAAATACTTCGGGAGCGCGGACCCGATGGGCCGGCAGCTGAAAGTGAGGGACGATTCGCTCTATCAGATCACCGGCATCATCGAGGATGCGCCGGCCAACACCCATTTCCACTACGACATCCTGGCCTCCTACATCACCTTGAAGGGGGTCTTTGTGAGGGGTGGGGACGATTACTTCCACGGGACCCGCAACTTCAGCGATAATGTTACCTACACGTACATGCGTTTGGCGGACACGTCGGATGTTGCCGCCGTGCATGCCCGCATCCCTGATTTCATCGACCTGACCCTTGGGACCCGGGAGGATGCGGACGGCAATGTCATCCGGTCCAGCCAGAGCACGACGATTCTCATCCGGCCTGTCGAGGATATCCACCTGTACTCCCACACGTCGGGTGAGCTGGAGCCCAATTTCGACATGAAGTATGTGCGGCTCTTCACCCTCGTCGCCATCTTTGTCCTGATCATCGCCTGTATCAATTTCATGAACCTCTCCACCGCCCGGGCCACACAGAGGGCCAAGGAGGTGGGCCTGCGCAAGGTGGTGGGGGCCAACCGCCGCATCTTGACCGCCCAATTCCTGGGAGAGTCGGTTTTTTTCTCGTTCCTTGCGCTTCTCCTGGCCCTGGTGTTCGTGGTCGTGGTCCTGCCCTTCTTCAACACTTTCACAGGCAGGGAAATGAACATCTCTTACCTGCTCAATCCAGGAGGGATCTTGATCCTGACCGGGGTTTTCGCCGTGACGGGTGTACTGGCCGGACTCTATCCCGCGGTCTACCTCTCAGCCTTTAAATCCGCCGCCATTCTACGGGGCGAGGTGACCCGTGGGGCCCAAGGGGTGGTGCTGCGCAAGATCATGGTCGTGTTCCAGTTCGCCATCTCCATCTGCCTGATCATTTCTGTGGCGGTTGTTTATCGTCAGATGAACTACCTGATGAAAGCCGACCTGGGCTTCGATCGCGAGAACATCGTAATGCTGCCGGCGGACCAGGTGATCAAGGAGCGCTGGGACGACATGAGGCAGGGCTTGCTGTCAAGCCCCCATATCCTGGAGGCGGCCCTCTCCAAGCGGGCACCAACGGGGCGGCTGAACGACGCTCCCGGATTCTGGGTTGAGCTCAACGGCGAGGTCCAGAGGAATCCCTTCGGTATGCCCCACAACCGGGTCTCACACGGCTTCTTCCGCACCTACAACATCCGGATCGTGGCCGGCCGGGATTTTTCCCGGGAGTATGCCACAGACGTCAGCGAGGCCTTCATCATCAATGAGACCGCGGTCCGCCGGATGGGCCTTGAAAGCCCCCAGGAGGCCGTGGGCCTCCGCATCGGAACCTTCGCACCCTCCCTGAAGGGATACGTCATTGGGGTGGCCATGGATTTCAATTACGAGTCGCTCCACAACGAGATCCGGCCCATCATCACCTATATCCGCCCGGACCAGGCCAACACGGCCTCCCTCCGGATCGCCCCGGGCCGCACACAGGATGCCATAGCCCATGCCAGGGAAATCTGGGCCCGCTTCAATCCGGAGTCACCGCTCCAGTACGACTTCCTGTTCGACCGCATCGCCGCCCTCTACCGCAACGAGGCCCGGATGATGAAGATGTTCGGCTACTTCAGCCTGTTTGCCATCTTCATCTCGTGCCTGGGCCTCTTCGGCCTGGCTTCGTTCACGGCGGCCCGCCGCACCAAGGAGATCGGGGTGCGCAAGGTGCTGGGGGCCTCGCTTTCCAACATCATGTACCTGCTCTCCAGGGAGTTCACAAAGTGGGTCCTGGTGGCCAACCTCATCGCCTGGCCCGTGGCCTATTTCGCCATGAGTGCCTGGCTCAAGAACTTCGCCTATAAGGTCCACCCTCACTGGCTGGAATTCGCTCTGGCCGGCGTCCTGACCTTCGTGATCGCGCTGCTGACCGTCAGCTTCCAGTCCTTCAAGGCCGCGACCTGCGATCCGGTCAGGTCCATCCGCTACGAATAAAAACAAAAAGGGGCCTGTCCCCTTTTTGTCTTTTTCCCGGTATTGCATGGCTGGGGGGCGTGTGCTATACAACTGAGGTAACATGAAAAAGCCGCTGGTCATCGTCCCTGGTGGATTGAACACGGATATCATCGGTCTCGGTGTGGACCGCATCCTGGACTCCGGAGATCTCACTCTGGGCGGCGAGCTTCGAATCGGACCCGGCGGTAAAGCCCGCAACATGGCCCAGATGGCCGCGGCGTATCTGGGCAAAGACACAGTCGCCATGATCGGCCGCAGTTCCCGGGACCCGTTCGGTCTCTGGGAGGTCCCCCTGCGCGCCCTGGATGAAGCCGGGGTCGACACGACACACGTCAAGATACTGGATTTTATAGAGGCCGGCCGCACATACCCGGGGATCGCGCTCATCCCGGTGGACAGGGCCGGAAAGAACCAGATCTATGTGCTCCCGGGTGTGAACGCGGACTTTTGCTGCTCGGATGTGGATGCGGCCGAGTCCCTATTCCGGGACCGGGAGAGAAACCGCATTCTGCTCCTGGCGCTGGAGATTCCTCTGGAAACCGTCCGCCACTGCCTGAAAAAGGCCCGGATGCATGGGATACCGGTGATCCTCGATCCCGGCGGCGTCGGTTCGGCCATCGACGAGCTGCTGGACGATAGGATCTTCCTGCTCAAACCCAACGAGCATGAGGCGGCCGTTCTGACCGGCCTCAGCATCAGCGGTTTCGATTCCGCAGCCGCGGCGGCAGACCGGCTGCTGGAACGAGGTGTCCGAAACGTGCTCATCACACACGGCGGGCAGGGAGCGTATTTTTTCAATGATACGGCCAGGCTTCACATCCCATGTCCCGAGGTGCCTGATTCCGGAACACACGACGAGACCGGATGCGGCGACCAGGTGACGGCTCTGGCTGCGGCGGCCGTGGCCGAAAGCTGCGGCATCACGGATGCCGTGAGGCTGGCCGTGCTGGCTGGTACCCTGCAGTTCCATCGGACCGGGATCCAGCCGGTCACCCGAGATGAACTCGACCTGCCCGCATGAGCCGAGACCCATGAAGCGAGAGGGCATGGAGTTTTCCTCCACCAGCATCGACGAGACAGATGTGTTCAATGATCCCCGGGTCAAGCGCATCCAGGGCCTGTACGAAGGATAAACAAGAGTCGAAATGACATCGAAGCAGCGTTTTCTGGCTGCGCTCGAGCGCAGGGAACCGGACCGGCTGCCCGTGACCACTCATCACGTCATGCCCTATTTCCTCGAGAACTACATGGGGGGAGCCTCCTCGCAGGAATTTTTCGATGTCTTCGGCCTGGATCCCATCGAGTGGGTTGACGCCCGTATGCCCGATGCTGCCAGGGGGGACTACCTCGATCCCCTGCTTGATGGAGCCGGCTACTGGGAGCCGCCCCGCATGTGTTCCAGCCAATGGAGGATCGAGCGCGCCGAGATCCCGGATCCCAGGTACCACACGGTCCGCTACACGGTACACACACCCAAAGCGCCGCTGTCCATGGTTCTCCAGAATGACGCCCACACGGCCTGGGTTACGGAGCGCCTCGTCAAGCGGAAGCATGACATCGATCTCATCGCGGAATTTGCCTCTGCCCCGGTCTGCGATGTCGAGCTGGTCGATGCCCGCGCCGAAGCCTTTGGCGAACGTGGGCTGATCCGCGGATCCATCCCCAGCTTCGACATCTACGGCCAGCCCGGGTGCTGGCAGGATGCGGCCGTGCTCTTCGGGATCGAGGCCCTAATCCTGCAGACCTTCGACGATCCGGAGTGGGTTCATGCGTTCCTGCGCATCCTGCGGGAACGGAAGACCCGCTATGTCCGGACCATGACGGGCGCACGCTTCGATCTCCTGGAGTTGGGGGGAGGCGACGCCTCCTCCACGGTCATCTCCCCGCACATATTCGACTCGTTCGTGGCCCCTTATGATGCCGACCTCATCCGGGAAGCCCACGCTGCCGGACAGCGAATCGTCTACCACACCTGCGGCGGCATGATGCCGCTCCTGGAGGGTATCGCCGACATGGGGCCGGAAGCCGCCGAGACATTCACCCCGCCGTCCATGGGTGGCGACACGGACCTGTCCGATGCCAAGCGCCGCATCGGAGACCGGCTCTGCCTGATAGGCGGGTTCGACCAGTTCCGCTTCTTCATGGGCTGTACGCCCGAGGAGACCAGGAGAGAGGTGCGCCGCTGCTTCGAAGCCGCCGGCGAAGGGGGCGGCTTCATCCTCTCGCCCTCCGACCATTTTTTCGATGCCGAGACCGAGCTGCTCCACGCCTTTGCCGAGGAGGCACGCAGCTGCACGTACCCGATGCAGCCGGCCGACTAATCCTCATCCATAAACAGGATGAGCGAAGGCCATGTGGTTTTCAGTTTGGTCGTCCACTCCTGGATCAAGGTTTCAGAATCGTCCTTCTCTGTCTTGACCAACAGGCCGGCCTCGAGGGCGGCTGAGCGCATCTTGTCCAGCGCCTCCTTGTGTGCGCAGGATTCAGGCGCTGGGCAATCGCTGCAGTCATCGAGCTGCTTTTCCCGGGCACACAGCCGCATGCCACACTCCGGACTTCCTCCCTCCTTCAGGCAGCCCGGGCATAGAGGCATGTCCTTGATCGATTCGAGGCCTTTGGAAAACTCTCCGAAGTCGAAATCCTTGGGAGCCCAGTCTTTCAGATCATAGGCCTCTGTGACTTCTTTGTACCTGTGAGTAAGCTCCTGCAGTGTGCCGTTGCCGGCGACACAGCTCCCACACCAGATCCCGCAGTAGCCGATCTGATTCTTGATATCCTTGAATGCACCGATTTTGGTCGTGTTCATGTGTCCCTCCCGTGAACTCCTGACTCTGCAGACTATTTTATCATCTCCTCACTCAAAAATCCCATCCTGTCCTGACAGGAATGCGGTATAATAATTCCACAACGGCGCGACACATGAGCTTTTCTAAGCCTTCCAGCCGTTTGAGGGATGACATGAGTGCACAAAAACCGGACAGTCCCGTGAGGGTCGATCTGTCTAAGGAGCTGGACGACCTGGACGCGGAGTTCTACCTGCCCGAAGATGACGAAAGAAAGGAACGCGATGAAGGATAACGATATCCGGAAATCTGTGGCCGATTCCCTTGAGATGGATATAGGCATGCTCCCCTTTGTCCCAGATCTCCTAAATGGGATGTGGGCCCTGGGCAGCTCACCAGAGCTGGTGGTGGATCTCCTCCGTCCCATGAGGCTCGACCCGGACAGGTCAAAGCTGTTGGACCTGGGATGCGGGAAGGGCGCCGTAGCCGTGACCGTGTCCCATGCGCTGGGCTTCCGAGCCGTGGGGATCGACGCGTATGAGGTGTTCCTGGAGGAAGCGAGGCAGAAGGCAGCGGAATGGGGCGTGTCCCATAGGTGTCGCTTCGAGCTCATGGACCTCCGCCAGTACATCGAAGAGGCCTCGGGTTTCGATGTGGTGATCTTCGCGTCCCTCGGGGGACTCCTGGGAGACTATGATCAACTGGTTGGCAGGCTGCGTCGTACGGTGCGTCCCGGAGGGTATATCCTGATCGATGATGGATATTTAAGGGGAGGAAAGCCGGTGAAGCGTGCCGGATACGGGCACTACGAAACCCACGCCCGGACCATGAAACATCTCACATCGCACGGAGATGCCCTGGTCGAGGAACGGCTGACGATAGAAGAGAACAAGAGGATCAACGACGAATATTTGGCCGTCATCAAGCGGAATGCCGAATCCCTCCTGGAGGCCAGGCCCGAGCTCAGAGGCCGGGTGGAGGGGTACATCCGCGAGCAGGAGATGGAGTGTGATGTCCTCGACGCCCACATCACGGGTGCCATCTGGCTGCTCCGGAGGGAAGAGGATGCCGGCATCCGGTCGGACTAAGGAGAGGGGGCCGCCGGGCCTATGCTTCTTCCCTGCAAGGCAGGTTCTTGTACCAGGTGAAGTAGAGTATCGCCCCGAACGCCAGGGCGATACTCATCTTTGGGGGTCAGGCTTTGATAACTTTGATAATCGAGTGCCGGCATCTTGGTTTCTCGGGGGCAAATATAATAATCAAAGTTATCAAAGCCTGACCCCCAATAGCTCAGTC
>CBFDBC010000091.1:0-13254 GCA_965602945.1 uncultured bacterium | reverse complement strand
GGGGATTGTTGAGCAGGACGAAGGTTATCTCTTTGATGGGATACCAGGTCTTCAACAGCATCTCGGCCCTGTCCGGGCCCCGGGTCCAGAACCCGTTCTTCTCGAGCTCCGAGGTCGTGCGCGGGTGGAAGTTGTCGTCCAGGAAATACAGCCAGGCGTAATCGATGCCCACCGACTGGCGCTGCGCGGGCGGATGGGAGTTGGTGGGCAGGTTGTTGATGAGCGTCAGCTCCACCGGCAGGAGCTTGAAGGGGAAGCGCTTGGCATGGGTGGCGGGGAAGTGGCTGTGGGGAAGCGGGTTTATGAGGATCGGGGCGATGAACAGGGACGCCATCACCCAGCTCAATGCGATCGGCTTGATCCTGGCCTCCAGGGGGGCCAGGAAAAAGAACAGGGGGTAGATGCTGAGGAAATACCGGTTGGCCAGGGCGCCGCCACCCCCCGCGTAATTGTCGGGCATCAGGACGATGAAGATCAGGATCTCTCCTGCCAGAGTGATGAAGAGCAGCCACTGGTAGAGGCGCTTCCTGCGGGCGAGAAACAGGATCAGCGCCAGGAGCGCCGGGAAGAAATACCAGGTGATGCCCGAGAACCGGCCGAAGAAATAGTAAAGGAGGTTGGAGAGATACACCCGGGGGTAGTAGCGGTGCCTTTGGAAGTATCCCTCTGAGGTCATGACACCGGAGCGGGCCGTCTCGAAGGTCAGGTGTTCTTTTTCCAGGGGATACCCGCCCTCCCCGTAGAAGGTCTTGCGGTCGCCTCCCTGGTAGTTCCACTCCCCGGTGACCCATTGGTTGATGCCGAACAGGCTCACGGCCACGGCCAGGAAGACAACGATCTGCAGCGCGGCCTTGACCCATCGCTTCCGGATCAGAGTGAACAGGACCAGCGGGCCCATGAGCGCCAGGTTGGGCAGCTTGGAGAAGACCGCCAGGCCGGCCAGGGCGCAGGCCAGGTAGTCCGAGGAGTCCGAGAGGAGAAAGGTGTGCAGCTTTCCTCGTGGGGCGTCTTCGTCTTCGGTTGTTCCGGAGTCGCCTCGGGTGTGCTTGTAGAGCCAGAGGAAGAGGACGGCAAAGACCAGGAACAGGTTGAAGAAGTCCGGCTGCAGCCAGAGGAAGTACACGGCTGCCACCGAGCCGAACAGGAACGTGACGATCGAAAGGAATGCCAGGGGACTCCGGCTGGCGGAGGAGGCATAGGCGAAGCCCATGAGCAGGATGAGCCCGAGAAGGAGGGAGTGAAAGACCAGGAAGCCGTTGGCTCGGAAGAGCTTGACCAGCGGGGCCGAGAACAGCGCATAGGCCCAGGATTTGGCATAGTACAGCTTGCCGTCCTTGGCCTTCTTGAGGAAGATCCCCTTGGGGTCGGTGTTGAACACGCGGTAGTAGCGGATGAGGTCGTTGCGCGTGTATTCGATGTCCCCGTCCTGAGCCAGGCTGTCCGTCATCATGTAGTAGACGGCCTCGTCCGCGAACAGGAAGTTCCTCTGCAGGGCCTGGAGGTTGGAGAAAAGCGCCGCCCCCAGGGCGAACACGAAGATGAGGAGGATGAGGGCCTGGAATGTCCGCCTCCGGGTGAGCATGGATTACCAATACCATACGCCCCCCCAAATTGCAACGGCCGTCCAGACCACCCCCTCTGTGTATCCCACCTCCCATTCGCTGATCGTTTTTAGTATTCCGCGGACCACCCCCGTAATGTATCCCACCCACAGGCTGGAGGATGGCTTGCTGATCGGCCTCACCCATTATGTATCCCCTCATCATTTTCGCATCAAGCCCTTATAGTAACGTCGGTCCCCGCATATGGCGTCCGCTTATTAGCCTCCTTCGAACGCTCAAGTATTCAATGTCAAACTCAGCCCAGCCCTCAAGTTAGGATGCCATGTGTTTTGGTCAATTTTCTGAGCCCATGGGGTGGTTGGGCGGGTCTTTGGCGAAGAAAAATGACTAAAACACAGGGTTTAAAGGATGACGGGGCTAGCCTTTGGGGGTGAGATCGGCCTCTGAAAAACCACCCCCGATTTCACCTCAGGGAGCCTTGCCCCCTCCGGGCATACAAGGTATTTATATTCATATAGTTGGCTTTGATTCCGACAATAATTGTACAGGAAGGGACAAATAACGGCGCAGATAATGAATATTTTCATAGGCTCGAAACTTAACTCGTTATTTTTCAGCCGCTTAGCGTCACCGGCTACTGGCATGAATATTGCTTATATAAACATAGATAATAGACCTATGTATGACTACCGGAATGCCGAATGATCGAAAATGACGTGAATTTGCCTCGAAGGGGAGGGAATGTGATGAAGACCAGCAGGAAGGGCTATACGCTGATCCAGGTCCTGGTGGCCGTGGCCGTCCTCGGAGCGATCTCGCTGGTGGTGTCTCCGAACCTCGTCAATTCACTGGAGGTACGGGCGCTGGAGAACACGGTGCGGGATATGATGATAACCATGGAGCGGGCCAAGTTCATGGCCATAAAGACCAAGCTGAACCACCGTGTCCTGTTCGACAACTCCACGGGTCCGTGGACCATGCAGATCCAGCAGGAAACCGCATCCTCCGTCTGGGACGAGGTGCAGGGTTATGTCACAAAGAGCATCCCCGCCAAGTTCAACGTGACCCTGAACCTGACGAGCGGGGACCTGTCCGTGGTCTTCACGCCGACCGGGATCGTGAAAAACTATGACGCGACCAACCACAGCGTCGTGCTGCAGAGCGACAGGATCAAGCGCTATCAGCTGCCGGACCAGCGGGAGGTCGTCTTCTACTTCGGCGGTTCCATGCGTTTCATCAAGTCTACCAGCTGAGGGATCGAGGGTGTATGACATGAAAAATGCGATAGAGCGAAACAAGAAATCCGAGGGATTCTCCCTGATCGAGACCCTGGTCGGCGTGGCACTGGTGGCCATAGCCATGTTGGGGCTGGCCCAGCTCATGGTGCTCAGCATCGCCAACAACGCCCAGGCCGACAGGATGAGCACCGCCACCTTCCTGGCCCGCCAGCAGATCGAGCAGTTCCGGCTGCTGACGATCGACGAGCTGAACGCCCTGGTGGGGGCCCCCATCAACGAACAGCTGGACATCAACCAGGACGGTGTCGATGACTACCGCCGGATCACCATACTCCAGACCATCGGCATCTCCTTCCAGGCCCAGGTTTTGGTCTTCGCCGCCGAGCAGATGTACGAAAGTGTCGCGACGCTGACAGGGGACCCGCTGAAATACCGGGTACGGGCCAACATAACATCCATCATCAGCCGGTAGGATAGGGAAGTCAAAACATGAGAAAACACGAACATAAAACAACATTGGATGGCCGGCCGCAGTGCGGATTCACCCTCATCGAGATCCTGGTGGGGGCGGCCGTGATGCTCATACTCGTGCTGGGGACGCTCTCGCTCTACATGCGCAGCAGCCAGATCTCTGTGGACCAGCAGCAGTTCACGAAGCTCCAGCACGACGTGCGCTCGGCCATGTTCATGATAAGCCGGGACGCCCGCTCCGCCGGGGTGGGCCTGACCCCGGACATCGCCGGGTATTTCCTCGAGGGGGAGGACGCGTTCGGCCCCGGCCCCGAGGGCTCCGACAGCCTCAAGGTCCTGGGCAACTTCGACGATCCCCTGATGCTGATCATAGAGTCGTATTCGGGCGGCGCGGGCGGCGGCGCGGCCACGGCCTTCCTCTACGACTGGTCGTTGGAAAACGCGCCCTACGACTGCCCCGACTACTACGAGAACCGCATGGTGCTCATCATCTCCACCCAGTGTCCCGGGTGCTTCACCTTCCGCTACATCCCGCCCAATTCCATGTTCGGCTGCGGGAGCGGTATCGAGCACTTCAACATGCAGCCCGGGGCGTCCGAGCTCAACCCGCCCGGCGGCCTGATCGACACCGGATGTGCCGAGACCTGCTGGGACGACTCCATCGTCACCCTGGGACAGATCAGGTACTACTGGCTGGACACGACCGGCCACCCCGGGGACTATCCCGGCCTGAACCTCACGGTCATGCAGGACGGGTACCTGGGAGAGCCCAACACGCTGTACCTCTCGACGCTGGACGAGTCCACGGGCTCGGGCACCATGATGCACCTGCCCCTGGCCCAGAACATCGAGAACCTCCAGTTCCAGTACAACGGCGACCTGGACAACGACGGCACACTGGACGGCTGGATGGACTGGAATCCCATCTGGACCGGAGACACGGCCGTGGTCGCTCTGATCCAGCAGGTCCGGGTCCAGGTCCTGGGACGCACGCCCGAGCCGTACAAGCATGTGTCCAAGGCCGGGGCCTCGACGACCCATCTCTACCGGAGGCCCGCCCTGGCCAACACCGCGGCCATGGCCCAGGACGACTACCGCCGCCGCTTCCTGATGGAATCCACGGCGACGGTCAGGAACATGAGCCTGGACCTCTACAACACGGGCGCGCGCTATTGAGGGGGAAACGAATGAACATAGTGGAGAATCCTTTGAAAATGGCAGACACCCGGAACACATCCCGATCCGATCGGGAGAAAGGCATCGGCCTCATCATCGTCATCCTGGTGCTGGCCTTCCTGGCCTCTGTGGGCACGGCCCTGCTCACGGTCACCGACATCGGCAACAAGGTGGCGGGCAACATCCGCTGGCAGGAGGAGGCCTTCAACGCGGCCGAGACCGGGTTCGATGCGGCCTGGGCCCTGCTGGAGAACTCCTTCACCGCGGGAGGCTGGACCAGCTTCGACGGCCAGTACCTGAACCAGCCCGTGGGGATCGACGACCCGGACATCACGAAGGCCGAGTCCCTGCAGTACTACTTCCGCCGGCTTACCGACCGGGAGCTCCTGGCCGTGTTCGCGGCCAACGGTATCAACCAGACCACGACCGGAATGCTGTACTTCCATGAGCCCTACATCCTTGATGCGGGCGGGAGTATGGACACACGGTACACCTACACCGTGTTCCTGATCGACGACGAGATCGGCCTGAACATCACCGATGCCACGGACGTGCTCCTGGTGTGCATCGGGACGGCGGGAACCGGCAACAACATGGTCACGGCCCGGGTCGAGGCCGTGATCGGCATAGAGTAAGCAATGAATGTTTCAAGATTTGGAATAGATAAATATGCGAGGGAAGCCATGAAAGGGAAAAGGAAGCTTTGGGGGATATTGATTCCGTTCACACTCTTGATCCTGATCTTGGGGGTCCGGTTCTGGGCCCAGATCGTGTGTGTGGAAAACACGGGTTTGTTCACGGAAAACTTCAATAACGTGGTCTACAAGGACCATGCCAACTCGTCGGTGGCCCAGTGGCCCGCCGGGCCCGTCACACTGAACAAGCTGGGCGGGAACTTTTCCATCGCCGCTCCCAGCGGCATGGGGGCCCGCATCTACGTGGCGGGCGCCGGTGATTTCGACGGCGACGGCATGCCCGAGCTCATAGGCCTCGACATCGGCAACAACTACCGGCTGATCCTGGTGGAGAACCACTACGACGACGGGAACAACGACGGCGTCGACGACGACGGGATGATCTACTACATCGACGACACCCACGTCTACGAGGAGGGCCTGACATGCGGCCCCGCCTGCATCGCTGTGGCGGATTTCAACGGGGACACCTACCTCGATTTCTTCTTCATGAAGAACGACGTGGACGACTGCGGCTCGGACGACTGCTTCGTGCACCAGGGCTTCCATGCCGTGATGTACATCAACGACGGCAACAAGTTCGATCCCCAGTTCCAGGACCACTTCGCATCCCCCAACCTGGACTTCACGAGCCTTTTCATGTCGGCCGGGATCTACATCAACTGGGCGGGCGACCACGTCTCCGCGGTGGACATCGACACCGACGGCGACACGGACCTGCTGGTCATAAGCCAGGACAAGATCTACCTGCTGCGCAACCCGGGCTCTGGGCCCCAGAATTTCAAGCTCGTCAACTTCCAGATCACAGAGCTCAACTACGACGCTCCCACCGGCTTCACCACCGGACGGGGCGGCTCCGCGATCGACGCCGTGGACTTCGACAACGACGGGGACGTCGACATCGTGGCCGGTACGGTCGAGGATGTCGCCTACCTCGTCTACTACGAGAACGACGGGACCGGCTTTTTCACGCGGCATCAGATCCCCATCCCGATGCCCGAAGCCACCGGGACCGTGGGCCTGTCCGCGGCCAGCTTCAAGAACGACGGCAACATGGACATATTCGGCGCCACCGACGCCTGGAACGCCGGCAACCTGGCCCACATCTGGTTCTACAAGAACCACGGGCTGGTGAACGGCGCCCTGGACCTGCGCTTCAACTGCCTGAACAACTGCCAGCCCGTCCTGCCGCCTCCGCACGATGTGGACATCACCGAGGTGGTGGACTATGACATGGACGGCGACTTGGATATCATCCTGGCGGATGCCAACGACTCCGGCAACTACTACCTGGTCATCAACGAGCTGGCCGACGTCTATGCCATGCATGGCGAGGCCGTCTCGACCGACATCACCGGGGGTCTCGATCCCACGCGTTATGCCGTGACCAAGGCCCGGTTCGCTGCCGTGCGCCAGTCCACGACCGGAGGGGACTCCACCGGCCTGAACGTCGATTATTACTTCTCCAACAACGGGACGGACTGGGAGCTCTACACCAGCTTTTCGGGAGCCGCCATCGCCAACGAGCTTAAGCCCCTGGCATGGCACACCTTCAGCCACTACGGCTCCAACCTCTTGTGGAAGGCCGTTCTGACCGCACCCGAAGACCCCATGGCGGAATTCAACGGCGCCTCTTACGAGACGCCGGCCATCGCGGAACTGCGCATGGAGTATGTGTACGTGGAACGGCGCGAATACTCCCGGACCTCGGTGGCCGCGAGCCTCACCGACCTGAGCGGAACCGAGCGGAAGCTGATCATCGCGGGCTCCTTCTACTTCCCGGGGTGGCAGGGCCACCTGCGCGCCTATGACGTGCACGACCTGGCCCCGAGTGCCGACCCCTACTCCAACCTACAGACGGTCAGCGACGCGGACCCGGCCGCAGCCGACGGGCGGGCCCTGGCCCCCAATGTGACCATACTCTGGGACGCCGGCGAGCTGCTCGACGGGCGGAACCCCGCCAGCCGCAACATCTACACCGCGGTGCCGAGCGGGGGTACCCTGAACCGGCTCGACTTCACCAGCTCCGAGGTGGCCACCCTGGGCCCGCTCCTGGCCGACGTCAACAACGACAACACCGGCCTCATCGAATTCGTCCGGGGTGAGGGCCGCTACTGGAAGATGGGCGACATCAACCACTCCAACCCGGCCGTGGTCGGGCCTCCGGATGAGGTCGACGCCATGATGGGCGCCGGTTACGACACCTTCAAGACTACCTGGGCCAACCGGGAAAAGGTGCTCTACGTGGGCGCCAACGACGGCATGCTGCACTGCTTCAACCTGGAGACGGGTGTGGAGAAATGGGCCTATGTCCCCTACAACCTGCTGCCCAAGCTCAGGAACATGTGGGCGGTGGACAACATCAACCTGGTCCGCTATTTCAACCGCGACGTGTACGTGGACGGGACCCCGGTGGTGCGGGATGTGCTGCTGTCCGGCTCCTGGCACACGATCCTGGTGTGCGGCCAGGGCGCAGGCCAGGGCAGCCAGATGGCCGGCGGGCTGAACTACTACTTCGCCCTGGATGTCACGGATCCCGACGACCCCCAGCCGCTCTGGGAGTTCACGGATGCCACCATGGGCGAATCCTGGTCGATCCCCGTGATCGGCAAGGTTAAGAGGACGGGCTACGGCAACGGTTCCTGGCTGGCGTTCATGGGTTCGGGTTATGACAACGACCTGAACGCCACGATCGGGCGGCACTTCTATGCCCTGGACCTGGAAACCGGCCTGGACATCTGGTCCTTCGACGCCGGCGAGGTCGATACC
This sequence comes from uncultured bacterium, assembly GCA_965602945.1. GTDB lineage: Bacteria > Acidobacteriota > Aminicenantia > Aminicenantales > Aminicenantaceae > JAUXEH01. Next base: position 5,343 of record CBFDBC010000091.1, on the reverse strand, counting down.
GGCGCCGGCAACATCCCCAACACCATCCCCGGTTCGCCTGCGGCCCTTGACCTCGATCCCGAGGACGGATTCCTGGACCGGGTCTACGTCGGCGACCTGGACGGGCGGCTGTGGAAAGTGGATGTGGGCACACAGTTCGTGGATGCCACATCCTGGACCAACGTCATCCTCTACGAGGACCCGGACAACTTCCCCATCATCACGCGGCCTGCGACCTGGGTCAACCCGGGCATCGCGAACGCCCCTCCCCGGGTCTATTTCGGGACGGGCGGGGATGACCGCGCCCCCGACAGCGTGACCTACTCCTTCATCACCATGATCGACGACGCAGCCCCATCAGTCGAGTGGTTCATAGGGGACGCGGCAGACCTCGGCCTCCCGGCGGCGCTGAAGTCCGGCGACATCGGCAGCGGCGAGAAGGTCTGGGCCGACCCGGTGGTGGCTGACTACATCGTGTACTTCAGCACGCTGACCGGGAGCATCGAGAGTGTCGATCCGTGTGTCAGCCTGGCGGGCTTTGGGAATCTCTACGCCCGCTACGTGCAGGGTGTGGGCAACACGCCTGTGGGCGGTTCGGCCTTCACCTCGGCCACCGGCCCGCTGGAGAACCTGCAGCTCGTCAGCAAGGCCCGCTCCGCGGTCACCATCGGCGAGCGGACCATGGGCTCCAAGAAGAAACGCGAGGTCTACATCCAGGAGTTCAACTCGAGCATCCAGAGGCTGGAACAGCCGGTCGGATCCACTCTCGTGATCAAGTCCTGGCGTGAGGTATACCGCATTATCAAGTACCCGCGTTGAGGCAGGATAAAGGAAGGAAGCTTCAGGGAGAGGGGAACATCCCCAGATACCAGGTGATGATCCTCTCTCCCCACACCAGCGCCACGAAGGCCGCGGGAGCCAGGAAGGTGCCGAAGGGCAGCGCGAACTGCATGTCCTTCCTGCGGACCGCGATGATGTAAACCCCCACCAGGGCCCCCAGGAACGAACCCAGTATCAGGGTGAGGACGGTCCCGTGCCAGCCCAGGAAGGCCCCCACCATGAGCATCAGCGTCACATCCCCCATGCCCAAGCCTTCCTTCCGCCGCAGCAGGTAGTATGTGCCGTACACCAGCAGGAGGATGCCGGCGCCCACCAGGGCCCCTACCAGCGCCTGCCGCAGCATCAGGTCGTCCCGGAAGAACGCGTAGACCACCCCCAGCACCAGCCCGGGCAGCGTGATCTGGTCCGGCAGGATCTGATGAAAGAGGTCGATGAAGGTCAGGGCGATGAGCCCGCTGGTGAACAGGCACGAGATGAAGAAATGCAGGCTGAGCCCGAAATTGAGGTAGAGGGCCAGGAAGGCGAGGGGGGTCAGCACCTCGACCAGGAGGTAGGTGGCGGGGATCCTGGCGCCGCAGTAGCGGCACTTGCCCCCCAGCAGGACCCAGGAGAGCACCGGGATGTTGTGGTAGAGCTTTATCCGCGTCTCACACTTCGGGCACTGGGAGGGCGGCAGGGCCAGGTTCAGCCCGTTGGGCAGGCGGTAGATCACGACGTTGAGGAAGCTGCCCCAGGCCATCCCCCAGAGGATTATTAGCGCTTCCACCATGGGACTGCCGTCGTGATCTCTCCGGTGGCCGGGTCATAGACATAGTCGTTGCCGTCCAGGTCCCGGGGGAGGGACTCGATGAGTCCCATTTTAACCAGATCTGAGAGGCTGTCGGGGTTACGGCCGATGCGTTCCCGATAGGCGCCGAGGGCCTCGGTCAGGCTCTCGGTGTGGATGGCGGCATAGACCCGGTAGAGGTGGTTCGTGGCGATCTTCTTGACACGCTCGTCATCCGTGGTCTCGTAGATCTCCCCCCAGTGTTTGAGTGCCGTCGGATAATCGGAGAGCTCGGTGGAGGCGTTGGCATACAGGCGCCTGGTTATGGGCGGGGCTCCCGGGATCTCCATGGCCCTCTTGAAATATTCACGGGCCCGCTCGAAGTCTTTGAGCCGCATAAGGGCATAATGTCCGGCTTCCCAGAGGAAGATCCACTGGCCGGGGTTCTTTTCCAAACCCAGTTCCAGGATGCGGAAGGCCTTTTCAATGTCCCCGCCTTCGTCACTGGCGATCATGGCGCCGATCAGGTAGGGATCGACATAGCGGGGATCCAGCTCGGCGATGATGGAGAAGACGTGCTCCATGTGGTCGTAGCGGTCGGTGACGGCCGTGTTGCTGAAGTACTGGATGGCCCACAGGTAGATCAGGTCCGCCATGAGCGGCCGGTTGCCCAGGGACACGTACTGCAGAAACTTGCCCGAGGGGAGATAGAGGATGGAGGCGCCCGGCACCTGGGCCCGGGGGATGGCGTCCAGGACGAGCTTGAGCCCCATGAAGCCGGCCAGGCTTAAGATCAGGATCAGGACAACGATGCCTTTTTTCATGGGTTCAGATGAAGTCCCTGCGCCGGAAGACCAGGACGGCCAGCGCCAGGACGAAAGCCGTGTAACACAGGCCGTATAGGGCGGCCCAGAGGAAGACCTGGGGGGGGATGGGGAGGTGGTGGACGATTTCGGTCTTGAAGTTGAAGTTCTCGAGATCGGGGATGAGCGTGTACAGCACCCGCGCCAGGGTCCGGCTGAAACCGGTCTGGAGCTTGCCGATGAGGGTTTCCAGGCCCCAGGACACATGCCCGATGATATAGAACGCGAGCGAGAAGATGGAGCTGAGTATGGGAGTTGAAAAGCAGGAGAAGAGCAGTGCTACAGCGGTGATGAGGCACATCTCGAGGAAGATGAAGACCAGCGCCAGGAGCATGCCCCACTCCAGAGGCCCGCGGTGCAGCAGGAGGATCACGATGAAGATCAGGCTCATCAAAAAGAGCATGACCATCAGGGTCAGGATCAAGCCGAAGAACTTGCCCAGCAGGAACTGCCAGCGGTGGATGGGCTTGGCCAGCAGGGTGTAGATGGTCTTCTTGTCGATCTCCTTGTAGACCAGCCCGGTGCCGATCAGGATGGCCATGAGCGCCCCGAAGATCGACAAAGAGGCCAGGCCCACATCGGTGATGATCTTGATCCGGTCGCCCACGGTCAGGAGAGCCAGAAGGCGGGAGAAGATCAGGCTGGCTACCGCCACGAACAGCAGCAGGTACAGGATGCGGTCGCGGATGGCTTCGCGGAAGGTGTTGAGGGCGATGGCTCGGATCTTCATCGGGCCTTCACCGTCCCCACGAACAGGTCTTCCAGGCTCCCGGTCCTGGGGACCAGGGAGTGCACCAGGGCCCCATGCTCCTGTGCCAGGCGCAGGACCTCCTGCACCTTGGCCTCCTCGAAAACCTTGAGCAGGACCTTCCCGCCCCGGGTAGTCAGGCATTCTCCGAAGGACTGCAGCTCGCCCTCCTCGATCCCGGAGAGGGTCATCTCCGTGAACAGGACCTTTTCCGAGATGAGGTCGTGCAGGAGCCCCTGGTTCACGATGCGGCCCTCCACGATGATGGCCACACGGTCGCAGATCATCTCGATGTCCTGGAGGATGTGAGAGGAGAGGAACACGGTCCGGCCCTCCTCCTTGAGTTCGACGATGATGTCGCGGATCTCCTTGCGTCCCAATGGATCGAGGCCGCCCAGGGGTTCGTCGAGGAGCACCAGCTCGGGATCGTGCAGCAGGGCCTGAGCCAGGCCGGCCCGCTGCAGCATGCCCTTGGAGAACTTGCGCAGCTGCAGATCGGCCGCCCCCTTCAGCCCCACCCGCTCCAGGAGAGAGGCGATCCGGCCCTCCTGCTCCCCCTTGGGGATCTGATGTAGCTGGCTGTAGTAGCGGAGGAACTCCGCGGCGCTCAGGTAGTCGTAGAAGTAGGGGTTTTCAGGCAGGAAACCCAGCCGGCTCTTGGCTTGCAGCGACAGGTGGGAGTGCCCCAGGATCTCGATGTCTCCTTTCTCCGGGAAGATGAGGCCCAGCAGGCACTTGAGGGTCGTGGTCTTGCCGGCTCCGTTGGGCCCCAGGTAGCCGAAGATCTCTCCCTCTTCGACGCTCAGGGTTATGCCCTTGAGGATCTCGGACCTGCGGCGCAGGAACTCGGATTTGAAGGATTTGTGCAGGTCGGTGACCTTGATCGCGGTGCCCATGTGCCTGGGTTTATTATACGGAATTAATTCCGCAAATCAACTCTAATCTTGGGCTAGGGGAGCTTGTGCTCCAGCGTATCCGGATCCACGGTGATGTAGAAATCCGAGCCCAGGTAGAGCAGGGGCTTGACCCGGCCCGGGTCGAGCATGCCCTGCCTGTCGAAGCATTCTTCGCGAACCTGGACGGCCTTGACCTCGCCCACGAAGAGTTCGTGATCGCCGCAAGGGTAGATGTCCCGGAGGGTGCATTCGAAGGCGGCATAGGCGGCGTCCAGCACCGGGGTCCGGATGTGAACGGCCGGTGACAGCTCCACCTGGAATGCCTCGATCTTGTCCCGGTCGTGCCCGGAAACACGCCCCATCTGTGCCGAGAGGGCGATGTCTTCCCGGGCCAGGAAGCTTACGGTGAATTCCTTGGCCTCCGAGATAAGATCGTACGTGTGCCGTTTCTTCGCCACCAGGATGCCGAAAAGCGGCGGGTCGAACGACAGGGCGGTGTGCCAGGCGCAGGACATGAAGTTCGCCCTGTCCCCGGCCTGGGCGCCCACCACGGCCACGGTGTAGGGATAGAAGTACTGGAACGTCCGGAGGTCTGTGATGACCTTCTTCATGCTCTACTCCAGGCCGACGACCTGGCGGGCGTTCTCCAGCAGGTAGGCCTGGGTGAACACGTGCTCCCGGTTCAGCGCCAGGTTGGGGGTGACCCGGTCCTTGACCTCACCCTCGGGGAAGAACGGGACGAGCTTCTCATACAGGCGGACCAGCTCCTCTTCGGTGGGCAGCAGGCTCTCCAGGGCGGCCATCCGGTCCTCTCCTGCGTAGAGGTCGGGCATGGGTGAGAGGCTCTTTTCCACCCCGTCTGTGTCCGTCTCCGCGTTCTCGATCCGGACCACATCGCCCAGCTTGATCAGGGTTCCGGCGTTCTTGTCCCAGTGCCGCATCTGGTCGATGGCGTTCTTGAACAGGCGCTGGCTCAGGTCCTGGTGATCACTGAAGAGCAGGGTGTACTTGAGGTAGCGGTGCATGAGCTCGTTCTCGATCCGCATGATCTCATGCAGGAGCCGGAGCTCTTCCTTGTCCCGATTCTCCGGGGCATGCCGGTAGCAGAGGGTCTCCTGCTGCCCCTCGGCTACCAGCGTGTCGATCATCGCCTGGAACTGATCGGCGTGCCGCACTTCGTCATAGGCAATGTTCAGGATCATGTTCTGGATCCTGGGGAACACTCCCTCCAAGATGTCCGCGGTCCGGTAG
>CBFDBC010000090.1:0-13279 GCA_965602945.1 uncultured bacterium | reverse complement strand
CTTGCCGGAGCTCATCTGAATCTGGGCGTAGGATATCTGGCAATGGGAGTTGCCTTGATCGTCTTGGGAGGTCGGTTTATAGGGAAGTATTTGGGAACTAGATTCGGAGCGAGATTAGGTGGGGCGCCTCCTGAAGTCAGGAAATACTTGGGATTGGCTTTGTTGCCGTCAGCTGGAGTGGCGATCGGTTTAGTATTAGATGCGAAAGTTTTTATCGATACCGTATCTCCTATGTTAGGTGCAGTGATCGTGAGCGCCGTGCTGGGCAAGACCCTGATCAATGAAATAATTACTCCATTTTTGGTTCGATTCGCAATGATCAAGGCGGGAGAGACGGATATCGGCAAAGCTCGTTTTCACCCTCCCATAACTCTGCATGGGCGAATGGGGAGTATTATCGGCCATAGAAAGAAGAAGCCATAGTGCTATCCGAGTCCCTCATTAGAGGGAAAGGGTGACTGCTCAATCGAGGAGTTTTGCGGGAGCCTCCAGGAAAGATACCAGGTCGTTGCTGAAGCGGGCCGCCTCGGCCCCGTCGATGACCCTGTGATCGAAAGAGAGGCAGAGCGGCAGGGTTTTGACGATTCGAACCTCACCGTCCCTCACACGCACCCGGTCCGCGATTTTCATCGTTGCCAGGATGGCCGTCTCGGGGTAGTTGATGATGGGGGTGGCATATTCTCCACCCAGCATGCCCACGTTGGTTATGGAAAACGTCCCTCCCTTGAGGTCAGCCAGGTCCAGGGTCCGGTTCTTGGCCGCCTCGGCCATGGTCCCGATCTCATCGGCCAGGTCGTACAGGGATTTCTGGTCGGCGAATTTGATCACGGGCACGATCAGTCCGTCCGGCACGTCGACGGCGATACCGATGTTGTAATACTGCTTGACGATGATCTCCTGTTCCTCGTCGTCTAGCGTGGCGTTGAGCATGGGATGCAGCTTCAGGGACTCGATGACGGCCCGGACCACGAAGGGCAGGTATGTGAGCTTGACGCCCTTGTCGGCTGCTTCGGCCTTCATCTTTTCCCGGAGTCCGGCCAGCGCGCTAACATCGGCTTCGTCGAAGTGCGTCACATGCGCGGCCGTGGACACGGATTCGGCCATCTTTCGGGCCGTGGCGCGCCGGATCCCGCGTAGGCGGATACGGTCCAGTGTGCCGTAAAAATCATACTTGGATTTGACCTTGAAGGCCGGTTTTTTGGGGGGCGCCGGGGCGGACGCTGCCTTTATATCCTCTTCGGTGATCCGTCCTCCGGGTCCGCTTCCCAAAACGCCTTTGATATCCACTCCTGTCTGAAGGGCTAGACGCCGGACCTTGGGTGTTGCCAGGATCTCGCGGATCTCTGTCCCGATCTCCTTGATCTCGCCCACGACCGAAGGCGCTGCCTTCTCCCGGGACACTTCCCGGTCCGCTTCCTCATCGGGCGGGGCCGCCTCGTCGAAGGCCTCGCCTTTTTCTCCGATGGTAACCAGGATCTGGCCGACCGGGACCAGGTCTTTTTCCTTGAAATGGAGCTTCAGGACAGTTCCCGCGTAGGGGGACGGGACCTCCACCACGGCCTTATCGGTCTCCACCTCGGCCAGTGTTTGGTCTTCCTCCACCACGTCGCCCTCCTGGACCAGCCAGCGGACGATCTCGCCTTCGGTCATGCCTTCGCCGATGTCCGGGAATCTGAAATTTTGCGCCATGCTCACCACTCCATAAGTTTGTTTATAGCAAACCGCACCCTCCGAGGGGTGGGGTAGTATAGATCCTCGTTCTTGGCCAGAGGGACCGTGATGTCATGTCCGGTCACTCGCAGCACGGGAGCGTCCAGGTGGAGGAGCGATTTTTCCATGATCCTGGCTGAGATCTCCGCCCCCAGGCCGCAGTTCCTCGGTGCCTCATGGACCACGAGAGCCCTGCCGGTTCTGGCTACGGATTCGAGGACCGCCTTCTCGTCGAAGGGGCTAAGTGTCCGCAGGTCCAGGATCTCTGGGAAAACCCCCGCCTTTTCCACCTCGTCGGCCGCCGCTTGTGCTACCGGCACCATCGCACCCCATGCGATGATCGTGAGGTCTTCGCCTTCGCGTGCCACCCTGGCTTTTCCCAGGGGGATCTCCTCCGGCTCCTCCGGGACCTCCTGTTTTCCCGCCCGGTAAAGGCGTTTGGGCTCCAGGAAGATGACGGGATCGTCCACCCGGATAGAAGAGATGAGCAGGCCTTTGGCATCTCTTGGGGAGGAGGGCGCGACCACGACCAGCCCGGGGATGTGGCAGAACAGCGCCTCGGTGCTCTCGGAGTGATGCTCCAGGGCCCGTACACCGGCCCCATAGGGCATGCGCACGACCATCGGGGCCGTGTAGCGGCCGCGTGTACGGTTGCGCAGGCGGGCGGCATGGTCGATGATCTGGTGGTACGCCTCATACACGAATCCCATGAACTGGATCTCGGCCACCGGACGCAGCCCGTAGGCTGCCATACCGATGGCGGCGCCGACGATGCCGGATTCCGCCAGGGGCGTATCGATGACCCGTTCCGCTCCGAACTCCTGAAGGAGGCCGTCGGTTACGCGGAACACGCCTCCGTCAACGGCGACGTCCTCGCCCAGGATCAGAACATCCGGATCACGCTCCATCTCTTGAAGTAAGGCCTGGTTGAGGGCCTGGACCATGTTGAGCTTCATCGGTCCTTATCTCCGAGGAATTCCCGCAGTGCCGCCAGCTGTTCGCTGAGATGGGGAGGCATGGAGGCGTAGGTGTGGATGAACATCTCGTCCGGGGAGGGCGGGTCCATGGCTTCCGCGGCCTTCACGGCTTCTTCTATGAGGGTCTCCGCCTCCACCCGTACGCTCTGTTCGAAGGTCTCATCCCAGAGATTTTCTGCCGCGAGGAAAGCCTGGAACCGCTTCAAGGGTTCACGGCCTTCCCATTCCCGGGCTTCATCATCTGTCCGGTATTTGCCGGCGTCATCCGAGGTCGTGTGGTTGCTCAGACGATAGGTGACGGCTTCGATCAGGGTGGGCCCCCCACCGGCGCGCGCCTTTCTCAGGGCTTCCCCGACCTTGGTGTGCATGGCCAGCACGTCGTTCCCGTCCACCTGGATACCTTCGAACCCGTAGGCCTCCGCCTTCTGGGCGAGGGTTGCGGACGCGGTCTGCTTCTCCCGGGGCATCGAGATGGCGTACTGGTTGTTGTAACACACGAAGACGTTCGGCGTCTTGAAAACCCCGGCGAAATTGAGGCCCTCGTGGAAGTCCCCCTGAGAGGTGGCCCCGTCTCCCAGAGTGCAGACTACGGCGTTGCCGTGGCCCCTGCGCTGTGCCGCCATGGCCGCGCCCACTGCCTGCGGGATCTGGGAGGCGACGGGCACCGAGAGTGGGAAGATGTTCAGGTCTTCCGGGATTTCCGAGCCCTTTTCGTTCCCCATCCAGTACACATAATAATATTGCAGAGGATATCCCAGCGTGATGTAGGAGCCCAGGTCACGGAAATAGGGGAAAAACCAGTCATCCTTCTCCAGAGCCAGAGCCGTCCCAACCTGGCAGGCTTCGTGTCCCAGGCTGGGGGCGAAGGTGCCCATCCGGCCCTGGCGCTGCAGCTTGAAGGCCTTATCGTCTGCCAGGCGGGTGGTCAGCATCAGGGAGTACATGCGCCGGAGGACGTCTGTACTCAGGTCCGGAGGGGCGGTGGAACCGGGGCGCCCTTCCGGATCGATGAGCTGGAACATCACCTGGTGGCCCAGTCTACCAGCTCTTCGTACTCCGCCTCACCGCAGAAGAGGTCCTGCGTCTCGGTGTTGAAAAAGGTGGGCACCCGGAGCTGCCCGCCGCATTTGGATGTGATCAAGTCCCGGTGGGACCGCATGGCGTCAGCATTTTTCTCGTCGTGCCAAACCTCCAGTTTTTCGATCTCCACACCTTTTTCCTCGATCATCTTATCGACCAGGGGCATCATCTTCCGGCAGTGGGGGCACTCCCGGCCGTGAAACATCACCAGTTTACTCATCGTCTCTCCTTTTTATGAATAGCCCGCACCAGCACTCTCCATCCGCTTTGTCCTTGTATGTGTCATGGTTCAAAAAATTGCAGGGGCAGATCAGGGCCAGGTCTCTTTCGAAATCTTTTTCGATCATCCGGCAGGGGCAGTATTTGAGGCCGTGATTGCGCTCGTTGTTGAACATGCCCTCGAGCAGCAGGTCGACGCGTTCCCTGTCCGGATTGACCCGGAACTCCCCGCCGGCGGCAAAGGCCTTTATGGCTTGGGCATAGGCTTCTTCGTCCACCGAAGTCTCGGTCACGCTCATGACGCCGAGGGCCTCATGCGTCGAAACCTCCACGAACGCATTTGTCTGGCGGCAGGTGGGGCAGATTTCGGGGGGATGCACGCCAAAATGAATGTCGTTGCACACATGGCATCGCCAGTATTTTTTCAAGTCTCTCTCCTCAATGGAACATTCGCCTCGATGCCCCTAGAGTGTCCTTAAATAGGCAAGCAGGTCGGCCATCTCCTCATCCGAAAAATCGGTGAAGGCGGGCATGGTCTGATAGGGTTTGAGTATCTGGCTCCTCACATTTTCCAGCGTGGCAGATCGGCCGCTTGCGGGCAGGGTTTGTTTCTCCAGCAGGTTTACCAGGCCCGGGCCGAATTTGGCCTCTTCCCGGTCCGCGAAGTGGCAGGCTGCGCATTGGGCGGTGAAGAGGGCGGAACCGTTCGCGGCGTTGCCCGGGATTGATGCGGCAGCGGGCTCCGCAGAGGCTGGCTCCTCGGCCTCAACCGCAAGGGTGCGTGCCGTAAAATACCCGCCTGAGATTAAAAACACAATGAAGCCCAGGCCGAAGACGAGCATGCCCAGGGTGGGGGCGTATCTGAGCAGGTTCTTGAAGACCTTGATGATCGAGACTTTGAGAGAGAGGATAATAACCAGCCCCAGGGCCAGCACGGCATGCAGAACGGCGCGCAGGGAGAGGGTGTCGCCGCTTATTACCCAGAACCGGAATCCTATTATGGCGTTTATCAACATCAGAAGGAAGAAGATACGCCCCGCGCTCTTGTGTATTTTCCGCAGTGTGGTGGCCGGCATCTTTTTTTCCTGTTTCCCCATGACTGTCAGCATGCTGGCCGCGGCTGTGAATCCCATCAGCAGAAACAACCATCCCAGAACCGTTTTGATCACAAAGAACGACATGAAATTCTTCTCCTTTTCTCCAGAACCGCTCGTCCAATCCCCGCGTTTCAGAATATCCGCGGCAGCGCCTGCTTAGTCTTCCGCCCCGGTCGCGCAGTAAAAAAGCTTTTCGAGCGAGTACTCGGAAGCCAGCGGGCAGGCGCCGCAGATGCATCCGTTCCGGTCGAATTCGCAGGCACTTTTCACTCGCGCGCAGTAGAGGCCCTCCTGATTATCCTGCATGCATTGGTTATAAGAGGGACAGCCGCCGCAGATGCACTGCTGCAGGCTCTCTGGTGTGTCAGGCACATTTGCCATGATGATCTCCTTCATCCTCCAGGGATGAATCCCTTTATATTTTCCACTATTCTAGCATTTCCGACTAAAACCGCAAACATTTCATACGCTGTGGATGGCCTCGATGTATTTCTTAGGATCGACCTTCACATCGATGAGGCTGGGCAGAGAGGAGGCCAGGGCTTTCCGGAAAGCCTCGTCCAGGTCTTCCGGTTCTTCCACACGGAACCCGAGCCCTCCGGCCGTAGCGGCGAGCTGGGCAAAGTCCGGATTGGGGAAATCCACACGGTACTCGGGATATCCGTACTCCTCCATCTCTTTTTTGATGTTTTTCAGCTTCCCGTCGTTAAAGACAACGACAGTGAGGGGGAGGCGGTTGTGCACGGCTGTCGTGAATTCCATCCCTGCCATCCCGAATCCGCCGTCGCCGGTAACGGCGATCACGCGCCGCTCGGGCTCGGCGAAGCTGCAGGCGATTGCGGCCGGAATCCCGAAGCCCATCCCGGCCATGTTCGCGCACAACAGGGTGGTCTGGCCTTCGCACATGAACCGCTTGTAGAACCAGTAAGTGTGGTCCCCCACATCAGAACAGATGATGGCGTTCTCGGGCGTGTGCTTTTTCAGAGCCTGGATCACCGCGCCCGGGTGGATGGGTTTGTGCAGGTTCTGCCGGTCGGCTTCAAGCAGGTTCCGGTACTGTGTGTATGCTTCCTGAATCCGGGTTTGAAACTCGGGATCCACCTCTCGTTTGGGGAGTGCCTCCCGAAGCCTGCGGACCACCCGTCTTGCATCTCCCACTATGCCGGCCCGGACCGGGAAGGTCTTTCCCACCCGTGCGGCATCGACATCCACCTGGATCACGTCGATGTCCGGAACGAGGTTGCGCTGCCGGAAGCCGCTTCCCAGGATCACGATGAGGTCGGCCTGCTGGACGATGCGCGGCGCGAACCGGTTGCCTATGGATCCAAGCACACCCAGCACCATCCCGTCCGCTTCCGAGACGATACCCTTGGCCCTCGAGGTGGTGGCGATGGGTGCGCCTATGTGGTAGGCAAGGTCCAGCAGGTCGGGCCCACAGTGCCGGGCGCCCCAGCCCGCGAAAAGGACGGGCCTCCGGCTCTTTTCGATGGTCGCGATAACTTTGTCGAGGGATTCCCCGGGCAGGAGGTCGGGCGCAAAGAGGTGATCTGCCGGAGACCAGATTGGTTCATCGAGAGGTTCCGCCAGGACATCGGTAGGAAGGCTGAGCGCGGCCGGCCCGGGCGCGGCATATGCTTTTTTTACGGCCAGGTTCAGGACTTTGAGAGCCTGGCCCGGATGGGTGATCATCTCCGCGTAGACACAGAAGGATTTGAATATGTCTGTCTCGGCGATTTCCTGAAGAGATTCGCTTCCCAGGAAGATTTCCGGAACCTGGCCTAACAGGGCCAGAACCGGAGCTCGGTCGGTGGCCGCGTCTACGACACCGGTGATGAGGTTGGTGGCGCCCGGCCCGGCGATGGACATGCAGACGCCGAGCTGGCCGGTCAGCTTGGCATGGGCCGAGGCCATGAAAGCGGCCGCCTGTTCGTGCCGCGTGAGGATGAGTTCGATGCCCTGATGCCGCCTGAGAGCGTCGGTAAGGGGCAGGTTGGAATGGCCGGGTATGCCGTAGACCCTTTGCACTCCGTAGGCTGCCAGCTGTTCTACAAGCTTGTCCGCCACGGTGATCGTGGATCTAGATACCGTGGCCTCGCCCTCGACGATCCGGAAGGCCGATTTCGGGGCGCCACAGCGGGGGCAGGTCCAGCCCTCGGGGAGTTCTTCAAATGGCGTGCCTTCCTGAGATCCGTCATAGACGTATCCGCATACCGAGCATTTCCATTTACTCATCTTCCCTCCTCACGGATCATGACGGCCTTGGGTTCCAGTAGGTCGGATCAAGGGAATATCCGATGGATCAACTGCATCAAGGCATAGAATGAGACCAGCCCCAGAACAAAAAAAAGAGGCTGTCCCTGTTCCCTCTCGGGAAGGAACTCGCGCACGAACACATACAGCATGACCCCGGCGATGCCGCTTATCACCATGTTATGCACTTGGGGCGTGAAGGGGATCCGCATCGCAAACAGCACCCCGAGAGGTGTGGCCAGGGAGAGCGCGATTCTCTCGAACAGATGGGGAGAAAACCGGCCGTGCACCTCCGCGAGGGAGGCTCCGATCAGGCCGGCGTGCAGGGCGACCGGGATGATAAACAGAACCCCGTGGTAGACCTCTCCTCTCACCAGGTTCAGAAGCACACAGCCGATCAGGAAATAGTACAGGACAAACGTAACGGTATGCAGGGACTTGAGCTTTTGCTGTAGAACCTCATTTTCGGCATGTTGGTAAAAATACTTTTCCACGAGATGAACGATGGAAAATGACAGAAGCAAAAACAGGAACACGGATTCCTGCAGGCGCTCTGCGGCACGATAGGTCTGGGGTAACAGGTCGAGGAACAGGTATCCTATGGAGACTCCGGCCGCGAATGAGATGAGGCGAAAGCGCCGGGATCCTGAAGGGATCTTTATGTTTTCCCCCAGGAAATGGATGACAGCCACGGCCAGTCCCAGTCCCAGCGCTATCAGATTCGATTGATCCATACGCGAGGAGTATGATTACAGAATTATTCCGCCATGTAAAGCCCGCGAGATGAGTACGCCCGTAGGGTAAGAATTTTCGATATTTTTAAATATCTTTCCTTTTGCACCCGAGAGTGTATCGAAAATTCTTATAGATGATTCACGAACCTGAGTTATTCACGGATCGAGATTGGTGCAGCGACAAGGAAGTGGTTCATGAGGTGTAGTGTACTACTCCGATTGGGCCACGACAAAGTCGATGTGCTGAGATCGGCCCGCCCGGAGGGTAAAAGATGCCGACATTTATTAAAGAGGATTTTCCTGAGGGAAGTGTCGGCAGCTTTTATGAATAGCTGAGGTTATTCGAGGCGGTAGTTGGGCGCCTCTTTGGTAATATGAACATCGTGGACGTGGCTCTCCCGCCACCCCGAATCCGTTACCTTGATGAAGCGTGCCTTTTCCAGCAGTTCATCGATCGTGGCGCATCCGGCATAGCCCATCCCGGCCTTCAGCCCGCCCACCATCATCTGGATGATGCGGCTCACCGGGCCTTTCTGGGGCACTTGGCCCTCGATGCCCTCCGGCACGAGCTTCCCCTCGGCGACGGTGGCGTCCTGGAAGTAGCGGTCCCGGCTGCGTCCCTCCCGCATGGCCTCCAAAGAACCCATGCCCCGGTACGTTTTGTAGGAGCGGCCCTGATAGATGACCACCTCACCCGGAGATTCGTCCGTCCCGGCCAGCAGGTTGCCCAGCATGACCGCGTTGGCACCCGCGGCTAAGGCCTTTGTGATGTCTCCCGAAAATTTGACACCGCCGTCCGCGATGAGGGGAACGCCCTTTGCGGCGGTCACCCTGGCCACGTCTGCGATGGCAGTGACCTGCGGGATGCCGGCTCCGGTCACGACTCGAGTGGTACAGATGGAGCCGGGCCCCACACCCACTTTGACCGCATCCGTGCCGCGGTCGATCAGGGCCTTGGCGGCCTCTGCCGTTCCGATATTTCCGGCCACCAGCTCCTGATCGGGGAATTCCTTCTTGAGCATTTCCACCGTGTCCAGAACCTTCTGTGAATGACCGTGGGCGTTGTCCACAACCAGGATGTCCGCCTTGGCGGCGATCAGGGCCTTGGCCCGTTCCAGTGTTTCGTCTCCCACTCCCACCGCCGCTCCCACGCGGAGGCGCCCGAACTCATCCTTGGCGGCGAGGGGATAGCGTATACGCTTGAGGATGTCCTTATAGGTGATCAGGCCCTTGAGGTGAAACTCCTCATCCACCATCAGAAGCTTTTCGATCTTGTGTTTGTGAAACAGTTTTTCGGCCTCCTCCAGGGACGTTCCCAGGGGCACGGTCACCAGATCCTTGGTCATGGCCTCGCTGATGCTCAGGTTCAGGCGGGTTTCGAAGCGGATATCCCGGTTGGTCAGGATCCCCTGCAGCCGGTTGTCCTCATCGGTGATGGGCAGGCCGGAGATGCCGTATTTCTTCATTACGTCCTTGGCTTCGAAGATCTTGTTGTGGGGCCTCATTGTGATGGGATCCACGATCATCCCGCTTTCGTGGCGCTTGACCTTGTCCACCTCGTCCGCCTGCCGGTCGATGGCGATATTGCGGTGGACGATTCCGATGCCGCCCTGCTGGGCCAGAGCGATGGCCATGGGGGATTCCGTGACCGTATCCATGGCCGAGGAGAGGATCGGGATGCTGAGAGCGATGCTGCGGCTTATGCGGGTGGACACGTCGGCATCCGAGGGTACGATACCGGAGTGGGCCGGCAGGATGAGCACGTCGTCGAACGTGAGCCCTTCTTTGATCTTGTCTTCCAGCATCTTTGTCCCTCCTTATCGCTTCTTCTTTTTCTTTCGCTTCTTCGGGATCACCGAGCGCGCCTGTTTGACGCGGGGAGCGGGCGCCTGCTGCGGTCTCTCACCATACGTGACCGGGCGTTCGCGCCGAACGGGCATGCTTTCTTCCACGGCCGGCTGCAGGAAGTACAGGTAGCGTATGGTCTCCTCCTCGATCCGATCCATCATGGCCTGGTACATTTCGAAACTTTCCTTTTTGTACTCGACGAGAGGATCACGCTGCCCGTAACCTCTGAGGCCGATGCCCTCTTTGAGATAATCCATACCCAGCAGGTGGTCTTTCCACTGCGTGTCGATGACCTGGAGCATGATCACCCGCTCGAACTCACGCATGGTGGCAGGACCAAGGAGCCTTTCTTTCTCCCCGTAGTGTTGTGTGAGATGGGAAAGCGCCTTTTCCTTGAGCTCCTCGAAATTGATGGTGTCCCAATCGATACTCAGCTCCTCGGGATCCTGGCCGAACTGAGTGTTGTATGTCTTTTTGAAGCCCTCTACATCCCATTCGTCGGGAGAGGTTTCCTGGTTGGTGTAGTTCTCCATGATCCACTCCACCAGGGTACTCATCAACTTCATTAGGTGGTCGCGCATGTCCTTGCCTTCCAGGATGTCTCGTCGCTGGGAGTATATGGACGTGCGCTGTTTGTTCATCACATCATCGTATTCCAGGAGGTGTTTCCGGATAGAGAAATTCTGGCCCTCCACCTGTTTCTGTGCGCGTTCGATGGCCCGGCTTACCATCGAGTGTTCGATGGGAACACCCTCTTCCATGCCCACGCGGGCCATGAGCCCGGAGATGCGCTCGCTGCCGAAGATGCGCATCAGGTCGTCTTCCAGGCTGAGATAGAAACGGGAGGACCCGGGATCTCCCTGCCGGCCCGCACGCCCCCGCAGCTGGTTGTCGATCCGGCGGGCCTCGTGACGCTCCGTGCCGATGATGTGCAGCCCTCCCATCTCGATGACCTTTTTCTGCGCCAGGACGGTAATCTCTCTGGCTTTGGCCAGCTCTTTTTCCCACTCTTCCGGGGGGGGCTCCAGGGGATCGATGTTCCGTTTGCTCAGTGCCTCCTGGGCCAGTGCCTCCGGGTTCCCGCCCAGCAGGATGTCCACACCGCGGCCGGCCATGTTGGTGGCGATGGTCACGGACCCGAGCCGGCCCGCCTGGGAGATGATCTTCGCTTCCTGCTCGTGATATTTGGCGTTGAGCACGTTGTGTTTGACCCCGGCCTTGCGCAGCAGGCGGCTGAGGTGTTCGGAGTTTTCGATGGATATGGTTCCCACCAGGGCGGGACGGCCGCTTTCCTCGCATCCTTTGATCTCTTCCACGGCGGCGTTCCACTTATCTTCCGCCGACCGGTAGATCTGGTCGTCGTGCTCGAGGCGGATGAGCGGGCGGTTGGTAGGAATCTCCACGACATCCAGCTTGTAGATGGAGCTGAATTCCGCGGCCTCGGTGATCGCGGTACCTGTCATGCCTGCCAGCTTGTCGTACATGCGGAAAAAATTCTGGAAGGTGATGGACGCCAGCGTCTGATACTCGGCCTCTATCCGCACCTTCTCTTTGGCTTCCAGGGCCTGATGCAGCCCGTCGCTGTACCTGCGGCCGGGCATCAGGCGGCCCGTGAACTCGTCGACGATGAGGACCTTGCCTTCCTTCACCATGTAATCCACGTCCCGCTTGAACAGCTGATGGGCCTTGAGAGCCTGGTTGACTGCGTGGATCAGGTCCATGTTCTTGAGGTCGTACAGATTGGAGATCTGAAGGATCTTCTCCGATTCCGCCACCCCCTCCTCATTCAGCGCCACGGTGCGGCTTTTTTCGTCGAGGATGAAATGTGCCTCTTTTTTGAGCTTGCGGACCAGGGTGTCCACCTTGTAGTAGATGGCCGTGGATTCCTCGGTCGGGCCGGAGATGATGAGGGGCGTTCGGGCTTCATCGACCAGGATGCTGTCCACCTCGTCCACGATGGCGTAGACGTGTTTGGGCTGGACCAGGTCGGCAAGGCGGAATTTCATGTTGTCGCGCAGGTAATCGAATCCGAACTCGTTGTTGGTGCCGTAGGTGATTTCGGCCCCGTAGGCGCTCTGCCGCTCCTGGTCGTTCATCTCGTGCTGTATGGTTCCCACTTCCATCCCCAGGCTTTGGAAGACGGGGCCCATCCACTCGGTGTCACGTTTGGCCAGGTAGTCGTTGACCGTGACGATGTGCACTCCGTCTCCGGCCAGGGCATTCAGGTATGCGGGAAGCGTGGCGACCAGTGTTTTTCCCTCCCCGGTCTTCATCTCCGCGATCTTGCCCTGATGAAGGACGACTCCCCCGATGAGCTGCACGTCGAAGTGGCGCATGTTCACCCGGCGCCAGGCTGCTTCCCGGACGATGGCGAACGATTCTATCAGGATGTCGTCAAGGCCTGCGCCCTGAGACAGCTTCTGCTTGAACTCATCGGTTTTGGAACGCAGCTGCTCGTCGCTCAACTTCTTGACTCCGGGCTCGAGGTCGTTTATGGCGGACACCCGGGGCTGGAGCCGTTTCATGTCGCGCTCGGTTTGCGTGCCGAAAACCTTGCTGGCGAGTTTGTTGATCATTTGCCTCATTTTTGCAGAACTGGTACCCGATGTCAACGCAAGGGAGCGCATGATTGGCTCCCTACAGCTTGCTTTTTTAAGGGGTTTTCTTTATCATCGTGGGTTGTTTTTTGACATAAAGGGATTCACATATAATGTTAGACCTGTTGAGCGCTCCCCGGGATGCCCGCCTCCGGATAAAAGAGATCGAGGGGGGGCATGGAGTGCGCCGCCGCCTCATGGCCCTGGGCCTGCACAAGAACGACTTCGTTGAACTGGATTCGAAAAGTATCCTCGGGGGCCCCATAGTGATCCGCAACTTGAGCTCGGATACATCCGTGGCGGTGGGTCGCGGGATCGCTCGCAGCATCATGGTTGAAGTCGTTGACAAAGAATAAGCAAGACCCGGACGTGGTGTTTGTCGGGCAGCCCAACTGCGGAAAAAGCGCCTTTTTCAACTACCTGGCCGGATTCAAAGCCGATACCTCGGATCTCCCCGGCACTACGGTCAAACACAGCCACAGTAAAGTCAACCTGGGAGACCTGACATTCAACATCATCGACCTGCCCGGCACCTACACACTCAATCCTTCCGACGACGCCGAGAAAGTGGCCCTCACTCACCTGTTCCAGGAAATTCCGGACCTGATCATCAACGTCGTGGATGCCTCCATCCTGGGCCGCAGCCTGGAGATGACGCTGGAACTGCTCGAGTTGGAATATCCCATGATCGTGGCCCTGAACATGATGGACCTGGCAGAAAAAAAGGGCATGGACATCGATGCTTCCGAACTGGAGCGGCGATTGGG
>CBFDBC010000089.1:0-13353 GCA_965602945.1 uncultured bacterium | reverse complement strand
GCCCAGTACCTGACGGCCAAATGGGTGCTGGATCTCCAGGATGACGACATCTACTGGTGCACGGCCGATCCCGGCTGGGTGACCGGCACCTCCTACGGCATCATCGGGGCCTGGAGCCTCGGCATTACCCAGTGTGTGCTGGACAGCGGCTTCTCGGCCGAGGCCTGGTACCGCTTCATCGAAAAACACGGTGTGACGGTGTGGTATTCCGCCCCTACGGCCATCCGCTCGCTGATGAAGGCGGGGAATGAGGTCGTGAAAGAACACGACCTCTCCAGCCTGCGCCACCTGGCCAGTGTGGGCGAGCCGCTCAACTCGGAGGCGGTCATCTGGTCGGACAAAGTCTTTGGGAAACCCTTTCATGACACCTACTGGCAGACGGAGACCGGCGCCATGATGATCGCCAACTTTCCGGGGATGAAGGTCAAGCCCGGTTCCATGGGCAAGCCTTTCCCCGGGATCACCGGAGTCGTGCTCGATCCCGCTTCACATGAGCCCATCACAGAGGCGGGCAGGATCGGGCTTATCGCCTTCAAGCCCGGGTGGCCGGCCATGATGCGGACTTACTGGAACAATGAGGCCACCTATCAGTCCAAGTTCGTCAACGGGTGGTATCTTTCCGGCGACCGGGCCAGCATCGACAACGAGGGATACTACTGGTTCGTGGGGCGGGATGACGATGTCATCAACACAGGAGGACACCTGGTCAGCCCGTTCGAGGTGGAATCCGCCCTCCTGGAGCACGAGGCCGTGGCCGAATCCGCCGTGGTCTCCAAGCCGGACGAGGTCAACATGGAGGTGGTCAAGGCCTTCGTGATGCTCAACCCGGGCTTTGAGCCCGATGCCGAGCAGGAGCTGAAGATCATGAACTTCATCCGCAAGAAGCTGTCTCCCCTGGCGATGCCCCAGGAGATCGAGTATGTGGAATCCCTGCCCAAGACCCGGAGCGGGAAGATCATGCGCCGGCTGCTGCACGCACAGGAATGGGGTGAGGAGATCGGGGATACTTCCACCTTGGAGGATGAATAGCCTTTCCAGCCTGAATTTTTCAGTGGTTTGATGTAAACTTAAGGAAATAATATATAAAAGGAGACAGAGAGATGGAAGACATTAAGGACGTCGTCCTGGAGTACGTGAAGGAAGAGTATCTGGAGGACGAAGACGACGAGATCACATACGAGACGCCTCTCATTACCGGCGGGATCGTGGATTCCTTTTCCATGGTATCGCTCAAGCGTTTTGTGGAGACAAGATACAGCATCTCAATCCCGGACGAGAAAGCTACGCCCGAGGCCTTTGATTCGGTCAGCAAGATCGCCGACCTGGTCAAGGAGTTCGCGGGTTAGGCGCGGCGAAAGGAGCCAGACATCATGAGTTTCAGTGACAATATCCGTGAACTGTACCAGGATCAGCTGCGGCAGATCCGGGATGCGGGGATCTTCAAGCAGGAGCGCTTCATCCATTCCAGCCAGGCGGCGGACATCGAGGTGGAGTTCCCCCAGGGCGCCGGACTGAAGAGCGTCATCAACATGTGTTCCAACAACTACCTGGGTCTCTCCAGCCATCCCGAGGTGCTGAAGGCTGCACACGAGGGGCTGGATCACAGGGGATACGGCATGTCTTCGGTGCGCTTCATCTGCGGGACGCAGGACATCCATCATGAACTGGAGCGCAAGGTCTCCGAATTCCTGGGGACCGAGGACACCATCCTGTTCCCCTCCTGCATGGATGCCAACACCGGGGTATTCGAGGCCATCCTGACCGATCAGGATGTCATGATCTCAGACCGCCTGGTGCACGCCTCGATCATAGACGGCATCCGGCTGGCATCGGCCCAGCACGATACCTTCAAGCACTCGAACATGGACCACCTGGAGAAGAAGCTTCAGCTGCACGCGGACAAGCGGTTCAAGTTGGTCATCACCGATGGTGTGTTCTCCATGGACGGCGATACGGCCAAGCTGGCTGAGATGGCCGACCTGTGTGAAAAGTACGACGCCATGCTGTTCGTGGATGATTCCCATTCCAGCGGTTTCATCGGCAAGACCGGCCGCGGGACCCACGAGAGATGCGGCGTCATGGGCCGGGTGGACATCATCACGACCACCTTCGGCAAGGCGCTGGGCGGGGCCTCCGGGGGATGTGTCTCCGGGCACAAGGAGATCGTGGAGATGTGCCGGCAGAAGGCCCGTCCCTACCTCTTCTCGAACACCATCGCCCCGGTCGTGGTCTCGGGAGTGCTCAAGGTGCTGGACATACTCTCCCGGAGCACGGAGCGGCGGGACAAACTCGAGAAGAACGCGGAATTCTGGCGCCGCGGACTCACCGAAGCCGGCTTTGTCCTCAAGGATGGAGACACGCCCATCGTTCCGGTCATGCTGTTCAACGCCAAGCTCTCGCAGGACATTTCCCGCGACCTCTACGCGGAGGGGATCTACGCCATCGGCTTCTTCTTCCCGGTCGTTCCGCAGGGCCAGGCCCGCATCCGGACCCAGATCTCGGCCGGGCACGAGCAGCACCACCTGGAAAAGGCCCTGGAGGCTTTCATCAAGGTGGGCAGGAAGTACGACATCCTGGGCAAGACCAAGCAGGAGATCATCGCGCAGTACGGTATGTAGGATCAGTAGCCGAGCGTGCCGCGGTCGCGGCGTTCGCCGAGGACGCGCAGCATGTCCCCGGTCATCGCGGCCAGGTCGAAATCGGGTTTCCAATCCCATTCTTCCCGCGCGGCGGAGTCGTCTATGCTGCGGGGCCAGGAATCGGCGATCTGCTGACGAAAATCCGGTTTGTACTCGATCTGGAAACCCGGGATGTGCCTGCGGATCTCGGCGGCCAGCTCCTCAGGCGTAAAACTCATTCCGCTGATGTTGAAATCCGAGTGGTGTTTAAGGCGGCCTGAGTCCGCCTCCATAAGCTCACAGGTGGCCTTGAGGCAGTCCGGCATGTACATCATGGGGAGCCGTGTGTCCGATTTAAGGAAACAGGTGAATTTTCCGTGTTTGACGGCCGCGTAGAATATCTCCACGGCGTAGTCGGTCGTGCCCCCGCCAGGAAGCGCCTCGTGGCTGATGATCCCCGGGTAGCGGCATCCGCGCACGTCCAGGCCGTACCGCAACGCATAGTAGTCGCACAGCAGCTCCCCGGCCACCTTGGTGACGCCGTACATGGTCCTGGGGCGGAGCACCGTTTCCTGGGGTGTGAGGTCGCGCGGCGTCTCGGGCCCGAAGACGGCGATGGAGCTGGGAACGAAAACCCGCCTCAGCCCCGTTTCCCGTGCGGCCTCCAGGATGTTGAAGGTGCCGTTCATGTTCACGTTCCAGGCCAGCTGGGGATGGTTCTCTCCCTTGGCGGAGAGGATGGCCGACATGTGGAAGAGGAAGTCGATATCGTGTTCTTCCAGGGTGCGGCGGATGTCTTCCGGGCTGGTGACATCCAGCTTAAGGTAGGGACCGGACTCTCGCAGGGCCGGGCTGATGTCGTCCCGGATGTCCGTGGCGAGCACATTGGCGGCGCCGAAGCGGGAGCGGAGCATGGGGGTCAGCGCGGTGCCGATCTGTCCACCGGCGCCGGTCACCAGGATCTTGGGGCTTTTGTGTTTCATGATGGACATATATATATTCTACGTCTGTTAATGTCAACGTCACAGCTTCCAGCCGCCGGCAACCGTCAGGTTGCTCCCGGTGACGTATGCGGCCTCCGGGGAAGAGAGGTAACGCACCGCATGCGCCACGTCCTCGAACCGCCCCAGCCGTCCGGCCGGGATGTCCGGATCCATGGGCCGCACCCCGCCTTCCAGGAGCCCGGGCGAGACCATGTTCACGGTGATGCCGGCGGCCGCCTCCGCAGCCGCGGCCGAACGGGTCAGGAGCAGGAGGCCGGTCTTGGCCACGGCATAGGGCAGGATCTTCCGGAACGCGGTCAGCTGCTCGACCCTGCTGTACCCGATATTGATGATGCGCCCCCATTCCCGCCGGCGCATGCCGGGCAGCGCGGCCTTCATGCAGAACCAGGCGCTGTAGAGGTTCGCCTGCAGGATACGGTCCCAGTCGGCCCGCGTTAGCTCGGCCCAGTCTTTCTCCAGGATGGGGCCGTAGTTGTTGACCAGGATGTCGAGGCGGCCGAAGCGGTCTTCCGTCTCCCGGATCAGCCGGCCCGCCTCCTCTTCGACGGTCAGATCGGCGGCCAGGGCCGCGGCCTGCCTGCCCCTTTTTTCGATATCCCGGACCGTTTCCTCGGCGGCGGCCCGGTCCCGACGATAATGCACGGCCACGCCTGAAGCCGTTCCCGCCAGGGTCAGGGCGATGTCCCGCCCCAGCCCGCGGCTACTGCCGGTGACCAGGACGACTCTCTCGCTCATTCTGTGTTTTCCGTGATGGAACCCGGACCCGTCCCAAATGTAACTGATCCAGTTGGATTACTATAGCAGAAAAACACGAAAAAAACACTTGACAAACCCCGGGGCGGGTCCTATTGTATGAAAGGTGAACAAAATGGTAAACAAAACACGGACTGAGCTGACGAAGAGGCAGGAAGAGGTCCTGCGGGCCATCAAGAACTTCATCCTGGAGCGAGGGTATTCCCCCACTATCCGGCAGCTGGGGGAGATCCTGCACATCAGCAACCCTTCGGCCGTTTTCAAACATGTGCAGAGCCTGGAAAGGAAGGGGTATGTCCGGAAACAGGGCGGAGAGTTAAGCCCCACCGGTTTCCCCACCGCCGTGGAAACGCATGTCAAGGTCCCCCTGCTGGGGTTTGTCCCGGCGGGCCAGCCTCAGGAGGCGATCGACCTTTCCCGCGAGGCCGTGGAGGTACCGGAATGGATGCTGGGCCGTAAGAAGGGCAATGTCTTCTGCGTGCAGATTGAGGGAAAAAGCATGGTGGACGCCTATATCGATGACGGCGACCGCGTGCTGGTGGAGCGCACCAACACCGCCAGCTCCGGCGAGATGGTGATCGCTTTCCTGGAAGACGGGTCCGTCACCCTGAAGAGGCTGAGGCTTGAGACCGGGCGGATCGCCCTCATGCCCGAGAACCCGGAGTTTGAACCCATCGAGGTCTCGCAGCTGCGGATCCTGGGGCGGGTGATCGGGGTGATGCGGAAATACTGACCTCAGCCTGACCCGGCCCGCGAAACGAAGCGTTCCGGGGGGCTGCCGGCCCTCCGTTCAAGCGGCGGCTTCCCGCCGGGGAGTGTTCCTGCTCCCGCCCGGCGGAGGCTGTTCTCATTTTGGATGCTCAGAAACCCCATCGAGGGGAGGTCTGTCCCTAAAACGGGGAAGGACAAGGATATGGTCTCTAAGAACGAAGCGAGGTGAACAGGATGCGAAGGTGTATCGTCCACATCGATATCGATGCTTTTTTCGCCGCGGTGGAGGAGCTGCTCGACCCCTCCCTCAAGGGAAAGCCGGTGATCGTGGGCGGCCTCCCCCATGAGCGGGGCGTGGCCTCCACGGCGTCTTACGCGGCCCGTAAATACGGGATCCACTCCGGTATGTCCCTCCGCCAGGCGTACCAGCTGTGCCCCCACGGAGTATTCATAAGGGGGAACTACCAGGTCTACAGCGCGTTTTCGGAGAATTTCCTCCGGATCCTTTCCCAATACACCCCGGATGTGGAGTCCGCCTCTCTGGACGAGGCCTATCTCGACCTCACCCGCTGCCGGGCGCTCTATCCGTCCTTTTCCCGGGCCGTGCAGGACATCAAGCGGCGGGTGGAGCGGGAACTGGGGCTGGCGGTCTCGGCGGGGGTGGGCCCCAACAAGACCCTGGCCAAGCTGGCTACCAACCGGGCGAAACCGGGGGGGCTGTTCGAGATCCCTCCCGGCGGGGAAGAAGAATTCCTCAAGGACCTGGGGATCGAGCTGCTGCCGGGCATCGGGCCCAAGGCCCAGGTCATCCTGCGCATGCTGAACATCCAGCGGATCGGCGACCTGTGGGGCCTGCCGCGCGCCACCCTGCGTTCGCTGTTCGGACTCAACGGCGAGGAAATCTACCTCCAATCCCGGGGCGTGGACAGCCGGCCGCTGGCCGGCCATGCCGTGCCCAAATCCGTGTCCCGGGAGACCACCGTCCTGGAAGATATCTGGGAGCCGCGGCTGCTCCTGGCCCATCTGGCCTACCTCTGTGACCGGATGACCCTGGCCCTGCGCAAGGACCGTCTCTTCGCCCACATCGTGGAGGTCAAGGTCCGGTATTCCGATTTCAAGACTGAGGGCCGCCGCCGGCTCCTGATCTCGCCCCTGCAGGATATGGGCGAGATCTTCCGCATCGCCCGGGAGCTGTTCGACGAGCTGTACACCGGGTCGCGCCTCTCGCTGCGCCTGGTGGGAGTCAAGGTCTCCGACCTGGTCCGGGGCCGCCCCCTTTCCCTGTTCGAGCCCTATTCCCCGCGCCAGGAGCGCCTGGGGTCGGCCATGGACCGGGTGCGGGAGAAGTACGGCTTCGGCTCGCTGCTCACGGTGCGCGAGAAGATGCTGGATGAGGTTTACAGCCTGGAGAAGCGGCAGGGGTTTGTACTCAAAACCGCCTCCTTGACGAAGTGACCTGGATCATCTGCGGGCCGATCTCACCACATCGGCATCGTTGCGGCCATCTCGACCCGCAGATGACCCAGGTATTAGTGATAAAAGAATGTCGATACAAAAACGACTAAACCCGCAAAAAATGGGGACAATCAAAAAAGCAGCCTGTCCCCGGGAATTATGATGTTTGTGCCGCTGCGGGTGCACTCCGTCTACAGCAAGGGGAGAGGAGGGGTGCTGCTGCGGGAGCTGGCTGCCTGGGCCGTCCGGGAGAAGCTCCCGGCGGCGGCGATCTCGGATCTCGGGAACCTATACGGCTGGGCACGCTGGAAGCGGGCCGCGCAGGACAGCGGGCTCCGGCCCGTTTTCGGATGCGAGCTGGAACTCGGAGACCGGACGTTCCTGTTCCTGGTCAAGGAGCGGGAAGGATACTGGACCCTCATGGAGACCCTCAACGGGCGTGCCGTTAACAGCACCCGGGGGCTGGTTACCATCTTTATCCCCCGGCCGGAGGACCGTGACTTCCCCGAGGAGTTGGCGCCGCTCCTGGGTGAGGATCTTTACCTGGGGGGTGGCTTCTTCAACCTGGAAACGGTCAGAGCCTGGTCCAAAAGACACAGCCTGCCCGCGGTCTGGGCCCATCCCCTGAAGTTTCTCCGCCATCCCGAGCGGCTCATCCTGCTGCATGCCATCCACAAGAAGATCCCTTTCCCTCCGGAGCAGGACCGCTTAGGCCGCCGGATGCCGTTCTTCGGTCCGGACCAGGCGCATCTGGCGGTGAAGAAATTCGGCTCCGGTATCGAGCCGCTCTTCCGCGCGACCTTCGAGGTGGCCGAGAAGTGCCGGTTCACCTTCGACGACATCGTCCCCAAGCTTCCCGGAGACCTCTTCCCCACGCCCCTGCGGGACGTGGTGATGGAGAGGCTTCGGGAGCGGAAGGACCTCGGCTGGAAGGAGAGGAAGCGGGCCCGGATGGAGCTGGAGGTGGTGGAGGAGTCGGGGTTTGCGCCCTATTTCCTGGTGGTGCACGACGTGGTGCAGTTCGCCCGCCGGCAGGGCATCCTTCACAACCTCAAGGGCTCGGGAGCCTCCTCCTTTCTGGCCTATCTCCTGGGGATCTCCCACATCAGCCCCATCAGCTTCGACCTCTACTTCGCCCGCTTCCTCAACTCGGGGCGGGACGATCCCCCGGATTTCGATCTGGATTTCGACTCAAGCCTGCGGGACCGGGTGCTGGAGTATGTCCTGGACACATACGGCCGGGGCCGGACCGGGTCCGCCTTCGTGTGCAGCCTGAAGAACTACCGGGCTCGGTCGGCCCTGTACGAGGCGGCGCGCGCTTTCGGGCTGCCGCCGGCCGAGGCCCGGTCCATGAGCAAGCGGATCCCCATGTTCGAGGAGCCCGATTACCTGAAGAAGGACCGGCCGCTGCCCGGCTGCGAGGAGATCTGGACCGCGGCCTCGGAACTGACTTCGGTGTTCTGCGAGACTTCCCTGCATGTGGGAGGCGTGCTGCTCACTCCCGCTCCGGTCCGCCGGTACCTTCCGCTGGAAGAGTCCGCCAAGGGCCTGCGCATGTCGCACTTCGACCGGGACGCGGTCGAGGACCTCAAGCTTATCAAGCTCGACCTCCTGTCCGTGCGGGGACTGGCCGCCATCTCGAGCACGCGAAAAACACTCGACCTCAGGAGCATCCCTGCGCAGGACGGCCCCACCTTCCGGAGGCTGCAGAAGGCGGAGACCATCGGCTGCTTTCAGGTGGAGAGCCCGGCCATGATGAACCTGCTCCGCCGCATGCGTCCGGAGACCACCTATGACCTGACCCAGGCCCTGGCCTTGATCCGGCCGGGGCCGACCGAAAGCGGGATGAAGCAGACACTGCTCCGCGGCCGTGAGGGGAAGCCGGTGTCCCGCGACCCTCTCCTGTCCCGGATCCTGCCCGAGACCGGGGGGCTGCTGCTGTACGAGGAGCAGGTGATGCAGGTCGCGGACCGCGTGGCCGGGATGCCGCCGGAAGAGGGCGACCTGCTCCGGCGCGGCCTCAAGAAAAAACGGGCCGACACGCCTTTCCAGGAAAAGTTTTTCCAGGAGGCGCGCGCGCGGGGGTACTCCCCGGGAGAGGTCAAAAGGCTCTGGGGCATCATGGACAAATTTTCCTCCTACTCCTTCAACAAGGCCCACAGCGCTTCCTACGCCCACATGGCTTACCAGGCCGTGTATCTCAAGACCCACCACACGCTGCCGTACCTCACGGCGGTGCTCAACGCCGGCGGCGGTTATTACGGTCTGCCCGAATACATCGAGGAGGCCAAACGGTGCGGGATCCGGATCCTGGGTCCGGATGTCCAGCGCAGCGGCTATCATTTCGAAGTGGAGGGCAAAAGCATCCGGGTGGGCCTGCTGTCCATCAAGGGGCTGGCCGTCCGGACCGCGGACAAGATCTTCGAGGAGTGCAGGAGCGGACCCTACCGCTCCATCGAGGATTTCCTGCTGCGGGTGTCGCTGACCAAAGCCGAGCTGTTCGCTTTGATCAAAGCCGGCGCGTTCGATTCGCTGGAACCGACGCGCACCCAGCAGATCCTGCGCTATTTCCGCGGGCTCGAGGGGATAGGGGAGGTCGCCGACCTCAATGCCAAGCAGAAAAAACGGATGCTGGTGGAATCCCTGGGCTTTGACCCGGAGGGCGATTCGCTCGTGCTGTTCGAAGGGAAACGTCCTGAGCTCCGGATCAAGGATCTGAAAAGATATGCCGGTCATGAGGTGGAGCTGGTGGTCCGGGTGGTCGACGCCCGGCTCAAGGGTGTCAACAGCGGCCGCAAGTATTTTTTTCTGTTCGAGGATGAGACCGGGCTGCTGGAAGGAGTGGGCGAGACCAGGTGCCTGACGTTCGGCACACCCCCGGCCTGTTTCCTGCGCGCCGAGATCCGCAATGGGGGTGGCGGGCCGCCGAAAGCCTTCAACTGCTCCTTTCTGAATAATTCATAAAAGCTGCCGACATATCCCATCAAAAGACGAATTGAAACCTAATGTCGGCATCTTTTACCCTTCGGGCGGTCCCATCTCGGCGCATCTTCTGCGTTATGTCGGACTCGCGGTGGTATACCACAGCTTCGTCCGCCATGCCTTGAACCTGTACCAATCTGGAACCGTGAATCATCCAGACTCCGGGATCATTACTAAAAAGCATGGCTCAGAGATACGATTAGTTGACCGGGAGTGGGGAAAATCATTACAATACACGGACACATTTATGAAGGAGAGGAGAAAGGCAAAATGATGAAAGTCGGAGACACGGCCCCCGATTTTAGTTTGAAGGACAACCGCGGTAACGAGGTGCGTCTGGTGGACTATAAAGGAAAGAGAGTCCTGCTTTCCTGGCATCCTCTGGCCTGGACCGGGGTTTGCGCTGCCCAGATGAAGTCCCTGGAAGAGAACAAGGCCGCCTTTGCGGAGTTGAGTACTGTGGCCCTGGGCCTGAGTGTGGACAGCGTCCCAAGTAAGAACGCCTGGGCCAAGGAGCTCGGTATTGCAGACACCAAACTGCTGTCGGATTTTTGGCCGCATGGCGGCGTGGCCCAAAACTACGGGTTATTCCGGGAGGAACAGGGCACCTCGCAGCGAGCCAATGTTATCCTCGACGAGGAAGGAAACGTGATTTTCGTCAAGGTCTATGATATCCCTCAGCTGCCGGACATCGAAGAGATTATCGAATTCCTGAGGAGCTGACGATCGGAAGATGGCCTATTCGAACAGATCGAGCTGGCCTTTACCGATCTTCTTCACGATCTCGCGCAGAAGCGGGTAGCGCTTTATCAGATCCAACGGGATATCGACCTTTTCTCCGGTGAGCTTGTTCTTGATCTGGAGTGCGTTGGCCAGCGCCTGTCCCTGATAGTGGTTGTTGGTGACGACGAAAACGTTCCGGCTTTTTTCTCCCAATCCCTTGATGCGCTCGACCCAATCGTCGAGTTCTTCCCCGCCGTACAGGTAGTTGTAGCGGGCATCCCGTCCGGCGCTCCGGCTGAACCAGTTTTTATAGTTGCGCCCATGGAGGCGCACGTAGGTGAATTCCGGGTGGGTCTGGACCGAAGTGGGGGAGAGGGAGTCGTTGATGACTGGTTGGTCGATGTTGCAGAATCCGACCTGGTTGGACTGGAGCCACAGGAAAAAATCGGGCCGGTTCCAGGAATCGTGCCTGACCTCCAGAGCCAGGGGATAGTCGTGGAACGCCTGGAATATACGCTCGAGATGCTCGCGGTTTATTCCCGAATCCTTAAACGACCAGGGAAACTGGATGAGTATCGCACACAGCCGGGAGTGGGCCCGGAGCGGCTCGATACCGAATTTGAATTCGTCAGTCTCTTTCTGTGTGAATCGTCGCTCCCCATGCGTAAAGTTTTGGTGCAGCTTCACGGCGAAAAGAAAATCCGGCCGGTGTTGGACCTTTTTTACCCAGGACAGGGCCACGCGCGTGACCGGCGGCCGGTAGAAGGTGCTGTTGACCTCCACCAGGTTGATGTAGTCGGCCAGGAACACCAGGGCGTGAAATTCCGCGCTCTTATGCGCTGGATAGACGATTCCTTCCCAGTCCTTGTAGCTCCACCCCGCTGTGCCGATGTGAAATTCCGCCATTGCCGCTTCCATTTTACCACACACCGGCTCCCAAGACAGTACCAGCCCTAAAGGCCTTGTCATAGAGTTTTTTTTTCTTTATGATGTTTAAGACTTGCCGTCAACACGTCTTATGAGTAAACCGACCTGGGGCTTCATCGCCCTCTCGCTTCTACTTCTGTACTGCTGTCAAAGTCCGCAGCCTGAACTCTACACCATCGGAGTCCTGCAGGTGAATGATGCTTCCACCATGACGGAAACCCGCAGGGGCTTTGTGGAGTCGCTGGCAGAAGAGGGGCTGGTGGACGGCCGGGACATACAGATCCTGGTCGAGAGTGCGCACGGGCAGATCCCGGAAATATGGCGGATCGCAGAGGGCTTCGTGGCCCGCGGGGTGGATATGATCGTGCCCCTGTCCACGCCCAGCCTCCAGGCCGCACTTCATGCCACGAGTGAGATCCCAATCGTTTTCGCCTCGGTCGCAAACCCATATCTGGCCGGCGCCGGCGTGTCTGCGGACGACCATCTGCGGAATGTCAGCGGCGTGTCATCAGAGGGGCCGATCCGCCAGAGCCTGGCATTCATCAAGTCCCTGATGCCCGGGATCCAACGTGTCGGTACGCTGTGGACACCATCAGAGCTCAACTCTCTTTTTTACAAGGACAAGGCCAGGGAGGAGGCGGGTGCGTTGGGGCTGGAGATGATCGCCGTCCCCATTGCGAATGCCAGTGAGGTGCTGTTGTCCGCACAGATCCTGATCAACAAGAAGATCGATGTCATCTATCAGATCTCAGACAACACGATCAACCAGGCCTTTCAGGCCGTTGGCCGTGTGGCTGTAGACAACGAGATCCCGTTGTTCGGAGGGGTTCTGTACCACACGGAGTTGGGTGCGTGCGCCGCTTTGGGCTGGGATTTCTATGACATCGGTCACAGGGCCGGGAAGATCGCCCTGAGGATCAAAGATGGCGAAAGCCCGGAAAATATTCCTTTTCAATATATGGACAAGGTTATGCTGCACATCAACCTGAAGATGGCGGAGAAGCAGGGGATCGTTTTCCCTGATGATGTTTTGAACAACGCGGACAAGGTGATTGATTCGGAACCGTCCTTGTTTTAAGGGAAAAGCGGCTTGTTTACGTATGAAGTGCATGAAAACTGAATAGGGGCCCTCAAGGGAAGAGGCCTTTCCTGCTGCAGAAATTCCTGATCAGGAGCGGGGGCGGTACTATTTCGGGAGGATAAGCCTGTGACCCTTTCCCACCGGGACCGCGCCGCGTATAGCTTCCAGGGTACGGTCGCCTGCCAGGCGGCAGGCTTCGCCCAGGGGATGTCCCTGCACCAGGAGGGACAAGACGGATGATGAAAAATAACATCCTGTCCCATGCACATTTCCCGGGATCCTTTCCTTTTCGAAGACTTGAAAGGCAGACCCGTCATAGAAGAGATCTACCGCGGCGCCTGCAAGGTGGCCTCCCTTTATCAGGCTCGGGATGCGGTGTTCCTGATAGATCTGCCGGGCCGCCGCCTGCATATCCTCCAGACGGGATACCTCTGATCCGGTGATCCAGGAGGCCTCTGCCAGATTCGGGGTGAGGAGCGTGACGCGCCCTGCCAGGGCGGCCATGTATTCATCCACCGCATCCCGTTCAAGAAGCCATGTCCCGGAGCTGGAGCGCAGGACCGGATCAATGACCACCGGGACTCTGGCACTTCGTTCCAGGATTCCGGTGACGGACCGGATGTGTTCCCGGCAGCCCAGCATTCCGACTTTGATTCCCCGTATGCGGACATCTTCCTCGAGGGCCCCGTACTGCTCCAGTACCAGCTCACATGGGAGGCACTGCAGACCATGGACGGCCTGTGTGTTCTGTATCGTGACCGCGGTACACAATCCCATTCCATGGAAGCCGTAGCTTGCGAAGACTTTGAGATCCAGGGTCACTCCGGCTCCGGAAGTGGGATCAAAGCCTGCCAGCGATATGAGGACTCCGGTTGCCATGATTCATCATACTATCAGATACAGGAGGGAGCGTAAACGGCTTGTGATGGCAGTGCCGGGTCCTATCCGGGGAAAGCACATTCTGGCTGTGAATCTCGACTAATATGGGTGAAGGGTCAGCAGCCCGGGCGCCGGGCCCGCGCCCGGCCCGGCTGGAACTGAAAAATGGATTGTGATAACATGACCTGCGATCGAGAGGATGGTAAGAGCAAATATAGTA
>CBFDBC010000088.1:0-13409 GCA_965602945.1 uncultured bacterium | reverse complement strand
GGTGCCCTCCACTCCATTCGGCGCAGCATGTTCGAAGTCTCGCCGGACCGGAGGGTCCAGGCCGTGATCCTCGCCTTTTTATTCGGCTCCTTCATCGAAGCCGCAGCGGGATTCGGAACCCCGGCCGCGGTGGCCGCGCCCCTGCTGGTAGCCATCGGTTTCCCCGCCATGGCAGCGGTCATGGTTTCTCTGATCATCCAGAGCACGTGCGTCTCATTCGGGGCCATCGGCACCCCGATCCTGATCGGGGTGAACGGGGGGCTGGCCGGACAACCGGAAGTGATGGAATATCTGGGGCGGCACGGCGTGGAGTTCTCGCTCTACCTGAAGACCATCGGAGCCAAGGTGGCGATCATTCACGGTGTTACCGGCACCCTGATCCCTCTGATCATGATCGTGATGATGACACGCTTCTTCGGACAGAATCGCAGCTGGAAAGAAGGGCTGGCCGTGACGCCTTTCGCCCTGTTCGCAGGGCTCTGTTTTACTGTGCCATACACCCTCACCGGTGTGCTGTGGGGACCCGAGTTCCCGTCCCTGGTCGGCTCCCTGTTCGGGCTGACGGTCGTGGTCCTGGCGGCCCGACGGCGGATACTGACTCCGCGGCAGGCATGGGACTTCCCGCCCCCCTCGGATTGGCCGGACGATTGGTCGGGAGCCCGTTTGCCTCAGGAAACCTCCCGAGGAGAAGGGCCTTCCTCGTTTGTTGCCTGGATGCCCTACATAGTGGTCGCACTTACCCTCCTGGCCAGCCGGCTGTGGCCGGACCTTCAGACCCTCTTGTCCGGTGTGCAGTGGGGATGGTCCGGGATCCTGAACAGCGGGATATCCACGTCTTTCCAGCCGTTCTACCTGCCCGGTTTTTTCTTTATCCTCGCATCCGCCATGGCCGTCCTTGTGTACCGGATGACAGGCCGGCAGGCGGCCAGGGCTGCGGGCCGCACGCTGCGCAGCCTCACGGGCCCGGCGGTGGCGCTGGGTTTCGCGGTTCCCATGGTCAAGGTCTTCATCAACAGCGGCACACCCGAGGGCCTGGAGCAGATGCCCATCCTCCTGGCCGGAGGCGCCGCGGCGGTGGTGGGACCGGTCTGGCCGGCCTTTGCCGCCGTGATCGGGGCCATGGGCGCCTTCATCGCAGGCAGCAACACCTTCAGCAACATGATGTTCTCACTCTTCCAGTTCGCAACGGCCCTCAAAACCGGCCTGACACCCGGCGTGATCGTGGCCCTGCAGGCCGTGGGAGGAGCGGCCGGGAACATGATCTGTGTGCACAACGTAGTGGCCGCATCCGCTGTGGTGGGGCTGCTGGGGAAGGAGGGCGCCCTCATTCGCAAAACCATCATCCCCATGACCTATTACCTTATCGTGTCAGGGGCACTAGGCTTCGCTCTGCTCTGGTGGTTCCGTATTTGAATGAATCAACCCGAACCAGCAACGAATGGAATGAGTTATTTACCATACGGCGATGCGATACGATACCGGCATCGATGAAGTACTGGACAAACAAGGAGGAAACAGTGAAAAACACCGTCCTGATCCTATTATTGGGAGTTGCGGTACTTGTGTGCCTGGCCTCTGCTTTTAATGACCCCGGCCCCGCGAAAGAGATCCTCGGCCTCCTCGAGGCCCAGGCGGAATCGTGGAACCGGGGCGACTTCGAGGGCTTTATGGCGACTTACTGGAAATCGCCCGACATGACCTTCCAGTCCGGGAATCAAAGGCTTTCGGGGTGGGGCACCCTGCTGAAACGGTATCAGACTAACTACGCGGGCGCACGCAGAGGGGAATTGAGCTTCAAAGACCTGACTACCGAGATTCTGTCGGAAGAGATCGCATATGTCCTGGGACGCTACCACCTGGAATATCCGGATGCGGTCCGGGAGGGCGTGTTCACCATCATCCTCAAGCGGTTCCCCCAGGGTTGGCGGATCATCCACGACCACTCATCTTCAGACCCTTCACAGTGAAACGCATCCCCACATAAACCGGACCGCGGGCTGAGTATCAATTCCGCAGGTATAAAGATGAAGTTCAGGCGAGATCAGTCCAGGATCTTGTAGTCCCGGTATTCCTCCACGGCTTCCACACGGATGCTCTTGACCACCAGCCCCACATGGATCCTGATAAGCGAACGCTCCATGACCAGGTGGCCCTCAGGCAGCACCTTGAACCGGGCCTCCATCTCGAAGCGTTTGACCATCTTGGGATTTTTTGAAAAATGGACCTCGGCCTGAAGGACGTCGAAGGTCTGCTGGTCGATGTAGTACAGCCCATCCACACGCTCGTCAGAGGGGACCTTGGCCCTGGTCTCGATGACATGGACCGAGCGCCGCCCCACGTAAGATCCGCCTTTACGCGTGAACGTATACTCCCCGCGCCTCTCCTGATCGAAAGGGAACATCTGTTCCGCGGTAAAATCTCGGCGTCCCCCTTCTTCCTCCTCGCCTTTGGCTGCTCTTTTGGCGCGTCTCTTGCGTGCCTTTTCTTCCTGTTTCCGGGCGTCTTCGGCAAACTTGGCGGTCACATCCTGGGTGCGCCCTTTGGCGGTCTCCCGGGCGCTCAGGATCTCTTCACTCCTGAGTCCGTCGGATACACGGACCACTTTTTCCACCAGAGTCGTCTTCTTAGCCTTCCAGTTCTTGTCCATGTTGAGGACCGTGGAGGAGGCTCTGGCTTCCATGTTCTTGAGCTCCGGATACGCGGCCACACGCTCGGCCGTTCGATCCAGGATCTCCTCAGCGGTGACCTCCTGGGCCGATGCGTTCACCGGCCAGCAGCACACGGCTATAACCAGACAGAGCAATCCGGTCATGGGTTTCAGCGTTTCAACGGACCTTTTCTTCCCTATTTCTGTCACTCTGTTCTCCTTCATTTCATATGCCTTGTATTCTAGCGGAATCCCGCCGGACCGTAAACCACAGGAGCTTTGCCATCTGAGCAGTAATGTTTAAAAACCAGGCCAATTTTGTTGGAAAGCCGGCCTATTCAGCGCGGGCGCAGGGGGAGGTGGGCGGGTCTTCCGCTCGAACCTCCTTGACTCGTGGCCTGCCGGGGTGTAATGTACCCTCTTCCCCGCAGGAGCGCTAACCATGTCAAGATCATCCCTCAAGGACCTGGAGTCACGTGTCGGGCATGAAGTCGGGGTTTCCCCCTGGCTGGAGATGACGCAGGACCGGATCAACGCCTTTGCCGAAAGCACGGAAGACCGGCAGTGGATCCATGTGGACGAAAAGCGGGCCCGCAAAAGTCCCCTGAGGTCCACGGTGGCGCACGGGAACCTGTTGGTCTCGCTCCTGGCACATTTCAACCTGGAGAACGAGATATTCCAGCAGAAATTCCGGATGGCCATAAACTACGGGCTTGACCGTGTCCGTTTCCTGCATCCCGTGCGGCCCGGCGACCGCATCCGCAGCCGAGCCGTGTTGAAGGACATTGAGAAGCGGGGGCTCCGCAAGGTCCTGGTCACGGTGGAAAATACTCTGGAAATCGAGGGTGTGGACAAACCTGCAATGGTCGCGGAGGTCCTGGCCCTCATCTACCTCTGAGTGAGGGATCAGCGCCTGCGGCTTTTCTCGATGTGCTCCCCGATGAGCCGGATGAGATCCGGCCCTCCCCTTTACTCCGGTGACGCCCGGCCACTAATCGAAGATCTTTTCCGTGTTCTGGTAGGCTGTATGGACTTTTTCCACGGCAGCTTTGATTTTTTCCCGGTTATCTTGTGTGCTGATCTCAGCCAGTTCGCTGCAGGCAGCCTCCAGGTCCTGAACCGCTGCATCGAAATCCGCCTGACGATCCGATAGACGGGAAGGGAGAGCCACATCTTTGAGCGCTGCCAGTTTTTCCTGCATAACCGGAACCACGGCCTGGATCTTTTCCAGATCGTATTCCGGTGTATAGTAGTGATAGAGCTTGTATAGTTCCTGGTGAAAAGCCTCCAGCTCCTTTACGACCGGCCGGATGGTGCGCACCATCTTTTCATACGCCGAGTGAAAAGCTTCGGCCTGTTCGAGCATTCCCGCCTGATCATCCGCATCGGCGGCGGCTTTCAAATTTTGCAGCGTGGTTTTCAGGTTTTCAATACCGGAATCCCAGTCCGCTTGTTTGTCGCGCAGGATTCCCGGCAGAGCCACAGCATAGACCTTGGCGGCCAATTCTTCCGCCTGAGGGACGAGCTCTTTGATCATGGCATAATCTTTTTCCGGGTAAGCCGTATGCCACAGGGGATAGATGACCTCATGCAGGGCGCTGAGCTCCGGCACGGCCGCGGAAAGTTCTTCCTGGCTTATCTCCGCTTTGGCCTCCGGCTCGCCGGCCGCCTGGTCTTCCGCCGTCTGACTCTGACAGGCAAAGGACAGCATGACTCCCGCGATTGTAAAAAGAATCAAAAACAGATGACGGTTCTTGTTCATTTTTCCTCCAGTGATCATTCGGGATTCCGATTCTTGTCAGGATTTTATATCACTGGGGTAACCTTGTGTCAAATCCGCATCATTGACCCGGCTGATTTTATTGTGGTAAGCTCATCCTGGTTGTCAGCGGATAATTGTCATGGATAACGAGGCGGGTTTCGTCGCAGGCATTAAATCGAAAACAAAAAATCTATAGAGCGAGCAGTTTGGCTCTCATCAAGAAGATGATATATTGAAAAGTTGACTCGGGAGGTTTTGTGTGTCCGAGTCCGGAGGTGAAAAATGCCTCGTCGAATGAAAGATCTTCTCGCTCAGCGCGCGGTTGAGAACCTGGTCGGCAGGTCCGGGGAGATGGCATCCCTTCTTCGATGCCTGGAAGACGAATGTCCGCTGGTCGTGCATATCCATGGCATCGGGGGTGTGGGGAAATCCGCATTGGTGCAAGCATTCGCGACTCAGGCTCAGGAACAGGGAGCCACAGTCGTCATATTGGACAGTCCTCTGATCGAGCCAACTGAGCGCGGATTCCTCCAGGAATTGGGAAATGCGATCGAGCTGGATGCTCCCACCCTGGAAGGAGTGGTGAACAAGCTGGGGGCTCTTGGTTCACGGGTGTTTCTTGTGGTCGAAACATATGAACTGTTCCGCCTCATGGACACATGGCTGCGCCAGGTTTTTGTGCCGGCTCTATCAGAAAACGTCCGTGTCATCCTTGTTGGACGTGAACCCCCTACGCCCGGTTGGTTAACGGCACCCGAGTGGCAGGGGCTGTTTTGCAGAATAGCACTGGGGCCCCTTAACAATCAGGATGCGTTGGAAGTACTTTCACGCGCAGGTATCAACGCAGAGAATTCCCAGCGAATCAACCGGTTCGCCCGTGGGCATCCCCTGACACTGAAGCTCGCGGCTTCTGCTGCACTGGAACGTCCGGGCCTGGATCTTCAGGATATGGCAGAGCACAAGATCATCCAGGAGCTTTCCCGACTTTTCCTTGTGGACGTTGCCGATTCGGCGACGCGGGAAGGTCTCGAGGCGGCTTCGGTGGCCAGGCGGATCACCCAATCGCTCCTCGGAGCCATGCTCCCTGACACACCTGTTCAAGAGACCTACGATAAACTGAACGATCTTGCGTTTGTGGATTGTATGCGCGATGGGCTCAGAGTACATGACGCGGTTCATGAAGCAATCGCAGCTTCGTTTCGGGCTGCCGATCCGAGCCGCTATCTCGAATATCGACGATGTGCATGGAAGCAGCTGCGAGCTGAAGTGCGAAAGGCGGGAGCCAGGGAGCTGTGGCGTTATACGGCTGACATGCTCTATCTCATCGAGAATCCTGTAGTGCGGGAAGCGTTTTTCCCTAGTGGTTCCCAGCAGTTCGCGGTTGAACCTGCCCGCAGTGAGGATGACAAAGCGATCCACGAGATAACGGAAAAACATGAAAGCCTGAATGCTGCCAGGTTTCTCCGAGACTGGTGGGATCAACATCCGCAGACCTTTCATGTGGTGCGTGGGGAGGATGGATCGATCGTCGGCTATTACTGCTGCTTCAATCCCAACACTGTCGATCCGGCTGATCTAATGGAAGATCCCGTCTTGAAACTCTGGTGGCGTCATGTGAGCAAAAACCCGGTTCCCGAGAATCAAACGGTCCTCTTTTTGCGTCGTTGGCTCAGCCGTGAACATGGTGAGGCTCCCTCACCGGTGCAGGCTGCGTGTTGGCTTGATATCAAAAGGACCTATATGGAACTTCGTCCAAGACTCCGGCGAGTTTATCTGACGGTCATCGACCTGCCGACCTATGCTCCGGTAGCGGTGAAGCTGGGTTTTAATCCTATCTCCGAAGCTGCATTGGACTTAGACGGCATGACTCATCACACCGCGATGTTAGACTTCGGCCTTTCTTCTGTGGACGGCTGGCTTGCCGGACTCGTCGCAGATGAATTGAGTATCGAAGAAAAGCTACCTCAGGTGGAGCTTCATTATTCGATCCTGGAAAAGATAGGTACCGGGGGGATGGGAGTGGTCTATCGGGCAGAAGATACTATCCTCAAGAGACACGTAGCTTTAAAATTTCTTCCTTCGGATGCTCTGGGGAGCGATGAAGGGCGCGCCCGTTTCTTGCGAGAAGCCCGAACAGCCGCAGCGCTCAATCATCCCAACATCTGCACCGTCTATGAAGTAGGCCAGGTCGAAGCGGGATCCGTCATGATCTCCGATAAGGAAGAACAATCGATCTCCGAAGGGGCTCCCTTTATTGCCATGGAACTGATCGAAGGCTCTTCGCTGCGCGAGATACTGGATCGTTCTCAGACGCTGCCGTTTGAACAACTCTTCGACATGTCGATTCAGATTGCCGAGGGCCTGGCGGAGGCCCACTCCCATGGATTCATCCACAGGGACCTCAAGCCCCAGAATGTGATGCTCACGGAACAAGGCCGGCTCAAAATCCTTGATTTTGGTCTGGCCAAGGCCGTGGAATCTGTTCACTCTGAGGGGGAAGGGATTGGAAAAACCGTAACCCTTCCCCCTGAACTCACTCAACAGGGCATGATCGTGGGAACGTTGGCCTATATGTCTCCGGAGCAGATAGACGGTCAAGATGTCGACACGCGTTCGGATGTATTCTCTTTCGGTACGATGCTCTACGAGATGGCTTCAGGTAAGAATCCCTATCAGGGCAAGTCAACGACGAAGACAATATATAATGTACTCGAGGTAAAGCCCGAGCCGATCTCTCGGTTGAGATCGGAACTGCCCGAGCAGTTTGTAGAGATCACTCTTCGGTGCCTGGGCAAGGATCCCGCCGAACGGTATAGTGATGCCGGTGAGCTGTTGGCAGATCTGAGAGAGCTCAAGAAATCCCTAAATTCTTAGGGGCCTCAATAGGGTTGACGAATCCGGGGTCCTGTGATAAAAGCAGTATTCCTGACGTTGTATCGCCGGACGATTCGACAGGCCCTATGCACGTAACATTTATCTCATTAATCTTCTCTTCATTCCTATTTTCACATACATTACTTTACCCAATTTAAAAGGAGAAAATCAGTATGACAAAAAAATCAGTTCGCTTCGTTCTGGTCGCTGCCCTGATCGGCTGCCTGTTTGCAGCCTCACCCGTTCTCTACGGACAGCAGCTGGATGAAAAAGCCCTTAAAAGCCTCAATTATCGGGAGATCGGCCCTACGCGCCAGAGCGGAAGGTTCGTGGACTTCGCCTGGACGGCGAAAGAACCGAAGACCTTCTATGCCGCGACCGCCTCGGGCCATCTCTGGAAAAGCATGGACAACGGGCTCACCTGGGCGCCTCAGTTCACCAATGAGAAGGTCTTCTCCATCGGTGACGTGGCCGTGGCGCCCTCGGATCCGAAGATCGTCTGGGTTGGGACCGGCGAGGCCAACAACAGCCGCAGCGCCTACTGGGGCAACGGCATGTACAAGTCTTCCGATGCCGGTGAGACCTGGACCCACATGGGCCTTGACGAGTCCCAACACATCGGCGCCATCGAGGTCCATCCCACAAACCCCGACATCCTGTACGTGGCTGCCCTGGGACACCTCTACTCGGAGAATCCTGAGCGCGGGCTGTACAAGACCACAAACGGCGGCAAGACCTGGGACAAGGTCCTGGATGTCGTGGTCAAGGGCAAGAACATCGGCGTGGTGGACTGCGTCATGCATCCCACCGATCCCGACACCCTATATGCTGCCACGTTCGACAAGGTGCGCAAGCCCTACACCTACAACCTGGCCGGTCCTGGAAGCCGCATCTACAAGACCACGGACGGCGGAAAAAATTGGACCAAGCTGGGCGGCGGGCTGCCAGAGGGCATGATCGGCCGCATCGGACTGTCCATTTTTCTGAGGAATCCCGACATCGTCTACGCCTGCGTGGAAAACGCAAACAAGGAGGGGATGTCCGAGGAGGAGAGGTACCAGGAGCTCCTGGACGACAAGGCCAGCCGGGGGATGATCGACGGAGAGATCTACCGGTCGGACAACGGCGGCGAGACCTGGACCAAAGCCAACGCCGACGACGAGAACATCGGAGGGGGCCCGGGCTATTACTACGGCCAGATCATCGTGGATCCCAACGATGACAAGGTCGTGCATGTCCTGAGCGCCGCCTCCTGGGGCACGAAAGACGGCGGCGAGACCTGGCTGCGGCGGCCCCTGGGATTCGGCGGGGACGACCACTGCCTCTGGATCGATCCCGAGGACTCCGAGCACATGCTGCTCGGTTATGACCACGGCCTGGGAGTGACCTGGGACGGCGGAAAGAACTGGTATCATCCCGACAACCAGTCGCTCGCGCAGTTCTATGCCGTGGGTGTCGACAACTCCTATCCCTACCGCGTGGCCGGTGGGCTGCAGGACAACGGCTCTCACATGGGGCCATCCACCAAACGCGACGGCAGCCCCATCCGCTTCGAGGACTGGGACCGGGTCGGCGGCGGCGACGGCATGTACAACGTCTTCGATTGGAAGACTAACCGCTACCTGTACAACGAGTCGCAGTTCGGGCCGCTCTCCCGCCGGGATCTCAAGAGCGGCGAGGCCAAATCCATCGCCTACCGCCAGGACCGTGACATGCGCTGGAACTGGAACGCTCCCATCCACGTTTCCTGGCACGACAGCAACGTCGTTTACCACTGCGGCAGCAAGGTCGTCCGCTCCCCCATGCGAGGGGAATACTGGGAGGTGATAAGCCCCGACCTCACGACCAACAATCCTGAGTTTCTGACCACCGGCAAGGGCGGAGACGGCAACATCCAGTACTGCACCATCACGACCTTTGACGAATCGCCCCTGGATCCCAACGTTCTGTGGGTGGGGACCGACGACGGCAACGTCCAGGTGACACAGGACATGGGGAAAAACTGGACGCTGTGCAGCCCCAACATCACGGGCAACCCGGGCTACTGGGTGAGCCGCGTGGCGGCCTCCCATGCGCTGCCCGGCACCGCGTACGTGTCTTACACCGGATACAGGCGTGACGACTTCCGGGCATTCCTGTACAAAACGACCGACTTCGGAAAGACCTGGACCTCCATCGCGTCAAACCTGCCGGCCGAACCCATCAACGTCATCCGGGAACACCATGCCAACCCCAACCTGCTCTTCGTGGGAACCGAGTTCGCGATCTATGTCTCGATCGACGGCGGATCCAACTGGACCCGTATGAAGAACAACATGCCCACGCAGCCCGTCCAGGACCTGAAGATCCATCCCAGAGAGAACGACCTGATCGCCGCCACGCACGGCCGCGGGATCTATATCGCCGACATCTCCCCGCTCCCGGAACTCACAGACAAGGTCCTGACCGCGGACGCCTACCTCTTCCAAGTCGAGCCCAAGGTCAAATGGGTGAGCAACACCTCTCCCAACTACGCAACCTACAACTTCGCAGGTGAGAGCGAACCGCTCGCTTCGGCCATCTATTACTACCTGAAGGACAAACCCGCCGGCGAGGTCAAGGTCTCCATCTACCAGGGCAAGGTCCTGATCAACGAGATAGAGGGGACCACGGATCAGGGCATCAACAAGGTCTACTGGAACTGGGACATCCGCAAAGAACGCACGGAAGCGGAAAAGAAGCAGATGCAGAGCATGATGGAGCGGTATCGCCAGATGGGATTCAGCCCCCGCGGACGCCAGATGGACCCCAACTTCAGCTATTCACCCGCTTCCGAGGGCACCTACACCGTCGTGCTCACCGTGGGAGAGAAAAATTTTAAAAAACGGGCAATGCTGCTGCAGGACCACTGGTTCAGGCCTAACTACTGATAAGAGAGACAAACTGGGAGGTCCTCCTGACCGGCAGCGGGAGGGAGGACCGTCCCGGACCTAGCTTCCGCAGGCATCCGGAAGCGGTATTGAATTTTCCTCACACAGTTTCTTGAGTTCGTTCAGGGACCAGGCTTTCTTGAAGTCGTAAAACTCGTATAGAGGGGCCTCGAGGAGCTTCAGCACATCCCGGGTCTGGGAATCACACCCTTTCGGGACCCTGCTCCTGATGTATTCCAGCCTCTTCCCGCTCAGTTTCAGAGGGATCAGGGGCTTGATCAGTGCATGAGTCAATCTGAGCGGGCTCAGTCCCTCCTGCAGGATCTTATGTTTGGCCCGCCGGATCCTTCGCTCCCCCACCAGATGGAGGACCTGCATGTATTTTTCGAACAGCAGCCACTCGTTCACCAAAAGGGCGATCTCGACGGATGTCAGGGAGGCCCACAGCGCGACGGGCTGGGGGAGGCTGATGAAACGCCCCAGCATGAACATGCCCGCCGAAAATCCCATCCGCTGTTCTTCGAGGCAGCGGCCCAGGGCCAGGCGGAAAAACCGGATCTTCCTCTCCAGGCTGAGGAGGTTGAAGGCGGTGTTCTGCTTCAGATGGTCTCCCATGTCACTCTTGAATACCCCATCGACATAGGTCTCCGTGTTGCGGTCGAACCAGCTGTTGACCAGGCCGGAGGCTTTTTCCCTTTCGCCCCTGAACTCGAGCGCCACCAAGCGGATGATCTCCGCCAGGCT
This sequence comes from uncultured bacterium, assembly GCA_965602945.1. Taxonomy (GTDB): domain Bacteria; phylum Acidobacteriota; class Aminicenantia; order Aminicenantales; family Aminicenantaceae; genus JAUXEH01. The sequence goes on along the minus strand of CBFDBC010000088.1, from coordinate 2,473 downwards.
AAGCACCTCCCCCAGCCTCAGGTCAGCGACCAGAAGGTTGTATTCCCTGTAGGCGCGGGCCATCTGTTCGAAGGCCGTGACTTCAGGCGGCTCGAGCGTGACCGATTCCCCCTTCATGTAGCGCATGAGGCGCGCAGGCTTGAAACGCGCCTGTCCTTTGTAAAGGCAGCGTTTCCGGCTCGAGATCGTGACCCAATCTCCCTCCTCGATCTCGACTCCGGCCTCGTTCACCAGCCTGTTGTGTCCCTCCATTCGGGCTCCGTTTTTATGCAGATCGAGGAGCGCGGGAAGCCCGAAGCTCTGGCAGATGGTGATCACATGTATGGCCGCTGAAGTAAGGCTCACGATGGCATCGACCTCGCCCATGACCACGGTATCTTTGGGCTCGAAGGTCTTTTTGCAGAGGCAGACCTTCTTACCGGCCTTTTTGTGAAGCAGAGCGGCCTCTGCGGAAAAATACATCTGGGCCAGCACCGCGGTCCGGGGCAGCACTGACGCCGCGGAACTGAAAAACGTCAGCTCCTGGAAAGAATCGGGATCCAGGGCGTCCGATTCGATCTGTTTGATGTGGAACGGCCGGATCAGCTCGGGAACGCGCTGCTTGCCGATCGTGCCTTTCGTGTACAGATCCATCACGGAGATGAAGGCGGACCGGCCCGTGATCTCCGAGGGATTCAATTGAAGCAGGTTGAAAAACTCATGGCTCTGGGTGATGTCGGTGGCAAATTCGATGGTGACCGGGGATTGGAACCGGGCCTCCAGATGATACAGGGTCGGGATGAACCTGTACACGGCCGGATAGTCCTCTCTGATCTGTTCCTTGTCCACGAAGTCCCTTGTTTCTGTCTCCACGATCCCGGCCATGATCGCCTCGCCGAAGATCCTGCGGGCGCTCTCGATCTGCCCGCCCGTTCCGGTCCGGGGGTGACGGCTGAAGATGACGCCGACCCGTGACCGTTCATCCCGTACGGTGCAGATCATCCTCTGCAGGATCAGGGCGGGAAAATGTTCTTCACCCCGGGAAAATGTCATCATCAGATCCAGGTTTTCAGCGTAATACTTGTAGGCCTGCTCGACAAAAAAGGCTGTCTGACGGTATGGGTCCTGCACGAGCAGAGGATCGAATCCTTTGATCCGGCGTACGGCCCGGGCGACCTGCACATCCAGGCGCTCCTCCGGGATCCGGCCTGACCCGAAAACCAGCTCGAATCCCTCTGGATCTCTGGCCTTCAGGATGTTCCGGATATTGTTCAAGAACATCTTATACGCGGGTTCTTCGCCGTAATGACGGACCAGGGCCGGTATCGTAGACTCGGTGACACCAACATTCAGATAGGTCGGCATGACACCGGGCATGTAGCAGGGCATGGCACAGCGGAAGGCACAGATCAAGGGTGTCTCGGCCGAGCCCATCTGCTGGATCGTGAGCCGCTCCAGGATATCGAGGGCTTTCTGGATATGCCGCTCACGTTCAGGACCGGAAAGCCGGTATAGCGCCGAACTCAGGATGACAAAATCAGGGACCGGGTAACCGTTTAGGCTCAAGTCAAGGAGAGTGGCGCCCTTGTGGGAGATCAGCTCCTCGGGATGTTCCTCCCTGCTCGTACAGGGGATGACGTATTCGTCGCCTCTGTCGGGAAAGCTGCGGTAATACGGCTCTCTCTCCTCGACATAGCTCAGGATCTTTAGATCTATCTTGGTTACGGCCTCTGACTCTTTCGCGGAGGCCCGCAGCAGCAGATCCAGGTAGGAGACGGCCCGCTCGAGGTTGCCCTGGATCAGGAAGGGGACATCGATGTCTCTTATGTCCAGCTCACCCAGCCGCTTGCGATACCGGTCATAGAACTCCACCACCGGGCCCAGGATCCCCACGGCGGGCGGGGCTGCATCCCTCGACAGATGCTTCTTCATCCCGGACAGGAGGGCACGCCGGTGGGGGTAGTTGCCCCGCACCATAATGTGCCGGATCGCTTCCCGGGGGATGCGTGTCATCTATCCCTTCAGATGGCCTCCCAGCGGACCTGCTACTCGACTCGGTACTTCTCGAACCAGGCCAGGAGGTAGAGCTGCTGCAGCAGGCGGTGGGAGGGCCTTCGCCATCCATGGTACTCGTCCGGCATCCGGACCAGCAGGGTCTCCTTCTTGAGCATCTTGAGCGCCCGGTAATACTCCTCACTCTGCGTCATGGGAGTGCGCAGGTCGGCCTCTCCTGTCATGACCATGGTGGGCGTCGAGACGTTCTTCACATAGTGCAGCGGGGAGCGGACCGCATACTCCATGGGGTCCTCCCATGGATAGGCCCTGAACTGGCGGTACCAGTTGGGCCCATCGGTAGTCCCGACAAAGGAATGCCAGTTGATGACCGGGCGCATGGACACCGCTGCGGTAAACCGGTCGGTGTGGCCCACGATCCAGGCCGTGAGGACACCACCGCCGCTCCCTCCGCACACGAAGAGGTTGCGCGTGTCGATGA
>CBFDBC010000087.1:0-13453 GCA_965602945.1 uncultured bacterium | reverse complement strand
TTCCTCCTCGTTCAAGGGGGAGATATTCAGCACGATGTCTGAGCGCCCGAATACTTCCTCTTTGGTGAAGACCACCTGGGCGCCGAGGGCGATGAAATCCTCGTTGGAATACCCGGAGCGCAGCCCGGATCCTGCCTGTAGATAGACTTCGTGTCCTTTTTCAACCAGAAACGAAACACCGCTGGGGGAAAGACCGGCACGATTCTCGATCTTACCGCTCTCGTTTATCACGCCGATATTCATGGTGTCCTCCCCGGCCCGAAAACCGTCCGGACCGCCAGAATAAGGAGTCATCATACCAGATTGCAGGGCTAAGTCAAAAAGTTTTTACGGGGACGCGGAGTTCACAAAAAAAGCGGCATTTTTTAGCCTGAAAATCACGCCAAATCCGGAATAAATCCGTCCCTTGTCGATGGGCTGAGATTGGCAATTCTTATGACTGATCCATGTCATAAGAATAGGTGGAAAGTGAGGAAGAGATAGAGAAGATAGAAGCCGATGAGGATGAAGCCCTTGGCGCGGTTGAGGCGGCAGCCGATGCGCATCAGGACCAGCATCACCGTGACCACCAGGATCATGTAGGGGAATTTGAAGTTGATGATCTCACGGTCAACGATGATGGGATTGGTGAGAGAAGCCACGCCGATGATCCACAGGATGTTGAGCACGTCCGCGCCCAGGATGTTGCCCACGGCGAGTTCCCCTTCTCCCTTGCAGGCGGCCGTGATGCAGGTGCTGATCTCTGGCAGGGAGGTTCCGAGGGCCACGATGGTCGAGCCGATGATGATCTCCGGGATGTCGAAATGCCGGGCGATGTATTGGGCCGACCGTACGATGACCTCCGCCGTGAGGATCACTCCGGCCAGCCCGAACAGAACCTTGGTCACCGGCGTTTTGAGGTCCCTGCGCACGGCGGCGTTCATCCGGGGAACTGCAGAGTTCTCCGTATCACCGTTGTCCGTCATCCCGGGCGTACGGAAGCTGCGGACCTTGAAGAGCAGGAGAAAATAGACACCCAACAAGGAAACCAGGATGAGGCCCTCCCACCGGTTCAGCACTCCGTCGCGGGCCAGTAAAAAGGCCAGGAAGTCGATGCCCAGCAGGAACACACCGATGACCCTCAGCATGCGGCAGTTGATGAATATCACGGTCGGGGCCAGGATGGCCGCCAGGGCCAGGGCGACGCAGTCGTCGACGATGACCGATCCGATGGCATTGCCGAGCGCGAGCTCCGGAAGCCCCCGGATGGCGGCGATGACCGACACGGCGAACTCTGGGGCGGTGGTCGCCAGGCCCACCAGGACGATGCCGATCAGGAGCTTGGGGATGTTGAGGATGGTGGCGATGCGGGAGGCCCCGTCCACGAACAGATCGGCACACTTGAAGAGGATGGCGAAGGCCGCCAGAAAGGCCGCACCGTGTAGAAAGATCATTCAGGACTCCGTTCTCATCTGCGGTACACGATGCGTCCCCCAACCACCGTCATCTGAACACGGGCCCGGGCGATCTCCTCGGCTTCGATATCGAACAGGTTCCGGTCGATGACGACCAGGTCGGCCAGTTTGCCCGGAGTGATGGATCCTTTGCGATCCTCGGCGAACTCGGAGTAGGCGGCGTTCAGCGTGTAGCCCTCGATCGCCTCCTCCAGGGATATTTTCTCCTCTGGAACCCATCCCCGGGGGTGCTTCCCGTCCAGGGTGCTGCGCGTGACCGCGGCATGGATCCCGGCCAGCGGATCGAGGGGAGCCACGGTCCAGTCCGAGCCGCAGACCAGGCGGGCTCCGCTCTCGAGCAGTGAACGAAAGGCATAGGTCGTGCGGGCGCGACGGGGACCGATCTTGATCTCGGCCCAGCGTCCGTCGTCGATCACATGGTAGGGCTGCACCGACACCAGGATCCCCAGGCGGCCGAAACGGGCGATGTCCTCCGGATGGAGGTGCTGGGCGTGCTCGACACGCCAGCGCCGGTCCCGCTCGCCGTTCTCCTCAATGACCTTCTCGAAGATGTCCAGGATGATGCGGTTGGCCTTGTCCCCGATGGCATGGACGGCGACCTGGAGGCCCTGGGCATCCGCCTCCCGGATGCGCTTCTCCATGATGCCGTCGGGAAACATGTCCGCCACCATGATCCCGCTTTTCCGGGGGTCGTCGGTGTAAGGCTCCAGGAACAGGGCTGTGAACGAACCCAGGGAGCCGTCCACGAAGCCCTTGAGGCCGCCGATCTTGAGCCGGTCATGATCACTGGTCTCCCCCAGGTCCGGGGGAAGCCCGCGGTCCAGATCCGCGATCGGGATGTAAACGCACAGCCGGGCCGAGAGTGCGTCCTCCTTGAGCAGCTCCCGATAGACGTTGAAGTTGTCGCGGTAGGCCATGTCGTGCACCGAGGTCACGCCCAGCGAGGCCGCGTGCTCCAGGGCGGCCCGGGCCGCCTTCTTCTTCTCGTTCAGGGAGGGTACGGGGATATGACGGGTGACCAGGCTCATGGCCTCGTCCTTGAGGATTCCTGTGGGCTCACCGGTGGAGGGGTTCCTGACGATCTCTCCTCCTTTGGGCGTGGGCGTGTCCCTCGTGATCCCGGCCAGTTCCAGCGCCCGGCTGTTGGTGTAGACCATGTGGCCGTCCAGGCGGTTCACACACACGGGGTTGTCGCATGTGAAATCGTCGATCCATTCCTTGGCGGGAAGCCGCGGGGGATCGAACAGCGTGTGGTCCCAATCCCCGTTGAGTATCCATTCGCCCTTCTCCGACCGGGCCACCCTGGCCCGGATCCGGGAGACGAACTCCTCCCGGCTGCCGGCATCACGCAGCTGGATATCGGCCAGGGCGAATCCGCCGTTCAGGAAATGCGTGTGCGCATCGATAAAACCGGGCAGCATCAACGATCCTGCCAGATCGACAACCTCAGTGGCCTCCCCTGCCAGGGCCCGGATCTCCGCCGAAGACCCGACGGCGATGATGCGCCCATCCTTGACGGCCGCGGCCTCCGCCCTGGGCAGGGCGGAATCGACGGTGTAGAGGTTTCCATTCAGGAGCACCAGATCCGCGATCTCCGTCACTGAGGAAGATTGGCAGGCTCCAAACAGCAGGGCGGTCCCCAACCCACCCAGGATCAGCAAACCCTTCATAGGTGGACCTCCATGAGATCTTGAGGAATGATCAGGTCCCCCCGGAAATATCTCCGGATCTCGTCGGTTATCTCGTCCATTCCGTAATCAAGCTCTCCGAAAAAGTGACAGGGGATCAGGCGTTTAATCCGGGCTTCCTGGGCCATCCGTCCCAGATCCAGGGAATTGGCGTGCATGCTCGGGAGGAAGGGATATTCATGAAAATAACGCGAGGGGACGCTGCAGTCATGGATCAGGGTCCCGATCCCTGCCGCCTGCTTGAACAGGGGGGGGTGTACGGGTGTGTCTCCCGAATAGATCAGGGTTTCGCCTTCATCCGGGAACTTCCATTCAAAGGCGAGGGAAGACTCTTTATGAGGCACATGGAACGCCCGGCATTCCACCCCGGGACAGGGCTCGAAACGATCACCTGAGCTTAGGGATATGAATTCGATCCGGCAGCGGATCGACTCGTCCTGCAGCCCGAAGAGGTCCAGGAGTTCCCGGCAGAAGCGGACGGTCTCCCGGGAACCGAAGAGCGGGATACGAAGATCGGCCAGCATCAGGCTGTGCACGAAACTGGGCAGGCCGTAGATGTGATCGGGATGTACGTGCGTGACCTGGATGGCGCGCACGCTGCGGGGATCGAGCCCCAGCGTCTTGATCTTCCGGGTCACGCTTCCGGGACAGTCGACCAACACGAGGGACTGTTCATGATGCAGGAGCAGGGCGGTGTTGTCTCTTTCAGCGGTGGCGGCGGCCCCGCCCGTGCCCAAGAAGTATACTTCACTCATGCTTTCCCGACCGGGGACTATTAGATACTATTCTCCCCCACAATTCAATGGCCGTGGTTGACAGGCATCGGGGAGTTTGGATAATAGGAAACATGGGGAAAAAAAGCATCCGCGCTTCGGCTCCGGGAAGGCTGTGTCTCCTGGGAGAGCACCAGGACTACTTCGGACTCCCCATCCTGGCCGCGGCCATCGATCTGAGGATATCAATCACAGGTGACAGGATCCCCGAGAAAATGGTCCGCCTGGACCTCCCGGACATCGGGGGAAAAGAAGAATTCCCCCTGGGAGTGACTCTGGCCTACAGCCGGGAACGCGACTATCTGAAAAGCGCGGTCAACATCCTGCAGAGGCAGGGCCTTTCCTTCCCGGCAGGATGGGACTGCCGGGTTGAGGGGACGATCCCTATCAACTCCGGGACAGCCAGCTCTTCCTCCCTGGTGGTGGCCTGGGTCCGTTTTCTGCTGGAAGCCGCGGGGGACAGCCGCCGCACCGAACCGGAGAGCATCGCCGAGCTGGCCTTTCAGGCGGAAGTGGCCGAATTCGAGGAGCCGGGGGGTAAGATGGATCACTATGCTTCGGCCCTGGGAGGCGTCATTTCCCTCCACTTCGGGGAGCATCTTGAGGCCCGGCGGCACCCATGCCGTCTGGGTGAATTCGTCCTGGCCGATTCCCTGATCCGCAAGAACACGACCGGCACCCTGGGCTTCATTAAATCCAACGTGCTGAACGGGGTCCGGCGCGTCCAGGCCAACCTTCCCGATTTCTCCCTGCTGAGCGGCCTGGCAGAACGGGAGCGGGAGAGGATCGCAGCGCTTCCGCCGGTGGAAAGGCGCCTGGTGGAGGGGACCCTGCAAACCCGGGATGTGACGGCTGAGGGAGAAAGGCTCTTCCAGGCCGATGAATTCGATCACGAACGCTTCGGCGGACTGCTCAACCGCCAGCAGGACGTGGTCCGGGATCTCCTCCAGATCTCGGTCCCCAAGATCGACCGGATGATCGAGGCTTCCCTGGAGTCAGGCGCCCTGGGAGCGAAGATTAACGGCTCCGGGCAGGGAGGGTGCATCTTCGCTTACGCGCCAGGCCGGGCCGAGGAAGTAGCGGAGACCCTGAAGAGGCTGGACTCCCGGCCCGTCATCGTCCGCATCGCTGACGGCGTGACTTCAGATTAAGGAGAGACCATGATCAACGCGACACAGGTTCGAAAGGGAATGATCATCAAACTGGAAGCCGCTCTCTACAAGGTGCTCGAAACCAGCCACATCACACCGGGCAAGGGGCAGGCTCTCATGCAGACCAAGCTGCGCCGTCTGCACGACCAGAGCCTGCACGACATCCGATTCCGCTCCAAGGAGCGGGTGGAACAGGTGTACCTGGAGGCCATAGAGACGCAGTACCTGTATCAGGAAGGCAGCGAACACGTGTTCATGAACACTGAGACCTACGACCAGATAAAGCTCACGGAGGAAGTGCTGGGCGCCGGCATCAATTACCTCATCCCCGATGTGGTGTTCTCGATCGAGATGTATGAGGGAAAGCCGGTGGGCGTAAGTCCCCCGATGACCATCGAGCTGAAGGTGGAAAGAACCGCCCCGTACCTGAAGGGGGCCACCCAGAGCGCCAGCAACAAGCCCGCCACTCTGGAAACGGGGCTCACCATCAACGTCCCTCAGTTCATCAAGGAGGGCGACGTCATCCGCATCGACACTCGGGATGACAAGTATCTGGAACGGAAGAAAGGAGAGAGATGAAGAAACCGCTAGCGATTTTATGTTTGGCCGCACTATTTATGCTCCCGGTTTGCCGGGGAACGGGCGCTCTCGGCGAAACCATCTCTACCGGGGATCTGTACCGGGAGATGGCGGACCTGCTCCGCCTGACCTCGTTCCCGGATCCGGCCTATCGCATGGTGCAGTTCTCTTCCTATGACCACCGCAGCCGTGTCCCCGGAGGGCCGGACTGGTTCGCCAACTCGGACGGGTTCGGCGGAGAACCCATCCCCAACTTCGAACAGGTGCTCAGCGGGCCCGACGAAGAGGGCATCGGGAAGTACCTGATCGCGGACGTGGAGGGTCCGGGTGCCATCGTCCGGCTGTGGAGCGCGGCCATCTCGGGTGAGATCCGCCTGTATCTGGATGGGAACACCGAACCGGTATTCGATGGCGCGGCCATCGATTTTTTCCACAACACGCTGGATGGATATCCCGAGATCGCAGGCCTGGACCGCGAACGGCTGGGAAAAACCGTGTACCAGCGCGATGCCTCCTATGCCCCCATCCCCTTTTCCCGCCGTATGAGGCTCGAGTGGACAGGGGATCTGAAGACCATCCACTTCTACCAGGTCCAGGTGCGTCTCTATGTCCCGGGAACCCGAGTCACCACGTTTTCCCCCGGGGATCTCACCGCCTATGCACAAACCATAGACCAGGTCACGCGGGCCCTCGCCGACCCGGACGAGAGTATGGCGGTCCGATCCGGGGAGAAGGCCGCGGCTTTCGAGGCGGCCCTCGAACCGGATTCGAACGAGGAAGTCTTGACCATGGAAGGACCCATGGCACTCGAACGCCTGACCCTGAAACTCGATGCCGATGACCTGGACAGGGCCCTCCGGCAGACCCTCCTGCACATCCGCTTCGACGGTCACCCCAGGGGGCAGGTGCAGTCCCCCGTGGGGGACTTTTTCGGGGTTGCGCCCGGGATTAATCCCTACCGGTCCCTGCCGTTCTCCGTCCATCCGGACGGGACCATGGTCTGCCGTTTTATCATGCCATTTGCCGGCAGCCTGAGCCTCCGCCTGGAAAATCGAGGGGATCAGGCCGTCTCCGTCCGGGGCTCGGCGCTCCCGCTCCCCTTCGCCTGGGACGAGGGATCTTCGCTGCACTTCCGGGCCCGGTGGCGCGTGGACCATGAGCTCATCGCCTCCAACCGGGACGTACAGGACCTGCCCTTCCTGCTCGCGCACGGACGGGGCCTGTACGTGGGCACCACCTCCATCCTCCTCAATCCCAATCCGGTCCCCACTCCCTACGGCAGCTGGTGGGGCGAGGGGGATGAGAAAGTGTTCGTGGATGACGAAGCGCAGCCTTCCCTCTTCGGGACCGGCTCGGAGGACTACTACAACTATTCCTGGTCCTCCCCGGACATCTTCTTCTTCCCCTACTGCGGCCAGCCGCGCAACGACGGGCCCGGGAACCGCGGCTTCGTGACCAACTACCGCTGGCACATCCTCGATCCGGTCCCGTTTACCCGGAATATCCGGTTCTTCATGGAGCTCTACAGCCACGAACGGACACCCGGTCTGTCCTACGCCCGGATCGGTTACCACTATGCCGCACCGGGCATCACCGACGACCACCTGGCCATCATGCCGGAGGATCTGCGGCCGCTCGAGCTTCCGGAGGGCTGGGAGCCGGCCGCCCGCATGGGCGCCCGCAACTCAGTCATGCACCCCGCGGAAGAGCTGATCGCGGACCGCAGGAACACGGAGTTCCTCCCGGGAAGGCTCTGGGCCGGGGGTAAGGTCCTGACCTGGAGACCGCGCTTAGAGGGTGATACTAAGAGCTTCAAGCTGCCGATCGCCGAGGACGGCACCTACCGCATCCACATCACCGCCGCCCTGACGCCCGCCTCGGGCAGGCTCGCCCTCCGGCTCAACGGCGAGCCCATCGCCCTGCGCGGCCGGCAGGAGCAGATCGACCTCCACCGGCCTTTCCGGACGCTGCTGCGCAACTTCACGCTCCCGGACCGGGAGCTGGCCAAGGGCCGGCACACGCTTACCCTGGAATTCCTGGGTGCCCCCTCCGAGGTCGAGAGGCCCGAGATCGGGATCGATTTCATCTGGATACAGAAGGTCGAGCAGTAGGCCCACGAGAACCATGAACACCGGCTTTCACGGAACGGTCCTCACCCTGGAACTGGGCGAGTCAAGGGCCTCAACCAGCAGACTCGAACCCGAGACCGTTCAAGCCTATCTGGGAGGGCGGGGCCTGGCCACCCGCCTCTTCATGGATCGGGTCGATCCGGGCTGTGACCCCCTGGGCCACGACAATGTGCTGGTGTTGGCGGCCTCCCCTCTCCTGGGGACCAACGCCCCCACCTCCTGCCGCGGCCACATGGTGTTCAAATCTCCCCTCACGGGCGCCATAGGCAGCACCAACTGTGGAGGCTCCTGGGCACCGGCCTTCAAAGCGACCGGCCACGATGCCCTGGTACTGGAGGGCCGGGCCGCCGAGCCGGTGTGGATCGACATCCGGCCCGGTTCCGTGACCTTCCATCCGGCTGGTTCATTGTGGGGGATGGATGTCCCGTCCACGACCGAGGCTCTCCTGGCCGAACCCGGCGGCGACAGCGACACGCGTGTCCTGTGCATCGGGCCAGCCGGAGAGAACCGGGTGCGCTTCGCCGCCGTCATGAACGACCGCAACCGGGCGTACGGCCGTACCGGGGCCGGAGCGGTCCTTGGCAGCAAGAACCTCAAGGCCGTGCGTGTGACGGGCCGTGTCAAGGTGGAACCGAGCGATCCCGAGCAGTACCGCAGCGGACTGGCTCAGGCCCGCTACATGATGAAGGCCGCGCCCATCACCAAGAGGCTCCTGAAAGAGCTGGGGACCGACGGGCTCCTGGAGCTAATCGACATCATGGACATGCTGCCGGCCCGCAACTTTCAGGGCAACCGCCATGAAGAGCGGGACCTGGACCGGATCTCGGGCGAAACCATCCGCAGGACCATACTGCAGAAGGCCGCCGGCTGCCATGCCTGTCCCATCGCCTGCCAGCGCCACACACGGGTGGGCGACCGCTGGGGGGAGGGACCCGAGTTCGAGACCGTGGTCCTCCTGGGGCCGCAGTGCGGGATCTATGACCTGGGTGCCATCACACGCGCCAATTACCTGTGCAACGAGCTGGGGATAGACACCATGAGCTTTGGAGGCACCCTGGCCTGCGCCATGGAGCTGAATGAAGGGGGCCGCTGGGAAACGCAGGACAGCGCAGACGGAGAGGCCCTCCGGTTCGGAAACGCGGGCGCGCTCGAGGAACTCGTGCGGCTGACGGCCTCCCGCCGGGGCATCGGGAACCTGCTCGCCGAGGGCGCCCTGCGAATGGCCCGCGCCATGGGCTGTCCCGAGTCCGCCATGACCGTGAAAGGGCTGGAGCTTCCGGCCTATGATCCCAGAGCGTCCTACACCCAGGCCCTGGGATACATGACCTCACCCACAGGCGCCTGCCACCTACGGGGCGGGTACGCGGTCTCGCTGGCGTTCTTCGGGGGCACCAAGGAGATTCCCCGGTTCAGCCTGCTGCAGTCCCCCATCGCCATACGCAACATGCAGAACCTGGGCATCATCCAGGACAGCCTGGGTATCTGCAGGTTCACAGGCTTCGCCTTTTCCACCGAGCCCTGGGCCCGCATGATGAGCGGCCTGACCGGGGCGGATTTCTCGACAGCGCACCTGGAAGAGATCGCTGAGCGGGTCGCCACCCTGGAGCGGCTCTTCAACCTGCGGGCGGGATTCACGGCAGAAGACGACACCCTGCCCGATCGCTTTGTCGAGGAGAGCATCCCCGTGGAAGGCAGAGACCGGAACATCCCCAGGGAGGCCCTGGCCGGGATGAGGTCCGGCTACTACAGCATCCGCGGCTGGAGCGAGGATTCGGGTTGTCCCCGGCCTGAGACGCTGGAGTCCCTGAACCTGGAGGAGGACGCATCATGAGTAAGTGGGAAGCACCCCCGGAACTGGTCCGGCTGTTCCACTCGGTGGGCCGTATCCTGCTGCTTAACGACATGGAAGACAGCCACAGCGGCAACATCGCCATGCGTTGGAAAGACGGACAGGGCAGGGAATACCTCGTCATCACCTCCACCGGCTCGCAGAAGGGTGACCTGGACGCCAGGCAGATCTGTTTCCTCTCCACCACGGAAACCGACCACGGGTATTACAAGGCCTCATCCGAGACAGACATCCATGCCCGGATCCTGACACTGCCCGATGCGGCAGCCTCCATCCATGCCCACACCAAAGACCTGACCGTCATGACGTATGATGACGAGGCCAAGCCCAACGCCCCGGCTCCCTTCGTCCCCATCGACCCGCTCGGGCACCATCACCTCGGGGAGATCCCTGTGGATTGGGTGGCGGTTCCCAGCGGATCGGCGGAGATGACGAAGATCATCCCGGACCGCCTGCGTGATCATCCGGCCATGCTGATCCAGGGACACGGGACGTTCGCCAAGGGACGGAACCTCCTGGAGGCCCTGTACCGGGTTTGCCTGGCCGACAACTCCGGATACGTGGCCCGGCTGGCCGAGCGGGTGGGTGTGGGTGTAGAGAACCTGCGTCAGGACATCCGGACCAGGCCGGAAGATGTCTTCTCCGCTCCCCCTCCCCCCTACGAACCCGAGGGAACCGGCACACCCGAGGTGCCGGGAGAAGAGGAGATAGCGGCTGCGTTCTGGAGGACCGGAGCCCGGATCTTCGAGTCCCGGCTCTCACCGTTCCACACGGGTTCGGTCTCGGTGAGGGGAGTCGACACCATGCTCTATTCCCCCACGGCCTCCATGCCGCGCGAGATCGGAGGCGTTCTCCGGGAAATGCCGGTGGCCGCCCAAAAAGACGATAATGCGGAAATCGCCCTCCACAAGGCCATCTACCGGGAGAGCCAGTTCCAGACCGTGCTCCACTGCTTCGTGCCCGAGGCCGAGGTGATGGCCCGCTATCTCCCTCCCGGACACGAAAATCCGGTCGAACGGATCGTCCCGATCGACGCGGAGGGAAGCTTCCTCTACCTCGTGATCCCGGTCCTCCCGCCTCGTTTCGAAACCACGGCCCTCATCCGTCTCCTGCACGATTACAAGGTCGTAGTGGTGCGCGGGGGCGGTGTCTGGGGCGTGGGCTCCCAATCTCTCTCCGAGGTGCTGCACCACCCCTCCTCCGTGCGCGAGATCTGCCTTTACCGTTTCGGAGCCATGGAGAGAGGCTTGCCCGTCTCCCGGCTCGAGCCGAAACAGGCCAAGAACTGGTGATTCAGTACCGGCCGTGGGTTCGCAGGAGTTCGAGGGCGTATTCGTAGGTCTCGAGGCGGACGGACCTGGGGATGGAGTGATCGGAATGAAACACATAGGGGATGCGGTTCTCCCTTATCGCTGCGAGCTTGGGGACGATCTCGGATTCCAGGACCCCACGGTCATTGGACTCGAAAGCCCGGATGTCGATGTTGCCCATGAACGCCATGGAATTTCCCAGGAACTCGGCCATCTCGGCCACATGCTGTCCGGCCTTGGCCTCGATCGCCTGGAGGCAGTCCACGCCCGCCTGAGAGATCAGGGGGAGGAGCGGCCGGATCCGGCCGCAGGAGTGCAGGATAAACGGCAGGTCATAACTGTGGATGAAGTCTCCGATCCTCCTGTGGTAGGGCAGCAGGAACTCCCGGTACATCTCGGGTGAAAAAAAGGGGGCCTGAGTGTAGCCCATGTCTTCATACATCCAGACGCCGTCGGGAAGGCCCACCTCCCGCAGGATGTACTCCAGGTGCAGGATGATGTTGTCTGTCACGACCGAGCACACATCGTGGACCCAGCCCGGGTTCAGGCACATGGCCTCCAGCATGACGATGTCCCCTATGGAGCGCCGCATGATCTCCGTGGGCAGGATGTTGTAATAGGTGCAGAAACGGTCCGAGGCTCGGGCTGCCGCAAAGTTGGCCCGCAGCTCCTCGAGATCCTCGAAGCGGCGAAGGTCGAGCCCGAGCAAAGGTTCCCGGTATCTGGACTTCCAGGTCTGCTCGTCCTTCATGTCGAATGACAGGTGCTCCGGCACACCCGGGCGGTCCTTCCACACACGCATCCGGGCTCCCCAACCGTTGACACGGATAAGGATCTCTCCACCGGCCTCGACCTGTTCCTCTTCCTGGAGGAAGGGATCGGTGTTCGACTTGGACCCTTCGATAGGCCGGAAATCGTGGTCGAAGTGGTCGATCAGATCCACACCCGGGGGGAGACCCTGCCGTTCCCATTCGGCCTGAGTGTCCTGCCAGAACTCCTCAAACACACCGATTCGGCCCGGGCAGGACTTCTCCTTTATGATGGCCCGGATTATCTCTCTGCCGCCCATCGACCTACCCCCGGATCACCGTTTGCTGAGGACGTCCTTTTCGTAGCGCAGGACCTCGGAGATCCAGGCCTGATCAGGGTGAACATCCCGGCTCAGGCAGTGATAGTCCCACACCGCGCCGAACGGCAGGGATCCGGCATCCTCCAGCAGGGCCAGACGCTGGAAAAGATTGCCCTCCTCCTCATGCTGTCTGAGGCGGCGCGTCGGCTCCAGCAGGGCCAGCAGCAGGGCCTTCAGCATGGCCCGGGCCCCGATCACCCAGGCCCCGACCCGGTTCATGCCGGCATCGAAATAGTCCAGGGCGATATGCACTTTGTCCAGCGCATCGGCCCGCACCAGTTCCGCCGCCAGGTCCCTGACCTCGTCGTTGAGGATCACGACATGGTCGCTGTCCCAGCGGACACCCCGGCTGACATGCAGGAGCAGCTCGTCCGCGAACACGAGGAGAGCTGAGATCTTGTCCGCCACCGATTCCGTGGGATGGAAGTGCCCGGTGTCCAGACAGATCATCTTCCCACTGGTCATGGCGTAACCCATGTAGAATTCATGCGAACCCACGACGAAGGACTCGGAGCCTATGCCGAAGAGTTTACTCTCCAGCGCATCCTTCACCCTGGCGGCCGGATATTCGACGGTATAGATCCGGTCCAGGGATTCCTTCAATAAACGGCGGTGCCGCAGGCGGTCGATCGTTATGTCCTTAGCCCCATCCGGGATCCAGAGGTTGTGAACACATGCACTCGACTGGGCTTCTCCCAGCGTATCGCTGATGGCCCGGCAACGCCGCACATGTTCGATCCAGAACTCCCGGATGGACGGGTCCCTGTGGCTCAGCGTAAATCCCGAGTCGGCCAGGGGGTGGGCGAAACAGGTGGCGTTAAAATCGAGCTTCAGTCCTTCCCGGGCGGCCCAGTCCCTCCAGCCCTGGAAATGAAGGGGGTCGATCCGATCCCTGTCCACGGGAATGCCGCCGAAGTCCCCATACATGGCATGCAGGTTGAGGCGGTGGGAGCCCGGGATCAGGGCGAAAGCCTGCTGCAGGTCCTGCCGCAGCTCAGCGAGGGTGCGCGCCTTGCCGGGATACCGCCCTGTCACCTGGATTCCGCTCCCCTCCAGGCCCTGCTCACGGGGCTCGAATCCACCGACATCGTCCCCCTGCCAGCAGTGCAGGGAAAGGGAGATCCTGCCCAGCCGCTCCAGAGCCTCGTCGGTGGAAACGCCGAGGCCGGCGTATCTTTCGCGCGCCTCACTATAGGCTTTCTCGTGGTCCGTGTCTCCCTGCATACTTCCTCCTATCCCTCTTCCAACAGATCCTGGAAACGCGCATAGACCTGATCCCATTCCCGGACATCCCGGGGCTCGAAACGATCCAGAGAAAAGGAGCGGCGTACGATCCTGCGGATCTCGGAGATCCCGGACACCGCGCCCAGACACTGCGCCTGCATCAGGAT
>CBFDBC010000086.1:0-13478 GCA_965602945.1 uncultured bacterium | reverse complement strand
AATGGGGTGCAATCCTTAATATAATACATGATAGGCACAATCCAGGAATAAAGAAAAAGGGACAAATGCAATTTCATGGCGAGATTGCACCTGTCCCAGTCTTATGAGCTTAAATCACATCAATCGGAACACACATTCAATAACAGAGTCTGCACCAGAACCGGTTGTCTCTTGTTCGGCGATGAATATAACCTTGTACGTGCCCTTTTTCCATTCAGTTGGGACAAGAAGTGTAACATAATACGTATTTTCTTCAACATAGTCGCTAGTTTTGTACTTGGCATTGTACCAATTATCATCATCGATGACATAATATTCTGGTCCTGCTAAAATCGTATGGAATTTAACACGAGTATTTAATACTGCAGAGAAATCGACGTAAATGTCGACTTCATCTACCTCATCTCTAGGAATGACATGAAGCATTCCGTATGAATCATCTGATGCTTCATAAGCCCAGACCGAGGCCGCCAGCAGCACGACCCTCGCCTTGTCCTGCTTGGGGACCTGTACGGACATGAGTCCCGTCTCCACAGGGAAGGCCTTGCCGGGCTGGATGCCGCTTTTGATGGTCTTTTCGGGTTTGGCGTCCAGGTCCTGCGCTGTGATAAAACCCGGGGCGATCAGCAGGATCGCCAGGATAACTAAAAATCCTCTCTTAGGCATGTTCGTCTCCTTTGCTCAGATATGAAAGCCGGTTTTCTTTCTTTCATGTTCCTAACATAGACTTTAGCAAAAACCATGCCAAGAAAGCCAGGGGAAAGTGTGGAAAGTCGGCCGGATTCCTGTCCTCAAAAGGCGACACCCGTCGCTTTAGCGGGAAAATTTATGCTGGATTCAGGTCCGGAGGGTGGGCAGTCCAAAATTAGTAGAGGGCTTGATTCTTACCCAGGACCTGGGCGTGAGCGTCGATCCAGTCCAGGAGCAGCCCGCGCCGCTTGATCACGCTCTCGATCTCTTTACCGGTCAGGTATTCGCCCGCGACCTCGTGCAGTGTACCGGAATCGAGGGCACGCAGGCATTCGACGAAAGCCCGGGGAAGCTCGCGCATGATCATGGATGACTCGCTGCCGTCTTCCGTTCCGTAGAGGAGCTGGTCGGTGAACTGGTCCGCAGTCCGGAATGTGCGGGAGTGGTCGATCAGGATGGCCCGATGATCCATGGTCACGAGGACATTGCCCATGTGGCGGTCCTCGTTGGCGATCAGGTTGTCGAAGGCCTGCTGCAGCCAGGCCGCCCGCAGCCAGGCATCGGTCTTGTCGACCGGCGTCGGTATGTTTTCCTGGATCTTTTTCTTGAGGTTCCACTCACTCTCGACCCAGAGTTGGAGCGACCCGGGCTGTCCCTTGAATTCGCGCTCCACCGTCGGGGGCACCATGTTGAGGCCGAGCTCTTTGTCCAGGAGGTAGGCCGCGATCTCCCAGCGCCAGCTCTCGTCGAAGCCCTTCATCCGGCCTTCGCAGTTCTTCCACACGGCGAATCGCGTGATGCCGTCCTGCTCGAGCGTCAGTTTCCATGGCCGGGTGACCGCTTCTTTTTTTCCCCAGGGCTGTTCCGCCTTCGTTATCTTGGCTGTCTTGAGGAAGCTTTCCCAATGATCCCTCTGCATCAGCTCCTCTTCTGTGAACTGCGCCCAGGATGCCTGGACCATACAGACCACAGCCGCCGCGACCATCAGTCCTTTCATGATCTTTTTCATCGTCCTGTATCCTGTGTCTTTGTCAGATCTGCTCTCTTTTTTCTCTCTGACTTAGTTTAGACGAGATTTTCTTCCAATGAGTTGCTTTCCATACAGATTATTTGCAATTCTTGTGCCAACTTCGCGGCGCATGGATCTCCCCTGGGACCGTGTGAGCCGGTATGAATCATGGGCGAAAAATGGTACATGTGGTGTACAGGAGCGGACGCGGTGTCTAATTATTAGACATGTTCCGTCGCTGATAGCGATAAATGAGGGGGAGTGGCTGGGAAGCAGGGATTCGAACCCCGATCCCATGATCCAGAGTCATGTGTCCTGCCATTGGACGACTTCCCAGCGGGCGGACGTATGATAGTAAATTTTGAGGATATTTTCAAGCCCCGGGAGATTGCTTCGCCCCTGCGTTCCTCGCAATGATGGCTTGGATGGGCGACTTCAAGCCCAACAGGCACATTCGTTGACAGGTTTTGGACTTGGTGATAGTATTCATGCCTGTTATGGCTAAGAACTGGTGGAAAGTCTTGGTGATCCTGGTTTTGACCCTGGGACTGCTCTACTTATTTTTCCGGAGTGTGGAATGGGATAAAGTATGGGAATCGCTCACGAATGTGAGTGTCCCGTTCCTGATCCTCACAGTGTTCCTGATGCCCTCACATTTCATCACGCGCGCCGTCCGCTGGAAATACCTTCTGCGGCACGAAAAGGAGAACATCTCGTTCTACAACCGTTTCGCGGCCATTGCCGTAGGCTTTGCGGTAACACTCACTTTTCCCGGGCGTATCGGTGAGGTTGTCAGACCGCTGCTGTTGGCCCAGAAGGAGAAGATATCCAAGGCTTTCACGATCGGCACGGTTCTGGTAGAACGGATCTTCGATGTGCTCACAATGTGCCTGCTCCTCGGTGCCTTCATGCTGGCCAGCCCTCTGTACGCCTCCATCTTCCCTATCGATGAGAAAATGAACGCACAGCTCACTCTCTGGGGGATAATCGGAGTGTCCGTAGCCTCGGGACTGCTGCTGGTCACCCTGGCTCTGTATTTCTTTGAAACCCAGACACTGCGCATACTGAGTTTTTTCCTGCGCCCCCTTCCTCAACGTGTCAGCGAGAAGATCATCTCCATGGTGCAGGAATTCATCCAGGGGATGAGCTTCTTCAGATCCACCCGAACGCTCCTGGCCTATTTCCTCTGGTCCCTGGTGGTGTGGCTCGGCATCATCTTTTTCTACTGGGTCTTCTTTATGGCCTATGACGTGCACGTACCCTTTATCTTCATGCTCCCCTTCACTTTCCTGGTTGGGGTGGGCGCCTCCATCCCCACCCCGGGCATGGTGGGAGGCTTCCACAGTTTCAGCAAGCTGGGGATGACCTCATTCTTCAACATCGAAGCCAATCTGGCCGTGGCCATGACCATGGTCGTGCACGCCATCACGGTCGTGGTGACTTGCCTGATCGGTTATGCTATATTGTGGAAAGAGGGGATATCGCTCTTCCAAATCAAGAAGATCGGAGAGGAATCAGATTCATGAAATGTCCATACTGTGAACACGCGGAAAGCAAGGTGATCGACTCCCGCGAGAGTAAGAACGGGTTCACCATCCGTCGCCGCCGGGAGTGCCTGTCCTGTGCAAAACGCTTCACCACGTATGAGAAGATCGAGGAAATACCCTACATGGTGGTGAAGAAGGACGGCCAGCGCCAGGCCTTCGACGACCAGAAGCTGCTGAGAGGGCTGCTCAAAGCCTGCGAGAAGCGGCCCATCGCGATCTCGGATCTCGAGGAGATCGTAGAAGAGATCGAGAACATGCTTCAGGAAAAGCCCGAGAAGGAGATGCAAGCAGTGGAGATCGGACAGCTGGTCATGAAGCGCCTGCATGAGCTGGACAAGGTCGCCTATGTGCGTTTCGCCTCGGTCTATCGTGATTTTAAGGATGTGGTTGAGTTCAAAGAGGAGCTCGAAAGGATCCTCAAAGAAAAATAAAAGGGCGTGAAGAGAAAAATCCAACCGGTCTCACGTGTAGTCAAGATCGAGGCCGAGATCAACCGTATGGTGGGGGAGCTGTTCTCCGACCGGCGCAGGTTCTATGGGCTGGATGAGAGCTGGGTCCCCTGGGTCGACATCTCAGAGAAGGAGAACGAAGTGCTGGTGGAAGTGGAGCTTCCGGGAGTGGCCGAGAAGGACATCACCATCCTCCTCAGCCACAACCGGGCGGAGATCAAGGGTACCAAACGCCGGCAGCGGTTCCGGAAAAAAGTCACATACATGAGACTCGAGCGAGAGTACGGCCCGTTCCGCCGCTTTATAAGCTTTCCCTGTGCCGTCATCCCGGAGAAGTCCCGTGCGATCCTGGAAAACGGGATCCTGCTCCTGGTTTTGAAAAAATACCGCGGTTCCCGCAGGAAAGAAGTGATATTGGAGATCGGAGAAGCTGAGGAGTAAGTTGGAGAGAGTTCATGGCAAAAAAAGAAAATGAAGTGGATGCGAACCTGGACGACGTCATCGAAGAGCGCGAGCACAAGCTCAACATCCCTGAGGAACTGCCCGTCCTTATGCTCCGGGACATCGTCGTATTCCCCTACATGGTGGTTCCTTTGTTTGTGGGCCGGGAGAAGTCGAAGAGCGCCATCGACTCGTCCCTGTCCTCACACCGCATGATCCTCCTGTTGACCCAGAAAGACATGGAGGTCGAGGAGCCCAAGCGGCAGGATGTGTACGTGGTCGGAACGGTCGCGCTGGTCATGCGTATGCTGAAGCTCCCCGACGGCCGTGTGCGCATACTCGCGCAGGGGCTCACGCGGGCACGGGTGGATGAACTGGACGAGGAAAAGCCGTACTATTCCGCCAAGGTCACGGTCCTGAACGATCCGGATGAAGAGGAAAAGAGCATTGAAGGCGAGGCCATGCTGCGCAACGTGCGCGACGGACTGGACAAGGCCTCCACTCTGGGCAAGAACATCCCGCCCGAGGTCATGATCATCGCCGCCAACGTCGAAGAGGCAGGACGCCTGGCCGACCTGACCGCCGCCAACCTGGACCTCAAGGTCGACGAGGCCCAGGAGATCCTGGAGATCATCGATACCTACTCAAGGCTCAAGAAAGTCTACGAGCACCTGACCAAGGAACTGGAACTGCTCGATATCCAGAGCCGGATTTCCACTGAGGCCAAGGGCGAGATGGACAAGCTGCAGAGGCAGTATTTTCTCCGGCAGCAGCTCAAGGCCATCCAGAAGGAGCTGGGGGAGGGGAGCGAGATCCAGGAAGAGGTCACGGGCTATCAGGACAGGCTCAAGAAGCTGAAAGTGGCGTCCGAAGTCAGGGAGGAGTTGGAGAAACAGATCAGCCGGCTCTCCCAGATGCACCCGGAGTCGGCCGAGACCGCGGTGGTCCGCAACTACCTGGACGTGATGTTCGGCCTGCCCTGGAACAAGACCACGGTCGACAACCTGGACCTCAAGAAAGCCAAGGCCATCCTGGATGAAGACCACTACGGATTGGATAAAGTCAAGGAACGGATCATCGAATACCTCGGTGTCCGCAAGCTTTCGAAAAAGATCAAGGGCCCCATCCTCTGTTTCGTGGGGCCGCCCGGAGTGGGGAAGACCTCGCTGGGACGCTCCATCGCCCGGGCCCTGGGGCGAAAGTTCTACCGCATGTCTCTCGGTGGTGTGCGGGACGAAGCCGAGATCCGGGGGCACCGCCGCACCTACGTGGGCGCCATGCCGGGCCGCATCGTCCAGGGTGTCCGCCGCTGCGGTTCCAACAACCCCGTTTTCATGATGGATGAGGTGGACAAGATCGGAGCCGATTTCCGGGGGGATCCCTCCTCGGCTCTGCTCGAGGTGCTCGACCCGGAACAGAACAACACCTTCCGGGACCACTACCTGGGTGTTCCCTATGACCTCTCCAAGGCGATGTTCATCACGACCGCCAACCTGCTGGATCCCATTCAACCGGCCTTCCGGGACCGGATGGAGGTCCTCCAGCTGCCCGGTTACACCGAAGAAGAGAAGCTTCAGATCGCCCTGCGGCACCTGGTTCCCAAGCAGATCCGGGAAAACGCCCTGAGCGACGAGCTCATCGGCATTGCCCCGGGGGCGATCAAGAAGATGATCTCCCTCTACACGCGTGAGGCCGGGGTTCGAAACCTGGAACGCGAGATCGCCACTGTGTGCCGCAAGGTGGCCCGTAAGGTAGCGGAAGGAAAGACCACCCGCTCCCGCATCACGTCCCAGAACATCGAGAAATATCTGGGTCCCTTCAAGATCTTCCGGGACCAGCTCCTCAAACGCGACCAGGTGGGCGTGGCCACCGGCGTGGCCTGGACCGCCACGGGCGGGGAGATCCTGTTCGTGGAAGCCACCCGGGTCAAGGGAAAGGGGCTGCTGGCGCTGACAGGTTCGCTGGGAGATGTCATGAAGGAATCGGGTCAGGCCGCCCTGACCTATTTGCGGGCCCGGGCCGGGGAGCTGGGTATAGATCAGCAGACCTTCGCCGAGAACGATTTCCATATCCACGTGCCCGAAGGCTCGATACCCAAAGACGGGCCGTCGGCCGGTGTGACCATGGCCTCGGCCCTGGTGTCGGTGTGCACGGACCGTAAGGTGAGGCGCGACGTGGCCATGACCGGAGAGCTGACCCTGCGCGGACATGTGCTGCCCGTGGGCGGGATCAAGGAAAAAGTCCTGGCCGCCCAGCGGGCCGGCGTCCGAACCATGATCCTTCCGGCGGGAGTCAAAAAGGACCTGATCGACATCCCGCCCAAGGTGAAGAACGATATGCGGTTCATCTTCGTTGAGGAGATCAATGAGGTGTTCGAGCATGCGCTGCTGCCCCCAACTCCCCCCGGGGGAAAGGCCGAAACCAAAGAGACCCAGACCGGATGAAACGCCGCGGGCTGTCAGAGAAAGAACTCATCGCGGATTTGAGGGAGCGGTTCAAGTCTGCCGACGACCGCGTGATCCTGGGTATCGGGGACGATGCCGCGGTGATCCGTCCGGGAGACATCCCCCTGGCCCTGACCAAGGACATGCTGGTGGAGGGCGTCCATTTTCTGCCCGACCATCCTCCCCATCTGCTGGCCCGGAAGAGCCTGAGTGTGAACCTTAGCGACCTGGCGGCCATGGGAGCGAGGCCCCGCTTCGCCCTGTTCGGGCTGGGGATCCCCGCGGATACGGAAAACGCCTGGCTCGAGCGGTTCTTCCGCGGCCTGTCCGGGATCGCTTCCGAACACGACGTCTCCCTGCTCGGAGGAGACATCACCGAAGCCCCGTCCCTGACCATCTCGCTGACGCTTCTCGGTGAAGGCAGGGACCTCATCCGCCGCAGCGGGGCGCGTCCGGGGGATGCGGTCTTCGTCTCAGGTCTGCTGGGGGACGCGGCTCAAGGCCTGAAACTGGCCAAACAGGGGATCATGTGGGGCGCCTCCGCCGGCAGCGATCGCTTCCTCAAGGCCATCTACGACCCCATCTCTCAGGTGGATCTGGGATGCCGTCTGGCCGGCCACAAGGTGCCCACGGCCATGATCGACATCAGCGACGGCCTGTCTGTGGACCTGGATCATCTCTGCGAAGAAAGTGGTGTCGGTGCGGAGGTGGAGGCGGCCGGCCTTCCGATCTCCCCCGAGCTGCGCCAGGCTTCTCCGGACGCCGAAGAGATGGCCCTTCACGGGGGGGAGGATTACCAGCTCCTGTTCACCGTTCCGACCGAAGTGCTCGAGAACCTGACGCGGCTCCCGCTGGGTCACAGGATCACACGGATAGGAAGCATCATGGAGGGGGAGGGGATGGTGCTTATTGGCTCCGATGGGACGCGGAAGCCCCTGGTCCCCAAGGGTTATCAGCACTTCCAGGGAAAATAGACCAGGCTCAAAAAACCTGATAATCCCCTTCGAATACCACCTTGGCTGGACCTGTTTGGTACACCTTTTCGCTGTTCCACTCGACCGTGAGTTGTCCCATGCTCGTACGGACGGTGATTTCCCTGTCGGTCAGGTCCTTGAGTATGGAGGCCACGGCCGCCGCACAGGAACCGCTGCCCGACGACAGCGTCTCTCCCACACCGCGTTCCCAGAACAGCACCTCGATCTCCTTCCGGTTCAGCACGCGGATGAATTCGATGTTGATGCGCTTGGGAAAGAAGGGATGGAACTCGATCTCGTATCCCAACTGGTGCCATTCGATCCGTGCGGGGAATCGGTCGAAAAAGATATCGCAGTGGGGATTGCCCATCGATACCAGCGTGATGGGATAGGTCTCCCGGCTTATGGAGAGAGGATAATCAACGACTCGATCGTGCACGGTCCCGTCGTCGAAGGGGATGTCCTGTGATCCAAACCTTGGGACGCCCATGTCGTTCTTGATCTTGAACAGCCCGTTTTTCTGCTCGATGAACTCGCATTCCCGTTCCCCTACGTTGGTGGAGAACAGGATCTGGGGGGATTCGATCCTCTTTTGGTGATAGAGATAGGCCGACGCGCATCGGAGCCCGTTCCCGGAGATCTCGGATTCGGTACCGTCGGCGTTGAAGATGCGGAAGTTGACCAGACCCTTTTCCTTGTCCCGGATGGAGATGAGGAGGAGCCCGTCCGCGCCCACTCCGGTGTGCCGCTTGCAGATGCTGCGGGCCAGGGCCTCTTTTTCCGTCAGCCCCGGCGTCTCTTCTTCGTCGATGATCAGGAAATCGTTGCCCAGGGAGTGGATCTTGGTAAATTTCATTCAGGTATCCTAAGGGTGACGATAAAGTCCTGTGTCCTCCCCCTTCCTCTCCCTTCTCTCCGGACGTTCAAGAGAACCACCTGCCCCGGCTTTTTATTGTCGATGATCTTCTCCAGGTCTTTCACGGCTTCCATCTTCTTGCGGTCGGCTTCCAGGATCAGGTCGCCCATCTGCAGGCCCTTACGGTCCGCTTCGCTGCCGGGAGTGATCTCCGTGATGACGAGCCCCTCGGTTGATCTGTAGCCGTACTGGCGGGCGATACGCGGGGTCATCTCCGTGACACCCAGCCCCAGTTCCGTTCCTGAAGCGGCCTCGGGTTGTTCCGGTTCGCCCTCGCCTTTTTCGCCGATCTTGACCTCGACCGTTTGTTTTTTGCCATCCCGGATGATGGTCATGTCGATTTTGCTGCCGGGTTTGGTCTCGGCGATCCTGAAGGTCAGGTCATTGGAATCCTCGACCGGCACACCGTCCACGGCGGTGATGACATCGTATTTCTGGAGTTTGGCCTTCTCCGCAGGCGAATCTTCTTCGACCGTGTATATCCAGGCTCCCTGTGCCTCTTCGACCTCGAAGGTGTCCTTGGTGTCTTCGGTGAGGGCAACGACGCTGACGCCCAGCCATCCCCGGATCACGCGGCCGTTCTCTTTCAGCTGGGTGATGACCTTCTTGGCCAGGTCGGAAGAGATGGCGAAGCCGATGCCGATGTTCCCTCCGGTGGGCCCGAAGATCAGAGTGTTGATCCCGATCACCTCACCCGACATATTGAGCAGGGGGCCGCCGCTGTTGCCGCGGTTGATGGCGGCATCGGTCTGGACGAAATCCTGGTAAGGGAGATTCAGGTCCGGGAAAAGCCGCCCCTTGGCGCTGACGATGCCCGCGGTCACGGTGTGGTTGAGGCCCAGGGGATTGCCGATGGCAACCACCCATTCCCCGACCTTGATCGCCTCGGAGTTGCCGAGTGCGACATGGGGGAAATCCTTGCCTTTGATCTTTATCAGGGCCAGGTCGCTCTCAGCGTCCGTCCCGATGATCTCCGCCTTGAATTCCTTGCCTTCCAGGGAGAGTACCCTGATTTCGATGGAGTGCTCGACCACGTGGTTGTTGGTCACGCAAAAGCCGTCCTGGCTGATCAGGAAGCCGGCGCCCGAAGAGGTGGAGCGGCGCTCCCGTTCCCGGCCTTCCGGCTCGTCGAAGAATCGTCTCCAGAAATCCTCGAACGGCGAGTCGAAGCCGCGGACCTGGACCTTCTCGAGTTTCTCCGCTTCGATGTACACTACGGCCGGGCTGATGCGCGCGGCGATATCGGCGAAGTTCAGGTCGGTCCTCACTGTCTGGACCGCGGGGAGATCCTCGGCATACAGCCGGGATGACATCTCCGATGCGGGCTGCAATCCCTGGGATACCTGAGGGACATCTTCCGTTTTGGGATAGTTCATGAACACAAAAGCGGCCAGCATGAGACCGGCTATAAAGCTCGTAAGTGCAATAATGACCGAAGTTTTCCTCATCTTACTCTCTCCTTGGATTAAGACTCTAAGTTAGCACACTAGTGGTGAAAATTCAATTTGCCCACCTTTGTATAACTCATTTTTCCCAGGAGAGTTGCGGCTTGACATTCATTGTTGATGCGAAGACAATCTGGCCTGAAAGAGGCTGCAATGATAGAAATGGAAAAGGGCATCCTGATCGTTTTCGAGGGGATCGATGGGGGAGGGAAAACCTCGCAGGCCGAGCGCCTGCTCGAGATGCTGGCAGGCAAGGGCTTCGATGCCGTTTACTTCAGGGAACCGTCGGACAGCCGATGGGGGAGAACCATCCGGGAAAAGGCCGTGCGGAACGATTCCCTGACCCCGGACGAGGAACTGGACCTCTTCCATAAAGACCGGCGGGAAAATGTCGAGAAGAACCTGAAGCCCGCGCTGGCGTCCCGCAAGCTCGTGATCCTGGACCGCTACTATTTCTCCACCATGGCCTATCAGGGCGCCAAGGGGCTGGATCCCGAGCTGATCCGGGAAACCAACGAGGGTTTTGCCGTTCTCCCCGATCTGGTCTTTATCCTGGACGTGGACCCGGGCAAGGGATTGAAACGCACGGAGGGTCGTAAACAGCGGGACCTCCTGTTCGAACGGGAGGACTATCTGGCCCGCGTCCGGTTCATTTTCCAGGGACTGGAGGGTGACGAGTTCTTTCACTTGGATGCGCGCAGACCTCTGGAGGACGTGGCCGGGGATATCAGCCGGATCGTCCTGGATTTTCTCGAGTTTTTTGTCACTGAGGAATAATCCCTTCGTCGGACTGTATAATAGCTGGCAGGTAGACCGTCCCCGAGAATTTTGCTATAGTTAACACCTGATGTCCGAGGAAAAAAGGCTGATCTTAAAGATCCCGAAGCTTTCCCTCAGAAAGCCTAAATGGCTCAAGCTGCGCTCTCCTGTAAAGGACCGGAAGAAGTTCTTCAAGACCGTCTTTTTAGTGCTCCTGTTTCTGGCGGCCTTGGGGATGGGGACCGCGGTCGGGGTATTCCGGGCCATCATGACCAACCTTCCCGACATCGGGCAGCTGGCCAAATTCGAGCCGGGGATCATCACGTATATCTATGCCGACGACGGCACGGTGGTGGGTGAGTATGCGCTGGAAAGGAGGATCCGGGTCACCCTGGACAATATCCCCGACAACCTGAAAAACGCCATCATCGCGACCGAAGACCCGCGCTACTACAGCCACCACGGGATTGATTTCCTGGGCATGCTGAGGGCCCTCAAAGAAAACGTGCGGCTGATATTCACACCGCGCAAGCTGCAAGGCGGCAGCACCATAAGCCAGCAGCTCGTCAAAAGACTCTTTCTGCATCCTAAACAGACCATCCGGCGCAAGCTCAAGGAGATGATCCTGGCCATCCAGCTGGAGCAGCGCTACTCCAAAGACGAGATCCTGACCATGTACTGCAACCAGTTCGACCTGGGAGACGGGCGCGTGTACGGAGTGGAGTCGGCGGCCCAGCTCTATTTCGACAAGAGTGCCGCGGATCTGGACCTGGCGGAAGCCGCCATGATCACCGGGATATTCCGGGCCCCCAGCCGCTATTTCCCCTACCGGAACTATGACCAGGCGCTGGGCCGGCGGAACCACGTCTTGAACCGCATGGTGTCCGAGGGCTACATCACAAAGGAAGCCGGGGATGAGGCCCGCTATCAGCCGCTCAACATCCTCCCGCTGCACCGCTCCGATTCGGATTTTGCCGGTTATTTCCTGGAGGAAGTCCGTAAATACCTCTATGACAGCTACGGCATGAAGGCCCTGTACAGCGATGGCCTCAGGGTCCACACCACCATCAACCTCGCCTATCAAGAATGGGCGGAAGACGCGCTGCGTCGGCAGCTGCACGTTTTGGATAAACGGCAGGGATGGAGGGACGACAAGCCCAACATCCTGGAATCTGACTTGGAGATAGAGAGCCTGGAAGAGCTGGTGGAGCCGATCTGGGACGAGCGGGCACGGAAGACCTGGATGCCGAGCTGGCGGCGGCCCGAGTTCGAAGAGGGGCTCATCATCGAGGCCGTGGTCCTGGAGGTCACGCGCTCCAAGGCCAAGGTCAAGGTCAAGGAGTTCACCGGAGAGATCACAAACCAGGGAATCGAGGTGTGGACCGAGACCCGGAACCTCACCTCCCTGATCGAACCCGGCGACATCATTCATGTGATGGTCAAGAGTTTTGATCTGGAGAAGCTGACCCTGGCGGCCGAGCTGGATCAGGAGCCCAAACTGGAGAGCGCGGTCCTGGCCATCGAACCCCAAACCGGCCAGATCAAGGCCATGGTGGGCGGTTACTCCTTCCGGCGCAGCAAATGGAACAACGCCATCCAGGCGATGCGTCAAGCCGGGTCTGTCATAAAACCCCTGCTCTACACCGCGGCCATCGACACGGGGGCCATGACCACGGTCTCCCCTTTCGTGGATGAACCCGTGGAGTTCGAGGACAAGTGGTCAGGGGAGATCTGGGATCCCCCCAACTATGACGGCAGGTACAAGGGCCGCGTCACCCTTCGTCAGGGGATCGAAGAATCCCGCAACATCGTTACCGCCAAGCTGCTGAGGGACATCTCACCCCAGCTGGGTGTGGATTACTGCCGTAAGTTCGGTATCACGTCGACCGTATACCCCTATCTTTCTCTGTCACTCGGAGCTTTCGAGGTGAAGATGCTGGAGCTGGTGTCCGCCTTCACCGTGTTCCCGAACAGCGGAGTGCGGGTCACACCGTATTTCATCTCCAGGATCGAGGACAAGGACGGGAACATCATCGAGGAGCACCAGGCCGAGTCCGAGGAGGTCATCTCTCCTCAGGTGGCCTACATCATGACCACTCTTCTGCAGGGCGTCGTACAGCGGGGGACTTCACAGGGGGTTCGGCATCTGACCCGTTACAAAGAACTTGCTGGAAAAACGGGCACCACGGACGACTGGGCGGATGCGCGGTTCGTGGGGTTCTCCCCCTCTCTGTGTATGGGCGTGTGGGTCGGTCACAGCGAGGGGCGGGTGACCATCGGGGAACGGCAGTCCGGAGCGGTGGCCGCCCTCCCCGTATTCACGGAATTTTTCACCAAGCTGATCGAGGATGAAGCCCTGACCGCCAAGGAAAACGACGAGGAGTATCTCACCGAAGAATTCCCGCGGCCGCCCAACCTCGAGTACGTTCAGATCGACCGCAAGACCGGTCTCCTGCCCACGCTGGTATGCCTGCCCCAGTTCATCATCACGGAAGTCTTCCTGCCGGGTACTGTGCCCAACCGGTTCTGTTCGAATGAGGATCATCTTATGACCTACGATTATTACGAAATCCTCAAACAAAAGCGGGATTGATCTGGGAGCGGATCTCACCACGCCAACTGCGCAGAAAATCATTCACTGTAGTTCACTACAGTTCATGAATTTTCTGCTTGTTGTCGCAGCAATCTCCACTCCCAGATCAATCCCGCTGTTTAAAAAAAAACGCCTGGTTTGTTTTCGGGCTGATATCAAGCCCTGAACAAACCAGGCATTTAATCTGTTCTATTTCTTCTTTTTCTTCTTG
>CBFDBC010000085.1:0-13516 GCA_965602945.1 uncultured bacterium | reverse complement strand
ACGACCAGGAAGATGAAGATGAGAGATATACCGACCGCGAAAGGGATGATGAGCTTAAGGCTGGGTCTCAGCTCCGGGATGGGAGCATCGATGAGCATAATAGAACCTATGACCATGGCAACAACACCTCCTATGGACAGGATACCATAGCTCTGGATCTTGATGTCCAGGATGAACAATCCGATCGCCAGCAGGATCAGGATCAGACCGACATAGTTGATGGGCAGGATCTGAAAGGCGAATATGGCCAACAGGATGGATATCCCTCCAAGTACGCCGGGAAGGATGGCCCCGGGATTGGAAAACTCGAAGTACAGCCCCAGGAGTCCCAGCATGAGCAAGATGTAGGCCAGGTTGGGATTGGCGATGGTGAGCAGGAATTTCTGCCTCGCCGATAACGGCAGGTCGATGATCTCTTCGCCCTCCAGGTCCAGGACGTGTTCGCTGCCGTCGAAGCGGAAGATGGTCTTCCCGTGAAAGTGTTCTACGATCTCCTGGCTGTTTCCTGCGATGAGGTCGATCAGGTTCCCTGCCAGGGCTTCCTCTTCGGTGTAGGATGCGCCCAGACGCACCGCATCCTCGGCCAGTTCGATGTTTCGGCCCCGCTTTTCCGAGATGCTTTTTATATAGGCGGCCGCATCGTTCATCACCTTGTTCGCCATGGTCTCGTCCATGGATTGGCCGGTCAGCGAGATCCCGACCGGAGAGGCCGAACCGGTGTTGGTTCCCGGCGCCATGATGTAGAGGTCACACGCGATCCCGATAAAAAATCCCGCGGAGGCGGAGCGGGCTCCGCTGGGGCTGACATAGGCTGCGACAGGGGTGCGTGCACCGAGAATTTTTTCGATGATCTCCCGCATGGAGGAGTCCAGCCCGCCGGGTGTGTGGAGGACCATGATCACAAGCGAATGCCCGGCTTCGTCCGCCCGGTCGATGGCGTCACAGATGTACTCGGAGGTCACGGGATGGATCGGAGCGTCCACGGTGATGCGCAGGATCCCGGAGAAGCTCAGGGTTGAGCATGTGAGCAGCAAAACAAGGGTGAAAAAGGATTTTTTCACTTTTCCCACATTATAGAATCAGGTTTTTTTTAAGTCAATAATTATATCTTGACTTTTTATTTGCAATACTTTAAATATAGAAAATCCGCCGCATACCAAGGATAAGGATAAGGAGTATTTCATGATCAAGAACGATATCGCCCTCGCTATCGAGAAAAAGTCGGATCTCAACCGGGCAAAATCCTTGGCGATAGTAGAGGCGATCCTGGATGCGCTGAAGACATCTCTGGCGGAGGACGAAAAGATCGAGATCCGTGGATTTGCCAGCCTGAAGGTCGTCTCCAAGAAGACGGGATACGGCCGCGACATCCGCCGCAAGAAACAGATCAAGATCAAAAGAGGCAAACGCATCAAATTCCGCCCAGGCCAGGACCTGAAAAACCTTTCATTTCAATAGCTTCCCGCCGTTTCGAATCTGAATCAGAGGTGAACAGGATGAGTAAATACGATGTGGATCCTCTATTCCCCACGGAACTGAAGACCTGCTCTCTGAAGGATCGGAAGAGCGAGGTGGATGCCGAGAGTTTTGCGCGAGCATGGGACACGGACGGCTCTTTTGCGGATTTCATCGACAGTGTTCCCCGGATCCTTGGAGGCAGCGATCTCAGGTCTCTGGTCCGGACCTGGGTGGCCGCAAGGGAATCAAAACGCGGCATGATCCTGGGCATGGGAGCACACATCATCAAGGTGGGCCTCAATCCTGTCATCATCGACCTCATGCAGCGGGGCTGGATCTCCGCCCTGGCGCTGAATGGGGCCGGCATCATTCACGATTTCGAGGTGGCGCATACCGGCGCAACCTCGGAGGACGTGGCGAAGCAGATCCGTTCCGGGGACTTTGGGATGGCCCGGGAGACCGGCGACCTGCTGCATGGAGCCGTGGAGGAGGCCTCGCGGCTCGATCTGGGGCTGGGGGAGGCGGTGGGCGGGATGCTGGCCGATTCCGGTTTCCCTTTTCTCCGGCACAGCCTGCTCGCTTCCGCATACCAACTGGGCATTCCGGTCACCGTTCATGTGGCGCTGGGTACGGACACCATCCATTTCCATCCCCGTGTTTCCGGCGAAGCGCTGGGAAAAACCTCGCTCAGG
Organism: uncultured bacterium; assembly: GCA_965602945.1. GTDB lineage: Bacteria > Acidobacteriota > Aminicenantia > Aminicenantales > Aminicenantaceae > JAUXEH01. The sequence continues at coordinate 11,366 of CBFDBC010000085.1, read as the reverse complement.
GATTTTTTCCTGTTCTGCAGGCTGGTCCAAGACCTGGACGGAGGTGGGATCTACCTGAACGCGGGTTCGGCGGTCATTCTCCCCGAGGTTTTCCTCAAGGCCGTCTCCTACGTCCGAAACCGCGGCTTCCGGCTTCAGGATTTTTCGACCGCGGTATGTGATTTCATCCGGCACTACCGACCGGAACAGAATGTGGTCCTGAGGCCCCTGCAGGGAGAGGGACGAGGCTATTATTTTGTGGGGCAGCACGAGTTGTTCATCCCGCTGCTGGCAGCCGCACTGAAGACGGCCGGTCGTGTGGACTAGGCCGTGTCGTCTGACGGGAATAACAGCCGGTAATCCTGCATGAGATACCTGTAGACCTGTTCCGCCTGTTCGATGGTGGCAGCCAGAGACCCCTCGGTCCGGATCACGTAATCGGCGTGGGCCAGTTTGTCCTCGGCAGCCATCTGGCTGCCGATCTTGCGCAGGGCCTCCTCCCGTCCGATCCCGTCCCGCTTCTCCAGCCTTCCGACCTGGACCTCGTGGGGGCAGTATGTGACTACGACCTTGTGGAAGAGGCTGGTATACCCGGCCTCGATGGTCAGGGCGGCCTCGGACACGAAGACGCGGTGGCGCGCCTCTGCCTGAAGCCGGGAGATCGCCGCTTTTTTCTTCTCCAACACCAGGGGGTGGAGGAGGCGGTTCAGGAATTCCCGGTCCCGAGAGCTGGCGAAGACTCTCTTTCCCAGACGTTTACGGTCGACCGCCCGGGTTGTCGGATCGAGGATTTCGGATCCGAAATACTCCGCGATCTTCTCCCAGGCCAGGGAACCCGGTTCCATCAGTCCCTGGGCGGCCCTGTCTGCTTGATGGATATACCAGCCCAGTTCCTGCCAGATCCCTGCGACTATGGATTTTCCCGTGGCGATTCCTCCGGTAAGGGCAACGATCAACATGCTTCTTGTCCAAGCCTCTCGGGCCTGAGAGGACCGGCGCGGGGAACTGTCTATTTCCCCTGTTCTTCGTCGCTGGAGATGAACTCGAAGTCTTCGTCAAAACGCAGGGCGATCCCCTGTTGTTTCCCGCTGGCACCCGATTTGCTCAAGCGCACGGTGAGGCCGGCCAGGCGGAGCCTTACACGTTTGCCTTCGGTCAGGTTGGGGGGCAGGTCGATGATGAGGTTGAGCTTGCAGCCCACGGTCACGCCCGAGTCAAGTGTAAAATAGGCCCCTCCGGAACTGATGTTCTGCAGTGTGGTCTTTTCATGGAAAGTATCCCCCTGGGGGAGTATCCCCTCCACCATGGCTGGCAGCGGAAGGTCGAACCTCCACTCACTCCTGCGGTTTCGGATCAGTTCGGCCAGCACATCGTTTTCGTCGAAGATGGTTGTTTTCTTTTTTTCCGTGTCGGTTTTTTTTGCCATGTTCATATACCTCGAGCGGCTTAAAATAAGGCCGAATTGATGGCATACAGTGCGAGCTGGAGCCGGCTGTGCGTATCCAGCTTCGCGTAGATGCTCTTGATATGGGATCGGACCGTGTTCTTGCTGATGAACATGGCGTCGGCGATCTCATCATTGCTCTTCCCCTGACCTATGAGCCGCAGGACCTGGAACTCCGTGGGGGTTAACTGATCCAAGGTTTTCTCTTTCAGGTCCCGGCCGACCACGGATATGATCCGGTCCATGATGCTGCTCATTTTATCTCTCGGCAGCCAGATCTCTTCCTTGTGCACCACGCGGAGGGCCTCAGCCAGCTGTTCGGAGGATTCGTTCAGGTCGAAATAGCCCCGTACTCCCACATTCATCAGCCCTACGACCTCTTCGTGTGAGGGAATATTGCCCAGCAGCATTAGCTGCGTCGGGATCTTGTTGGTTTCGGCGATGTCGCGCACTGCTTTACACACTTCACGCAGGTTCGGCATGGGTTCAGAAGTCGTGAGCAGGACGACCTGGGGCTTGTTGTCCTTGATGGCGGCCAGGAAGGAATCGATAGTGGTCTTTTCTACGCTGACCACGTCGACGCCGCCGGAGCTTTCCAGCGCCCGGACGATCCCGGCCAGGATCAGATCCGAAGTGCAGTAGATAAGCGTTTTGATTTTTGTTGCATCCAAGGCGTTTGTGTCTTTTTTTGTCATGATGGTTTTACTTTCATCCCTCTTAGTGATCCGGGGCTGATTTTCCTCATGTTTGAGGATATGGTATAAAAACGACTTTCCAATGTCAATACTATCCGTCTTTCATTGGCCGCTCCGGCTGCTCAGGGAGTGATTATCGCTGAGACAACGAGAGATCTAGCGTCCAGGCCCGTAGGCGGGAAGGGATAATCGATGGGCTTAGAGGGAGGAGTAGATGGGCTGGATCTTGTAAAGCCGGTCAAGCTGGATGGAGACCAGCTGTTTGTTCCGGTTGCTGGGATCCGTGCTGGCGAAGATTACTTCTCCCGAGACGATCAGGTTCAACTGGTTTTCCAGGATCAGGGTTTTGGGTACGTTGAGAGAGAGGACAAGTTTGGATCCGATCACGACCTTGTTCTTAAGCCAGAAGACCGCTTCCTGTGAACTGATGGTGGACAGCTCGGTGGTTTCCTCGAAGTCGAGGCCCTCGGCGTCTATTCCGTTGACATTGACGGAGAGAGACAGATCGAAGCATCGTTCCGCTTTGTTATGGCGTGAGTTACCGGGTATGGTACTCTTTCTGGTTTCCTGTTCTAATCGCATGGCGTCCTCGATTCTCGCAGATGACCGGCCGGAGCACAATCGCTCTTAAAGATGATTCCATGGGTGATATTTTGCATGTTGATATCATCCAAAAGGGCTAATTCCCTTACAGGCCCGCAGCGGAATTCTGGATCATTTACTTTCATCGATAATGTATTTATTCTCAAATTTCAGCGACACACGGTGCCTGCCGTTCTGATTCTTGGGCGCTTCCAGGAAGATGACTTTCCCTTTGATGATCAGCTTCAGGTCTTTGTCTTCGGCCAGACTGGTTGGCAGGTCTACGGTCAACCTCAATTCTCCGCTCATCACAACTTCTGTGGTCAGCCAGAAAGAGGAACCGTTCTGGCTGATGTAAGACAGCACGGTTTTCTCGGTAAAACTGTCGCCGGAAGCATTGACCCCCTCGACCACCGTGGGGAGGGGCATGTCAAAACCTTCCTCCTGGAACGCAGCTTCAAAAAACCTCTCATTTGTTCTGGGCTTCGCCATATTCGCTTCCTTTTCCTTGACGAAAATCAGTGTGAGATAACAATGCCACACCTGTATTTTGGGGACAATCACCTTTGAGGATGAATTCGGGGGTGAAAATATGGTGACGATAGGACCGCTCCTTTTACCCCAGGAAAACGGGTGACCCGATAGTTTTTGGTTAACTCCTGCAATGCCAGCATTTTCCCGTGTAACCCCCTGAGATCATCCCCTTCACTCCCTGTCTTCTCTCGCCAATTCACATAAGCCGGGAGCAGGGCGGGGAGGTACCTGTTCCGTGCTTTCTTGACAAAAACCGGGGGCGGGGATAGAATGACCGGGAATCGAATTTGGGAGCACGAAGTGGTTGAAAATGAACGTTTAGTGAAGAATATCACAGCCAAGAGCGAGGATTACTCCCGCTGGTACATCGACGTCATCCGCAAGGCTGAGCTGGCAGATTACGCCCCCATAAAGGGGATGATGATCATCCGACCCTACGGCTATGCTGTCTGGGAGCACATCCAATCCCTGATGGACAAACGCATAAAGGAAAGTGGCCACGAGAACGCCTATTTCCCCATGTTCATTCCTGAGAGCTTACTCCAGAAAGAGACGGAGCACCTGGAGGGTTTCTCCCCAGAGGTGGCTTGGGTCACGCACGGCGGGAACGATGAACTGGAAGAGCGCCTGGCTGTAAGGCCCACATCCGAGGCCATCATCGGCAGCATGTATTCCAAATGGATCAAGTCCTACCGTGACCTGCCGGTACTGATCAACCAATGGGCCAACATAGTGCGCTGGGAGAAAGTCACCCGCCCGTTTTTGCGCACGACGGAATTCCTGTGGCAGGAGGGCCATACGGCCCACGCAACAGCAGAAGAGGCGCAGGCTGAAACCCTGATGATCCTCAACCTTTACCGGGAGTTTGCCGAAACCGAGCTGGCCATTCCTGTGGTCTCGGGAGAGAAGACGGATAAAGAGAAATTCGCCGGCGCCGATATGACGTACTGCATCGAGGCATTGATGACGGACGGCAAGGCCCTCCAGATGGGTACTTCGCACAACCTGGGACAGCATTTTTCGAAGGTCTTCAACATCAGGTTCGAAGATCAGGATCAGCAGCTGCAGTATGTTTGGCAGACGTCCTGGGGAGTCTCCACGCGTTTGGTAGGGGCCGTGGTCATGGCGCACGGAGATGACTCGGGATTGAGGTTTCCCCCGCGTGTCGCCCCCGTGCAGGTCGTGATCGTCCCCATCACGGTGGGAAAGGATTGGCGAGAAACGGTCCTGCCTGCGGCACAGAGTGCCGCCCAGGCCCTGAAAGAAGCCGGAGTCCGTGTCAAACTGGATGACAGGGAAGGATTCACTCCCGGCTGGAAATTCTCCGAGTGGGAGATGCGGGGTGTGCCCCTGCGGCTCGAGATCGGGCCGCGCGATGTCAAAAATCACACGGCCCTGGCAGTACGGCGCGATACCCGGGAAAAGCAGCCGCTTTCTCTGGATGGCCTGGCCCCGCAGGTACAGGACATGCTGGCCGGGATCCAGCAGACCCTTTTTGATCAGGCACTGCGGTTCCGTGAAGACAACACGCACGAAGTCAGGGACTACGAAGAATTCAAGTCCGTAATCGAGGACCGCCGGGGATTTATCAGGACGCTCTGGTGCGGTGGGTCCGAGTGTGAGGACCGGATCAAAGAAGAGACCATGGCCACCATCCGTGTCGTGCTGATGGATGCCGACCGTACCGACGCTTCTGGACCCTGCATTTGCTGCGGAGGGGAAGGCCGGAAACAGGTCTATTTTGCACGCGCCTATTAGCCCAACGGTTGGAGTCGGCATCAATCATGAATGACCCAGGGTATGAGGGATTGCGGGAGCGCATGGTCGAATCCCAGCTCAGATCCCGGGACATTCTGGATGAACGTGTCCTGGAAGCTATGAGGAAGGTCCCCCGCCACCTTTTTGTCCCCGAGGACATGAGACAGCATGCGTATAACGACGAACCCCTCCCCATAGGCGAGAGCCAGACCATATCACAGCCCTATATTGTCGCTTATATGACGCAAGCCCTTGAACTGCAGCCCCACCACAGTGTCCTAGAGATCGGGACCGGCTCGGGCTACCAGACCGCAGTCTTGGCCGAATTGGTGGACTCGGTCTCCAGTGTCGAGCTCCTGCCCGGCCTTACGAACAGGGCCCGTAAGGTCCTGGGTGACCTGCAGTACAAGAACATCCGGTTCAGGACCGGCGACGGAGCGCTGGGCTGGGACGAGTACGCTCCTTATGACGGGATCATGGTCACGGCCGCGCCGGGTAAGATCCCGGAAGCGCTTCAGGCGCAGCTGAGTGAGGGCGGCCGAATGATCCTTCCCGTGGGTGTGACCTTCCAGGACCTGGTCCTGGTCACGCACGTCCGACGCAGGTTCAATCGGAAGACGCTGATCCCTGTGCGCTTCGTCCCGCTGGTCCGGTCTTCTTGACAGAAGGCGTGGGGAGAGGGTTTTGTCCAAGGAGGGAGGCGAGTTCTGCGGCGGCCCGATGGGACGCTTCCGTTCCTCCCAGAGACGCCCGGACCTCACGAAATTTTCCTACCATAACATCCCGCCCTGTTTCTGAATCCAGGAGGCAAAGGGCCTCCCGCGTGAGATTATCCGGGGTGAAATTTCGCTGGATCAGTTCGGGGACGACATCTGCCCCGGCCAGTATGTTGACGATACTGTAGCGGTCGGCCTTAACGAAGGGCTTCCCCAGGGAATATGTCAACGGAGAGATACGGTAGAAGGCAACGACCGGTGTTTCGAGCAGGGCGGCCTCCAAGTTGGCCGTCCCGCAGGCGGAAAGTGCCAGGTCTCCGGCCGCCAGAACATCCTGGTATTGCTGCATATCTTCGATGACGGAGATATCTTCTTCAAGATCCGGGGGTATGAAGCCCTGAATGTCATTGCGGCTCAGGTTTTCCGCCAGCAGCAGCACGAATTGGGCTTCGGTCGCTCTCTTGATTTGTGCTGCCGAGGCCATCAAGGTGGGCATGTGGTAGCGTATCTCGATCCTGCGGCTGCCTGGCAGGAGAACCACGAGGGGCCGATCAGGCTGGAAGCCGTGCCTGAGGAAGGTGTCCTCCCTGCCCGCAGGGGTGCAGATCTGCTCCAGGAGGGGATGGCCGACAAAAACGGATGGTATCCCGTAGTCAGCGTAAATCGGCTGCTCAAAAGGGAAGATCAGCATCATCTTTTTCACTGTCTTCCGGATAGTCTTGAGCCGGTTCTTCCTCCATGCCCACACCGTGGGGCTGATGTAGTAGAGCACTGGAATGCGCAGTTTCCTGAGGGACTCTGCCAGGCGCAGGTTGAAATCCGGCGAGTCGATCAACACGGCGGCCTGGGGATCCCGGCTCCTGACTTCTCTTTTGATACGGGTGAAAATGCGTCTTATCCGGGGAAGCTGTGAGATGATTTCAAAAATGCCCACCACCGCCAGGTCATCTATTGTGTTGATCAGACGGACCCCTGCCTGGCGCATCCTGGCGCCTCCCACGCCGAAGAACTCAGCATGGGGATCGATCTCCCGAAAGGCCTGCACCAGTGAGGCGCCGTGCTTGTCCCCCGAACTTTCCCCTGCGACGATGAGGATACGCGAGGAACTCATTCGTCCTTTTCTTCCTGGCCGTAATAGACGATCTCGGGCAGTTTTTCCGGATCCTGGCCGTAGTAAAAGAGCCATTTATCGTAGGATGTCTGTTCGTTGTGGATGCGTATGGATTGTTGGTCTGAACTGCTGACAACGCCGATAATGCGGGCATTCTCGATGGCGTCCAGGGCGCTCTGAGGCGCGATCAGGATCCGCTGCGGGGCTTGGGCCTGCAGCCTTTGTTGCTGTTGGGCCCCCGCTCGTCCTCTCCCTCGGGCCCCGGCCGTACTGCGCTCTCGCTGTCGGGCTCTCTGCAGGAAGACGACGGTCCCCTGATCAGGGACTCCCCCGCCTTGCTGATTCCGGGCAGGGCTTTGATTATAGAGCAGGATCACGTTCCATTCGCCGGCTTCGGTCATGGGATCAGGGAAAAGGCGGCGGATGAATTTTTCTTCCAGGAGCTCATCGAAGCTGGATGGGAAATTGCCGGGATTCTTGGTCTGGAAGAGGCGTACCGCCTCGACGTACTGTTCTCCCCGGAAGATCAGTTCCTCCTCCAACTCGCGCTGGACCTGGGTCTGCCATACCGGCATGGCCAGCATGAGACCGAGAGTGAGGAGGAAGATCGCGAACATAACGATGAGCAGCGTGTATCCGTACTCTCTGGGGGCAGGAGAACCCTGCGGGCGGGACGGCGCTGGAGACGGGTACGCCATGTGTGTATTCACCAAGTGTTGTAGGGTGTCCCGTCCAATCCCAAACCCTCGGCGGTGGAGCGGACATCCGCGATACCGGGGATCACTCCCGAAAGCATGTCGTCTTCGGTCAGCTCTTCCATGACCTCTTCCCAGGTCTCGTTAGATCCTGTGATGGGATCCTTTGGCATGGTGTGCAGGTATCCCTCGTCGACCAGGGAGTACAGGGTCATCGGGTATTTTTTCTTGTCTATGTAATACTGGTTGAGCATGACCCGTAGAGTGTGCAGGTTTTCCTGGAGTACGGCTTCCTTGCCGCGTTTGATGGAACTCTTGAACTGGGGGATGCCTACTCCCACGAGGATCCCGATCAGGGCAAGCACGATGACCATCTCGATCAGTGTGAATCCTCGATGATTCTGTGCTCTTTCCATGGTACCTCTTCCTCCCGAGTCCAGGTGCTTCCCGCTCACCATTCTCTGTAGAATGTCCCGTCCAGGGCTATCCCATGGCTGAGTGTGTAGACATCGAAGACATTCTCTCCTCCCCAGGATGTCGAGTCGAAATCATCCTGGTAGGAACGCAGGCCCCATTCATAAGAACCGGTCATGGGGTCCCTGGGGATGCGGCGCAGGAATTTTACCGTTTTCGTGACCTCTGAACCCTCTTGTGACTCTGTCACCTCAATGCCCTCGACCAGGGCTTCCAGGTCAGGGGGATATCCTTCCGAGTCCTCTTCCACCTCGAACTTCTTCTCATCCGCCATCTTTTTGTATTCATCGACGGCCTGGCGGATGAGCCTTAGGTTCCTGCGCAGCTCGATCTCCCGTCCGCGCTTCACAGTGACCTTGGCGAGGGGGACGGCGACCATGGCCAACACCGACACGATAGCCATGGCCGTCAGCATCTCGACGAGCGTGAATCCTTTATGTTTTCCAGAAGTTCGTAACATGGCCGTACTTCCGTTTAGTCGTCTGATCCGAGCATTTACCAAAAATGCCGGCTCAGATGAACATACATCCCAATACTACTACCACTGATAATGACAATATGTAACGGTTCAGGCCTTATTTATCTTTATTATTGCGGTCACGGCTGGATGATCCGCCGCGGCCGTCTCTTCGATCCCGATCCCGATTGTCTCTCCGGTCACGGTCCCGATAGTCTCTCCGCCCCTGGCTGTCTCTCGAATCCCGATCTGAGGAGCCGGAACGATCTCCTCCTTCCTCAAGAGCCCTTTTGCTCAGGCGGACCTTGTTGTTGTCGTCGATGGAGATCACCTTGACGCGCACGGTCTCACCCATCCGCATGACATCGCGGATGTTGCGGATCCGCTCTTGAGATACCTCGGAGATGTGGAGCAGGCCGTCCACATTGGGCAGGATCTGGATAAAGGCGCCGTATTCCTCCAGGCGTACCACCTTGCCCTCGTAGACCTGGCCCACTTCCGCCTCCTGCGTGATGTCCCGGATCATCTTTTCCGCCAATTTCACGGCTTCCATGTCCGGGGAGGCGATGGTGATCTTGCCGTCCTCTGCGATCTCCACCTTGGCCTTGGACTCGGCCACGATCCGTTTGATGATCTTGCCGGAAGGGCCGATGACCTCTCCCACTCTCTCGGGATTGATGAAAATGCTGATGATTCGCGGAGCATAAGGGGAGAGCTCCGGGCGCGGGGCCGGGAGAGCCTCCTTCATCTTGGCCAGCACCTGCAGCCGAGCCTTACGGCCTTTCTCCAGCGCCTCTTCCAAGACCGGGAGCGGCAGGTTCGGGATCTTGAGGTCCATCTGGACGGCCGTGATCCCTTTTTCCGTTCCCGACACCTTCAGGTCCATGTCTCCGAAGAAATCCTCCAGCCCGGCTATATCGGTGAGCACCGAATACCGGTCCCCGTCTTTGATGACACCCATGGCGATTCCCGCCGGGATTATGGTCAGGGGCACACCAGCATCCATGAGGGCCAGCACGCCGCCGCATACCGTTGCCATGGAGGACGACCCGTTGGATTCGAGGATGTCGGAAACGATCCGGATGGTATAAGGGAACTCACCCTCATCCGTGGGGATGGCGAGCCGGATGGATTTTTCCGCCAGGGCGCCGTGCCCGATCTCCCGCCGGCCCGGGCCCCGCATAAACCGGACTTCACCCACGCTGAAGGGAGGGAAATTGTAGTGCAGCATGAAGCGCTTCTCACCCTCTTCACCCAGGCTGTCGATCCGCTGGGTGTCCTCGAAGGTCCCCAGTGTGACCGTGGCCAGGCACTGGGTCTCACCCCGCGTGAAGACGGCGGATCCGTGTGTGCGGGGCAGTTGGCCGGCTTCGATGGTGATGGGCCGGATCTCGTCGAACGAGCGGCCGTCAGGGCGCTTGCCCTCTTCCGAGATGCGCTTGCGTACCAGCTTTTTCTGGACCTGGTACAGCAGTTCCTTGATCTGGCCGGCCTGGGCCGGGTCGTCTTCCGGGACGGCCTCGTTGAGCTCCTGCTGGATGACCCGGATCTTTTGGTTGCGCGTGGTCTGGTTGTCAGCCAGGAGGGCATCCATCAGGGCCGAACCGTACTTCGTTTCGATCTCCCGGAACTTGTCCTGATCCAGCTCCGGAGGCGAGAAGTCCCGTTTCTTGATGTCCAGACGGGCGAACAGGTCCTTCTGTGCCTGGATGATCTGATTGATGGGACCCATGGCCGCTTCGATGCCCTTGACGATCACGTCTTCTCCCACTTCCGTGGCTCCTGCCTCGAGCATGACGACTCCCTGCTCGTTGGCGACGACCACCATATTGAGCGGAGAGTCATCGAGTAAGCTCTTGGGAGGATTGACCATGAATTCATCGTTGATCAGGCCGACCTTCACCGCGCCCAGAGGGGTGGTGAAGGGGATGTCGGAGAAATACAGGGCTGCGGAGGCCGCTATGATCCCCAAGGTGTCGGGATCGTTTTCGATGTCGGCCGAGAGGAGCATGCCCACGAGCTGTGTGTCACAGGTGTATCCTTCGGGGAACAGCGTCCGTATGGGCCGGTCGATGAGCCGGGCGATGAGGATCTCTCTTTCTGACATCCGCCCCTCCCGCTTGAAGAAACCGCCCGGGATCTTGCCGGCGGCATAGGTGTTTTCACGGTAGTCCACGATCAGGGGCAGGAAGGGTTTGGCCTCCATGGCCTCCTTCTTGGAGCAAGCGGTCATGAATAGGACCGTGTCGCCGTACCGCACGTAGGCCGAGCCGTCCGCCTGCCTGCCGTATTTGTTTAGCTCTATGGTCAGGGGATGGTTGTTGATTTCTAGGGTGATTTTGTTGTCTGTCATTATTGTCCTTTGCTGAAGGCTATTTTCTGAGCTTCAGCTTCTTTATAAGATTTTCGTATCTTGCTTGGTCTTGTTTCTTGAGGTAGGCCAGCAGTCTTTTCCTACGTCCCACGAGCTTCAGGAGGCCTCGTTTGGAATGGTGGTCCTGTTTGTGGTCCTCAAAATGTTGGGATAGATAGTTGATGCGTGACGTGATCAGGGCGATCTGGACTTCAGGCGAGCCTGAATCCTTGGCATGGAGCTTGTTGTCGCCGATTATGTCGCTTTTCGCTTCTTTAGTAAGCACGTATGGTTCTCCTTGTTTTGGTTTCCTTATATTACTAAATTCGATGCGGAATGTAAATTGCTGAAAACCGTGTAACAGCTGATAATAATTAGAGTTACGTCTTCAAGCGGCCTTCCGCCCTAAATGTCGATGGGTTTTGGATGAGATGTGTGGAAACGTGTGCTGCCGATCGGGAGTCGGTTTTCTACTGCGAAGTGAGTGATTTTTTTCTCTGAAGCAGCTGTCGGGCATATTTTGAGTCGAGCCCAACCTGGGAGGTTTGTACCTCTTTCAGCCTGGCTT
>CBFDBC010000084.1:0-13819 GCA_965602945.1 uncultured bacterium | reverse complement strand
CACATCGGCCTCCTTGGCTTTCTGCGGAAAACCGAAACTCTTGTCCGCCATGAGGAGCCTGCGGGGCTCGGCCGTTCCGTCGACCTGGTCGGTGTAGAATCCATGGGCCATGGTCTGCTCGTTCGTGGCGGCGAGGAGGAGGGCCTTCCCGGGATCTATGGTCTTCTCCTCCCTGTCCAGGCGGGAATATCGGAACGAGAGGCCGTTCTCACGTCCGAAGCCTTCGGTGATCATGCGGGATCCGCTGCCGTCTGGTTTGATCTCCCAGATGTCGGTGCGGTCATAGACCAGGAGAGCGGCATCCCCGTCCGTCCAGCCGGCCGTTCCATATCCCCGGGCTGGATTGGGCGTGTCATGGTCCTCCCGGTCGAAGCGCACACCCAGGCCGGCGGTCACGTTCTTGGTGGAGCCGGCGGCGATGTCGTGAATGAACCAGTCAGCGCCCTGGAACCAGTAGACGTACTTCGCGTTGGGCGAGAGACTGGCCCTTCCGTACAGGTCTTTTTTCACCAGCGTTTTTTCCCCGGTCTTGGGATCGACCACATAGATATCAGAAAACGAACCGAAATAGGAAACCCGTTTTGTGTAGGGCCAGATGGTGACGGCAAAACCCACTCGTCCGCTGTCGGACAGGCTCACATCCGGGATGGTCTCGTCGGCCAGTTTGACGAATGTTTTATCCGCGATGTGAAAGACGGACTCCCAGGTGTTATCCCGGACCCTCTGAGCCATGATCTTCTGTTGGGGCTGGGGATAGGGATCGTTCCAGTGCCACAGGTCGAACTTAGCCTCCTCCTCCGTCTCTTCCTCGTCGCCTTTCTTGGGCTCGGGATTCTCCTTGATACCGAAGAGTACGACGCTTCCGTCATCGCTGAAGGACACATCGGACTTGTCGCTCACCACCATTCCCTCAGGGAATCCCGCAGTCGAGGCGTGCGAGACCCACAATTGCGCCTCGGGATCCCCGATCCTGCATCCGTACAGGTTGAAGGTCGGCTCGTCCGCATCGAAATCATCCCGGTCGGTCAGGAAGGCCAGCCGGGTTTCCTCTTCATCCAGGGCCCACTTGGAGTAGTTACCCTCTCCTGTCAGCAGGGCCGTGCTCTCCTTCTGACCCGGCTTGAGGAGGTAGACCCCGTCGGTACCGGGCTCATCCTTGCGGGACATGGTGTAGAGCAGGTTCCGGCCGTCCTTGGTGACCAGGTAATCCATGACAGAGGTGAACGTGGTCTCGCTGCCGTCCCTGAGTGCACGCAGGACCAGCTCGGTCCCGAATTTCTTCTCTTTCTTTTTCTTTTCTTCTTCTTCGGCTTCTCCTTCCGCCGTCTTTTCGGCTTCATCCTTGGGTTTGGGCGCCTCTTCCTTCAAATACGCCACCCAGCCTCCGGCTTCCTCGGGCATCTTGAAGCTCTTGACCCGTTCGATCTCCGTCACCTTTCCGTCGGACAGGTCCATGATGCCGAGCTTCTTCTTGGGCTGGTCTTCCTCTTCCTCCCCTGATCTTTCCCTGGTCCGTTCGCGTGCCTTCTTACTCTTTTTTGCTTGTTTCACCTCTTCCCGAGTGGGGGAGATCAGGAAGGCCACATGTGTGCCGTCGAATGTGAACTGTGCGGCGGCCGCCCTCTCGGAATCCGTCCCCTCTCCGGAGAAACCGACCGCATACCGGAATTCTTCCCGGCTTTTGACGTTCAATACCACCAGTTCCGCCTCTCCCTTCTGAGGTGTTTCCACATACAGGATCCATTCCCCGTCGGCCGAGATCTGGGGCCGGACAATGGATCTCCAGGAATCATAAACATCATGGCTCAGCGGCTTCTTGGCCGCATCCGCCTGAGCGGCGGCCGAGCCGGGAATCGTCAAGGCTACCATCAGGACAAGGGTCCACAAGAGTTGATCGTGTTTCTTGGGCATAAAAGGCCTCCTATTTATGGTATAGAACAGAAAGATCTAATCAGATCTTCGAATTGCGTCGGCAATACCGGGTCCGTCGCGGATCAGCGGATAAAACGGATGCTCAGGGGATACGCGAAGTCCTCGCGGTTGCTGGCCTTGAGGGTCGCCACGATTATCAGTACCACCCAGGCCACGCCCAGCGCCAGGAGCAGAAAGACCCCGATCACGATCAAGGCCAGGATCCCGGAGATGAAAGCGTAGATGGAGAAGGAGATCTGGAAATTCAGCGATTCCTTCCCTTGTTTATCTACATAGGGAGATTCGTCTTTCTTGATGAGCCAGATGATCAGGGGACCGAGAACGTTGCCGAAGGCGGGAAAGATGAACAAAGCGAATGCCGAAAGATGGCAGAACAGCCCCCAAGTCCTCTCCTGATTTGCGTCCATTTTGGCCATGTCTCTTACTCCTTTTAACCTTGGTGAGATATATCACAAATCCCCGGCCCGGACAAGCTCGGGCAGTTTCGCGATCTCCGCCCCGATCCGGCGCCATCCTTCCTGCAGGAACTCTGGTTTCCCGCCCATCCAGATGCGCAGGAATCCCTCCATCCCCAGGTGGACTGCATGCGTTCCATCTCGAAGATTTCCATTTTCATGCTGTGGCCTCCTTTCAACGCGCCTGTTTTTTCAGTTTTGCCTGCAGGTTCTTCTTGAAATCCGCATGGACCGTCATGCCGAGCTCCTCCGCCTTGATCAGATAATCCCAGGCTTTCTGGTAGTCCTCCCGGTAATAGAAAATCACAGCCAGGTTGTTGAACACCCTGGGATGGCGGGGTTCGAGCTCCACAGCGGCGAGGTAGCTGCGGCTGGATTCGGGATACTGCCTGAGTTTGAAATGCAGGTTACCCAGGTTGATGAGGGATTCGATATAGTCGGCATCGATCGCCAGCGCTGCCGAGTAGGCCGCGAGCGCCTGGTTCAACCTCCCCTGCCTTTCCAGGATGTTCCCCAACAGGTTGTGAGCGGCCTCGCTGTCCGGATTCATCTCCAGGGATCGGAGGCACAGAGACTCTGCTTCCTCCAGTTTTCCGGTTTCGGCGAGGGCCCGGGCCAGGTTGAGACGGCCCACCTGGTATGATGGATCGTGTTTCAGGGCCTGCCGGCCGGCGGCAACCGCCTCCTCGAACCGACCAAGTTTGAGATAAGCGGCGGCAAGATTGGCCAAAGCCTGGTGGTACTCGGGATCGAGGTCCAGGGCCCGGCTGAATTCCCGCACGGCGTCCTCCGCCCGTGCCATATGAAGATACGCCCGTCCGAGATTGTAGTGCGCCTCGCTGGAGCCGGGATCCAGCCTCAGGGCGGTTCCGTAGACTTCGACAGCCTGATCCGCGTCTCCCCGGTGGAGAAGGACGCTGCCCAAGTTGGTGTAGGGACCGGCAAGCTTCGGCGCCAGCTCCGAAGCACGCCGTGAAGCCACCTCCGCCTCGTCGAACTGTCCCCTGCGGATCAGCACGGCTCCCAGGGTGGCGAGGACCTCGGGCAGGTCCGGATAGAGGTCCAGGGCCCGGCGGCATTGGGCCAGGGCTTCCGTGTCCCGGCCCTTCTGCAGATAGAGAGACGCCAGGTTGCCGTATGCCCGGGCGTGACCGGGAAGGAGCTCGATGGCCCTCTCATATTCGGAAACGGCTTCGTCCGAAGATCCTTTTTTCATGAGGGCGATGCCCAGGTTGTAGTGGGTTTCCGGGTTGTAGGGATGATAATGGAGCGCGATGTAGTACTCGGCGATGGCCTCGTCGATGCGGCCCTGTCTCCGGTAGGTGATTCCCAGGAGGCTGTGGACCTCGGGCATGTCCGGACGGATCTCAAGGATCTCGCGGCATTCTCTTTCCACCGCGGCGTACTTTTCCTCCTCCAGAAAGAGCAGGGCCAGCATGATGTTGACATCAGGCTCATCCCCCCACAGATGCTTGCGTTCCTGATACAGCTCGATGGCCCTTTTTCGCCTCGACTCGGAGAGCGGGAAGACGTAGGGATCGAAGCCCCTTTCCCGGTTCAAGCGGATGATCCGGAGCAGGAACTCATTGTACTCGTCCCCGAGGCGGGACATGTCCATGATGGAACCGGGCTCACGCAGGTCCACGGCTCCGAACAGGTGGGCCAGCTCATGCTCCAGGACATCGCTCCTCAGGGGCTGGTAGGGCGGCTCCCGCAGCAGGACATACCCCGTCATGTAGGACGCCATCCCGGCGTACTGCCCCTCGGAGAGGTCCTGAGCGCTGACACCCAGGACCACATCACACCCGTCCTTGGAGGTCTTGCGGCGCAGGTCGTCCAGGAGCTCGAACAGGTTCCGTCGTGTATTGTCGGACCTCCAGCTTTCATACAGGCTGACCTCGAAGCGGATGTCGAACTTCTGCGCGAAGAGGTCCGAAACACGGCTGATGATGCGCGGCAGCACTGTCCGGGCATCATGGCCGTGACGGAATTCCTCGTCTGAAACAACTTTGAGCGTGACCACACGATCGGGGATGTCCCTGGCCGGAGATGCGCTCACGATGAGTCCGGACACGAAAACGAGGAAGGCCATCCCGGCGAAAATCCTGGCGAGTACACATCGCTTCACATGCCTCTCTCCAACCGTTGTCAGCACGGTCACTCTCCCCATATTCTATCCCCTTCATCGGCCCGCGCGATGTCTCCGATTATATCAAGGAGTTCGGACAAGACCATGGCGGTCGCCCCCCAGATCTTGTGCCCCTGATAATCAAAAAACGGGACACTTACATCGTGACCTCGAAGCTTCCATTTCTCCCGCTTGAGGTTCAGGGGGTCTCTCAGATGGCTGAGGGGGACCTCCAGCACCGCCGCCACCTCCTTTTCGCTGGGCTGGAGCGAGGGCCGCTCGGATGCATAGGCCACCGTTGGAAAGATACAGTAGTTACTGGGAGGAATAAACAGGGGAGTCAGCGGCCCCAGGATGCGTAGGCCTCGCGGATCGATCCCGACCTCCTCCTGTGATTCCCGGAGCGCTGTCAACTGCAGGTCCTCGCCCGCCTCCTGCTGACCTCCGGGAAAAGAGATCTGCGCCCTGTGGTGGAGCATTTCGGCTGTCCTCTCTGTCAGAAGGATCCGGAGGCGGCCCTTGTCAGGATACAGGAGGACCAGCACGCCGGCGCTCAAAGAGGACGCGTGCACATCCTGGTATGCCTGCATCCCCGGCCGCGGATCGGGAGCCAGCCGCAGCTGAGCCTTGAGGCCGGGCCTGTCCCCCTGGAGACTCGACTCCAGGGCCCGCAGAAACATCTCTCCGCTCATCCGGTTACCTGTATTTTCTATTGTCATACATTTTGAGCAAAGAGACAACCTCGGCCTTCCTCTCGGAATCATTACAAAAAGCCGTAATAAATAAACTGCCGGGTAAGCTGATACTTCAGCCCGGCTTCGGAAATGTTTTGTATATCGAATCGTGCTCAGACAGCTGGCCCGGCCATATGGGAACGACGGCGGAATTAGAGTGGTATTTTCCTCGTGCATTGCCTAGAATAGGAGGCAGTATTTCCAAGCCATGACTGAAGAGATTCCACACGACACCACACCCGCTTCGCCGGACAGAGGATACCGGGAGCTCCTCCATTCCACGGCCATGATCACCGCTCCCACCCTGATCAGCCGGGTCCTGGGGTATGTCCGGGACATGCTGCAGGCCTTTTTTCTGGGAACGGGGATCGGAGCGGATGCCTTCACCATCGCCTTCGTGATCCCCAATCTGCTGCGCTCCCTGACCGCCGAAGGCTCGATGACGTCCGCTTTCATCCCCACATTCACGCGTGTGAAGAAGCACGGCTCGCCGGAACGCGCACAGGAATTCACCAATGCCGTTTTCTACAGCCTGGCTCTGATCGTCGCGGGAATCGTCCTGCTGGGAATCCTGACCGCGCCTGTGCTGGTCAAGGCCATCGCCTCCGGATATCGGCTCGTGCCCGGCAAGCTGGATCTGACCGTTTCGCTCCTACGGATCATGTTCCCCTATCTCCTGTTCATCAGCCTGGCCGCCCTGTGCTCCGCCATCCTTAACTCTCACTTCAAGTTCGGCCTGGCCGCCGCATCTCCCATCTTCTTCAACCTGGCCATGATCGCATGCATTCTCGTGCTGGCGCGGAAGACCGAGGATCCGGCGTATGCCTTTGCCGTGGGAGTCATCGCAGGGGGACTGTGCCAGCTGCTGGTCCAACTGCCTGCGGTGCGCAGGCTGGGGATCAGCCTGAGGCCGCGCCTGGACTTCGCGGATCAGGCGGTCAGGAAATTGGGGCGGCTCATGCTGCCCGGGATTTTCGGGCTGGGCATATTCCAGATCAACCTCGCGCTCAGCCGCATGCTGGCATCATGGCTGTCCGAAGGCAGCGTGTCGGCCCTGTATTACGCCACACGAGTGGCCGAATTCACCCTGGGCATATTTTCGCTGGCGGTCGCCAAGGCCCTGCTGCCCACGCTCTCCCTCCAGGCAGCGGAAGAGGATGTCGCGGGCATAAAAAAGACGATCCTGTTCTCACTGAAGCTTATCACGGTGGTGACGATGCCCGCCGCGGCCGGTCTGGCCCTCCTGGCCGGGCCCATCATCCGTGTGCTCTTCGAGAGAGGCGCCTTCGGCCCCGAGTCCACAGCGCTGACCACCTCCGCCCTGGTTTTTTTCTCCCTGGGCCTCCCCTTTTCCTCCGGCAACAAGGTCCTGAAGAAGGGCTTTTTTTCCCTCCAGGATACCAAAACTCCGGTCGTGGTGGCCGGTGTGTCCGTGGCGTTCTATCTTTCCTCGTCTCTGGTCCTCATGCGGTTCATGGGTGTGGGAGGGCTCGCCTTGGGCCTGGCGCTGACCGAGACCCTGTATTTCCTGCTGCTCTGGATCCTGCTCCAGAAAAAGATCGGCCCCCTCCCCCGCCGGGATCTTCTGGCCTTCAGCCTGAAGATCCTGCTCTGCACCGGCTTCATGGGGGTGGTGCTTTATCTGCTGCAGCAGAGCACCCCGGTGCCCGCAGGTTTCTGGCCGAGGCTGGCCCTCCTGCTGGGCCAGATCGCGGCGGGCCTCGCTGCCTACGGCTTGGCCTCCCTTATCTTGATCCGCAGGGAGCTGCGGATGCTCAAAGCGCTCTTTCAGAAAAAGACAAGGGGGGCGGGATCATCTATCACGAACGGGTAATCTAATTCCGTCCGGCTACTCGGTGAAGGGATTGTCCGGCAGGAAGATCCTGACAGATTTGCCCTGCTTGAACGCATCCATCCTCAACAGCCAGAGCCCGATGCCGGCCGCCCCCTGCATCAGGCCGGTCTGGGCCTGCAGAAACTCGGGCCGGCTGCGGTGTTCGGCCTGGACCCAACGCATGCCGGTAGGATCTTGCGCGGCTTCCAACAGTATCTGGGAGGTCAACTTCCGCGCGAAATCAAGATACTCCTTCTTCTGAGTCACCCGGTACAGGCTCAGGAAATAATCCGCCACTCCGGCGGAACCGCAGCACACGCCCACATTGTTCCAGAAGCCGGGATGTTCGTTTTCAGGGATCCCGCTTTCCAGTATGGCCCGGGCGCCCCTTTCGATCCAGTCCAGCCACTCCCTGTCTCCGGTGATCCGATACAGGCGGTAGAACAGCCGGGAGGTACCCACCGGTCCGTGGCACCACCCGAGGTAGAAAAGACCCTCGCCTTCAGGCTCGTGGTGAAAGATGAGACAGGTGTCGTCCTCGATGTGAGCCACGGTCTTGAGGTAGGCGGCGCCGGACAAGGCCGCATCCAGGAAACTCTGTTCCTGTGTCGTCTGGTAGAGGGCGGCCAGGAAATAGGCGATGCCGGCCGTACCGTGTGAGAAGTTGGGCATGAGGCGGGGGTAGCGTGGATCCATGGCCCATTTCAGCCCACTCTCTGCCGGCTGCCCCAGTTCGATGAGACGGAGGCCGGCTGCAGCCGCCAGATCGATCCAGGTGAGAGACTCCAGTTCACGGCCGGCGGAGAGCAGGAAAAGCCCCGTACCCGCGTTCCCACTGATGATGTCCGTGGTCTCACCCCACTGCACGCCGTACCCTGAGCGTTCGGCATTTTCCCTCAGGACACGCAGGCATTGCTCTGTTCCCTGCTTATACACCATATCGCTGGAGGCCTTGTAGGTTTCGAGAAGGGCGAAACCGATGCCCGATATCCCCGCATACAGGCCCGCTGTCTTCTCCTGGGACAGCGTGGCCAACAGATAATCCGCCCCGGCACGGGCCTGCTCCAGGTACAATTCCTCCCCGGTGGAGTAGTAGGCCTCGAGGAAGAACAGGACCACACCCGGAGCCCCGCTGTAGAGGGTATTGTTCAGGCTCGACTCGTCTCCGGGCACGGCGAGCCAGGTCCGGCCGAGTTCTGTCTCGACCACGGAGGCCGTGACCCAGTCGGCGGCCTCCAGCGCCGCATCCCGATAGGGCCGCTCGTCAGATGGGACACAGGAAATGGAAAACACCAGGCCGAGCAAAGCCCAGATCAGAGAAGAAAGAGTGCGTTGGCTGTTACGATGGGACATGATGGCATCACCTTTCAAGCCGGAGTCCATCTGCCTACCTGAACGGCCTCCCCCCCCAAACCGGCAGGAAGAAAAAATAGAACGGCTCACTGCATGAAATCGAAATGGAAGTTGAGGCTGATGTTCCCGGCCCAGTCGCTGAGGTCCAGGCTCCGCTCGCCCAGAGTGAACTTCACCTTGTGATACCGTCCCTCGATCCCAAGGGAGAAGCTGCCCCCTAAACGGGCCGCTGCACCGAGTCCCAGGTTCCATCCCCAGCTGCGGTCTTTGTCCACATCACCCAGCGTGATCCCATAGGTCCCGTATCCTCCGGTGAGGAAAGGCTCGACCACGGGGACAGGCAGGAAGACCAGGAGGTTGAGGCCCGTCCAGTTGAAGTTGAGCTTGAGCCTCTCCAGGCCTTCTTCCACCTCTGTTTTCGCTTCAAGGAAGTGGTCGGCTTGATGGTAGCTCACCTCCAGGGCGACTCGTTCGGTGCCCAGTCCCAGGCGGAATCCATACAGCGTGCGGGTGTCGACATTGTATTCGACGTCCTCGCCCTCGAACTTGGGGGATTGGGCGGAAAGGCCGAATTTAATCCCCAGGTAGAATTCCTGGGCCAGGGCCTCCCCTCCGCAGAGCAGCAGTGCGGCTGTGATCAGGATCGGGACGGATATCTTCTTCATGCTCGACTCTCCTTCATGTACGGCTCAAGGCGCCGGGACCAGGCGCCTTTGGCTCCCCCCATTGTAACCATTTATGTGCTGCCTGACAATTGGCGGTCGCAAAAGTGCAGTTCCAGTTTCTATCGGAAACATGTCCAATTTCCTTATAATAATTAGAATATGCGGGCAAGCTGATAAAAAGGCCGTCCGGAGGCGAGCGAGGCATGGAAATGCTTCTGTTCCACTCTGTCGGTTTGACAATACTCTCAGGCTTTATTTATCATGGATCATCGGCACCATTCCCGAACAAAGGAGCAGATTCCATGCAAAAAACCACGCCGGCAGTGATCGCCGCCATGATCGTTCTTCTTGTGGGCTGTTCCTCCACCTCTGTCCGTTTCGACTACGACCGGCAGCAGGATTTTTCGCGGTTCAAGACCTTTGACTTCTACCCCATTCCAAAAGAGATCGGACCGGACACCAATCCTCTCGTTATCAAACGTGTCCAGGATGCCGTCAGCCGTGAGCTCGCACACAAGGGTATCGCACGGAACGAAATCAACCCCGATCTCCGGATCGCCATCCACACCGAATCCAAAGACAAATTCAATGTGACCCAATGGGGCTACCACTACGCCCCCTATGACTACTACTGGCGGGGCTACGGATACTGGTACGGCGGCGGGATCGACGTGCAGCAGTACGAAGAGGGAACCCTGATCCTGGATTTTGTCAGGGTTGACGATGACGAGATGGTCTGGAGGGGAGTGGCCACCCGGGCCCTGCCGCCTCAATCCACGGCCGAACAGACCGATGCGTTGGTCAAGCAGGCCGTGTCCAGGATCCTGGAGAACTTCCCTCCCCTCAAAAAATAGACACAGAGATGTGCTCCCCCCACCGGGGAGAACCCGGGATATGCTGCCGCCTAGAACGCCAGGATCAATCCCGCGTTGAGGGAGACCTGGACCATGAGCTCGCCGCCCACTGTGACCGCGCACCCTCCGGGCAGGCCGCACCAGAAGCCGGTGCCCCCGCTGATGAAGGGGAAGTGCATCCGGCCCTCGAGGCGCAGCCCGAAGTGCTCGGTGGGGAACACCTTGACACCGCCCCCGATGCCGAAGGCGAAGCGCACCTCGCTGGCGATCTCGTTGGGCTTGGGGCTGAAATTCGCCAGGCCCAGGGTCATGACACCGAAGGGCCTGAACATGTCGTCGCGGTAGACCTCGTAGAGGCCGCCAATCTGGTAGTACTCCATAGCCAGATCGAAGAGCTCCTCCCGCGGGCCTACAAAAGGTTCGGCCCGCAAAACTGTGGACTGCCGGCTGTACAGGATCTCCAGCTGGGCACCGGGCCGCACGGTGACATTAAGGGCGAATCCATAGTTGACGTCGTCCTTGACGGTGAGGTACCCGTCATGAACCCGGATCTTGCCGCCGAACTGATAACCCACGAAGGGAGTGATCTCAACCCTGTTCCAGGGAACACCCTGCTGAGCCAGGCCCGGCAGGGCTCCCAGCATCAAGAGCGCGAAACATAGAATAGATATACGTTTTATCATGTAAATTTCCGCTAGATTCGATCTGAGCCGGAGATCACTGGCTGTGCAGCCAGAGGAATCCGATGCTGAATGAAAAGAAGGTCTGAGCGGGCAGTTTGTCTCCGGACTCGAAGGCCTGGATGTACTTGATGTTGAACAGCATCCCGACATCGGTCCCCAGCCTGACGACGGCCCCCAACTCGGGCGCCAGCCCGAAATGCCAGGCGTCCTTCTCGTTGATGTCTAAGACACTTTCCACCCTCTGGTATACCCGGACAGCACCGATGCCGATCCCAGCATAGGGGATGAATTTGTCGTTATTGATCGGGTAGAGGTGCACGGTGGCCATCAGCGGGTATGCGTTCATGTTGTGCTTGGCCAGGCCCAGCCCCGTCTCTTCCTGCTCAAAGGCATTCCACTGGAGGGAGGCTCCCAGAGTAAAATGATCCGAGACGAATTTTCGTCCCTCGAGGCAGAAGCCCAGATAGCTGGTCGTGTCGACAAAATCCTTGGTGTTCCCTGTCGGCGAAGAGATCAGATAGCTCATCCCGACGATGTAGGCCCTCTGCCCATAGGACAATCCTGTCAACAATAGCAGTAAACTCATTAATCCGGCCACTTTTTTCATTGCACTACCTCCTGATAGTTTTCCGATGTATTAAAAGAATATACGTATCTCCCGGGTCTTGGGTTCGTGTCCTCCAGGCAGAGCGTTCCCCACCCGATTGGACGTCATTCTCTTCATGTTTCTTCCCTACCGCACAAAAGATTAATTCAATCAGAAACAGAAATCAATTGGACTTTAGTCCAATACACGCTGCATCAATCGTAGTATTCCAGGCCCAGGTGGGTGATGAGATCCTCACCCTTGAGATAGCGGAGGGTGTTCTTCAGCTTCATGAGCTGTATGAAGAGGTCGTGTTCGGGATAGAGCTCGGGCGCGCAAAGGGGGCTCTTGAAATAGAAGGACAGCCACTCCTGGATGCCCCGCATCCCGGAGCGCTGGGCCAGGTCCAGGAAGAGGGCCAGGTCGAGCACGATGGGTGCTGCCAGGATGCTGTCGCGGCACAGGAAGTCGATCTTGATCTGCATGGGGTAGCCCAGCCAGCCGAAGATGTCCAGGTTGTCCCAACTTTCCTTGTTGTCACCCCTCGGGGGGTAGTAGTTGATGCGGACCTTGTGCGTGAAGTCCCGGTACAGGTCCGGGTACACATGGGGCTGCAGGATGTGCTCGAGGGCCGAGAGCTTGCTCTCCTCCTTGGTTCTGAATGACTCGGGATCGTCCAGGACCTCGCCGTCGCGGTTGCCCAGGATGTTGGTGGAGAACCACCCATCGAGGCCCAGCAGGCGTGCCTTGAGGCCGGGGGCGAGAATGGTTTTCATCAGTGTCTGGCCGGTCTTGAAATCTTTCCCGGCGATTGGAACGTTTCGATCCTTGGCGAATTCGATGAGGGCCGGGATGTCCGCGGTCAGGTTGGGCGCGCCGTTGGCAAAGGGGACGCCTGAGGCTATGGCGGCGTAGGCATAGATCATGCTGGGGGCGACCGCGGGATGGTTGTCCTTCATGGCCTGCTCGAAGGTGGGCAGGTCCTGGTGCACCGCATCGGGTTCCATGAACACCTCCGTGCTGGCGCACCACACCATGACCATACGCGAGAGGGAGTGGGCCTCCTTGAAATTCCTCATGTCCTCGATCAGCATCTGCGCCAGGCCGTATTTGGTGGGGGCCTGTTTCACATTGCTGCCGTCGAGTCGCTTGATGTAGGCCTGATCGAAGACCGCCTTCCAGGGCCTGATCCCCTCTATGTCGGCACGCACCTCGTCCAGGAGATCTTTGCTGAGAACCCCGGCTTTGCTCGCGGCCATGTAGACGTTGTCGGCGAAGATGTCCCAGCCTCCGAACACGAGGTCATCCAGGCCGACCAGTTCAACGAAGTCCTTGATCATGGGGATGCGTTTTTCCGTGCGTTTGCCCAGGCGGATGGTGCCGATCTGAGTGAGGGAGCCGATGGGCCGGGAGATGCCCCGGCGGATGGCACAGACGCCCGCGATAAAGGTCGTGGCCACGGCCCCCAGGCCGGGCAGCAACACACCCAGCTTCCCGCGGGGAGGCTCGATGGTCACAAGATCGGTCATGGTGTTTCCTCCAAGGTGAAACCGTTTTGATGTGTGTTTCATAATATAGCATGTCCATCTGAATTACTACCGGGAGGCAAATATCGCTTACACTCCCTCTTTTATCAACATTTTCCATGGTCCGTCCCCAAAATGCATCCCCAAAGGAAGGCGGAAGACCGGGGGGTAGAGCAGAGTTGATAACGAATGCACATTCCGGTTGACCTCAGCTCGAATAAAGGATATAGAATAGAAAAAGCTTTTTAGAGGTCACATCCCATGAAATCAATCAAGCAAAAAGCCGGAATATTTGCCTTGGGGATCGTTTTGATATCGGGTTTGCTGGCGCCTCCCGATGCCTGGGGGCAAGATCCGCAAAAAAAGACCAAGACCGTGGTACCGGATGCCTCCCTGGCTGCGGGGAAGACACACCGCTGGCTGTTCGGATCCGGATACCGGGACCTGTGGACGACGGAGATCGAGATCGATGTACTGGACCTCCGCACCTATGCCGGCGGCCTCACCATCACGGGGACCGGGAAGGGGAAGCAGAGCCTGGGACTGCGCTTCGTGGGGGCAGACGGGAAGCCCTACACCTTTCGGCCATTACAGAAATCTCTGCTCGACCTGCTCCCCGAATTCTTCTACGACACCTTTGTGGTAGAGATCGTCGAGGACCAGGTCAAGTCCGCGCTGCCCACAGCCCCTCCGGTCGTTCCGGTCATCCTGGATTCCGTCAGCGTGCTCCACGCCACGCCCAAGCTCATCGTGATCCCGGACGATCCCTATCTGGGGGAATATCGGGATCACTTCGCCGGGATGGCGGGGACAATCGAGGAGTGGCCCAACGAGGGGAAAGACAACAGTCCCGGATTTGCAGGAGCCACGGAAGTCCACAGCACGCTAGAGCTCTGGGATCTGTTGAGGAGCGATCCGCAGGAACGCATCGATGCCCGCAATTTTTTAAAAGCCAGGCTGGTGGACATACTGATCGGAGACTGGGACCGGCACGACGAACAGTGGCGCTGGGCCAATGTGGGTGAGGGAACGCCGCCGGCCTGGCTCCCCATTCCCGAGGACCGGGACC
>CBFDBC010000083.1:0-13823 GCA_965602945.1 uncultured bacterium | reverse complement strand
GCCAGTACCGACCCGAGTACCGGGCCCTTGAGTTCGAGGAGATCGACCGCCGCCTGACCGGTGCCGAGTATGCCGAGGCATTGGATTGGGCCCGTGAGTTCGGCCTCACCAACCTCGACCGCTAAAATGAAAAAAAGGGGACAGGCCCCTTTATCAGTAGGTGATCCAGCCCGTCGTTTTGAGGAGCTCCAGGTATCGCAGCAGCGGGTCGAACTCCAGCGTCTTCCCGGTCTCCGCCGCGACCCAGTTGCGGATATCGGTGATCGAGTGCTTCCCGTTCAGGTAGTTCTGGACCGTCCGCCTCAGCCGGGCGTCGAGCCCGGTCGTCTTGATCGCGTCCGGATTTTCTTCGACAAACTTCTGATACGCCTCGGTCCGTTCCGCTGAAAACTCCCTGGCCCTGACGTCCGGGTGGATGACCGGATAGATCCGGGCATACTTTGTCGCCTGGGGGGACACCTCCGGCTCCTCCGGTGCGTCCACATCCAGCGAAAAGCCTTCGGCCAGATGTTCCGCCTTCAGGCCGGCATAACCCAGCAGCTGATGGTGCAGACCTTCGCGAAAGAGGTGCCACTGTCCGAGGTAGTCGCCGACCAGCCTGCGTGCCGTTCCGGATCCCGTGAAGATATCCTGGATCGATCGGATGGCGCCCATCTCGCGGTTGGTGGCGAAATCCACCAGGTTGAGGGCCTGATGGGTCATCTCCTCGAGCTTGTCCGGCTCGGCGTTTTCGATGAGTCGAATGGCCGCCGGGACATCCCGCTTGCCCACACGTTCGTATCCGAAAGTGGAGACGGAGTCCAGGAGCTTTGCCAGCACCTCGTCCGAGCAGTCGGCTGCTGCCCAGGCCATGGCCGCTCCGATGAAGGCGGTACGCTTGAGCTGCGTGGGATCGGACTTGTCGGGCGTGTCGGTGTCTGCGTGATACCACTGGTCGGGCCAGATGTTGAGCTCGACGCCCGGGACCGCCACCGAGGGGCTGTTGAAGCAGATGTGATCACTCCCCCCCGTGGCGCGGTGGATGTAATAGCGGAACGCATCCCGGGAGCCATTCTTTTCCCACATGGGCCGCGGGAAATACTGCCCGCCCCGTCGTCCCCGGGGTGAATCCGGCAGGTACACGATATCGTTGGTGCGCCAGACATAGTTCATGACGGCGTCCCCCAGCCCGTCAAGGTAGCTCGGCAGCTGGTTGGGACACTCGGTCATGGTGAAGAGGGCATTGTTCTTGCGCAGGGCCTCGCCTACCATGTCCATGTTGATGTTGACGCTGTATCTATCCACCAGCTCGCGGTTCTGAGCGAAGTGTTCGTAGGTGCCGGAGATCTCGTTGGGCCAGAGGAAATAGATGCTGCGCCTGGGCTGGGGCAGGGCCCCCTGCGCGATCAGCTTGGAGAGGGCCCGCAGGATCTCGAGCTGCACCACACATCCGCTCATGTTGTCGTTGGCCCCGCGTTTGGTATAGCCCTCGAAGAGGTGGGCGGAGAAGATGACGCCCTTTTTATCCGGCTCCGTGCCGGGGATCCAGCAGAATACGGACTCGAACCTGTCCGGGTATGACCCGATCTTGGTCTTGCAGCGGACCGTGATCTCCTTGCCGCCTTCCGCGTCCTCCAGCAGCTCCGACCACTGCCTCCAGGATAGGGTGAATCCGAACTTGAGGGAGTCCATGCCGCTGTACGTTCCGCGCCCGTAGACCACCTGGTCGGGATCGAAATAGCGCTCCCGTGAGTTGAAGGAGATCACACCGCGCACTCCGGCCGCATCCAGCGCCTTGGCAGTGGTCCGGTTGGCATGCGACCACATGATCGCGATCTTGTCCCTGTACCGCTCTGGGGCCTGCCCTTCGGGCCAGCTCTTGAGGTCATCCTTGCTCAGGGGCGGGATGTACACCAGGTCTCCGGTCAGGTCGACGTCCCCGGAGCTTGAGGCCACCAGGGCCGCGTCCGACTCCAGCCGGGCCACCAGCCGCGTCTCCGGTTTGATGATCCAGAATTCCCCCTGGAGGGGATAGGAGAATTCCTGGTCCCGGGGATAGCGATCGAGCCTGGACGTTTCGATTCCATAACCGCCGACCATATCGTAGATCTTCTGTGCTTCATAGAACGTACCGGTGAATTCTTCCTGGTCACGGATCCAGGGGGCCCCGGCCAGGATGATCTCGTTGTTGAATATGATCTGTCCGGAGATCTCGTTGGCCAGCAGCGTCAGGACCTCCTGGGAGAGCGGGGTTTCCAGCACCGGGTATCCCCGCACCACCTGGCTCCCTTGAGCCCGGAGGCAGGGCGCTGCCAGGGAAAAGATCAGCAGGGTCACACAATAAATCTTGAGGGATATTGCCCGTTGTCGCATCTCACACCTCACATTGGATATGCCTGAAAATTCAGGGTGTCGGTTTCTTTTGAGGGTACAGGTTATATCAAGGGCCGCCGGATTTCAATCGGAATTCCGCGGCGCAAGCGTTTCAAGAACCGTGTCGGGAATGAGACAGTCAGGCAAACTGAAACGTCAGCCCGGTGATTTTTCCCAGCGAGAAAAATCCCCTAATTCCTCGGCTCGCTCTCCTCTTCGAGGAACCATGCCCGCTCGCCTCCGGACGGCTTCCTCATCAGCTTACCTGACGGATCTAGTAATCAGCGAATAAGCACGGTCTCGGGTATGCTTGCGCCAGGGTGCCCGGGGAGGGCTCAAATTCCTTCGAAGGTGTAGATCAGATGGACCAGGACCCGGCCCACCTGGTCCAGGGAGGCAGCGGAACATTTGTCGGGCGTGTCCGACACCGTGTGCCAGTAGGGGTAGTCGAGGTCGATCAGGTCGATGCAGGGGATCCCGGCCTGCAGGAGGGGGATGTGGTCGTCCATGATCGATGATCCCAGCCTCGGCTTGAAGGCCGTACAGCCCAGGTCCTGGGCGATCTTCCAGACTTTTTCCACCACCGGGCGGGCGGCGGACAGGGAGTTGGCCTCCTTGGTGATGACCAGGTCCGCGTCGCCGATCATGTCGATCAGGACACCGAGGACCGGCCTGTCCCGGGGCGCCAGGGTCCGGGCGAAGTACTGGGCTCCCTGCGCCCAGCTGTTCATGCGGCCCGATGTGCCGGCGTCCTCCCCGTCAAAAAGGACGATGTCCACACCGACCGGGGCCTTGTGATTGTGGAGCAGGCGGGCCACTTCCAGCAGGACCGCAACACCGGAAGCCCCGTCGTTGGCTCCGAGGACGGGTGTGTCGTGGTTCTTCGGATCCGGGTCCTCGTCTGCCCAGGGTCGCGTGTCCCAGTGAGCGCACAGCAGGATACGCTCCTTTTTTTCCGGCTGGAAGCGGGCGATGATGTTGTAGGCTTCCTCTGTCTGCTCGGGGCTGCCGAAGCGAAGCGGGAAGGGCTGCGTCCTCACGTTGTCGGCGTACTGGGCAAGGGTTACCTGCAGATATTCACGGCCCCGTCGGTGTCCCTCGGAACCGGGGTTGCGGGGGCCGATCTCACACTGTTTCAGCAGGTACGAGAAGGCCTTCTGGCTGTCGAACTCGGGGACCTCCGCGCCGGCTCCGGCAGAGGCGCAGGACAGGCCCGCGACAAAAATCAGGAGGAGAAAGGATCGGATAATGTTTTTTTTGTCCATGCCGCCTCGACCTCCTGTGTTTTGTCCGCCTCTTTTATACCATATTCCCGGGTGTTTTTCGACTTGACCGGCCAAATTTGATACGCTAGTCTGAGCACGGGAATAGGCCGTCTGTAAAAGATTCAAGGAGAAGATCATGTCCTACACCGGAACATGGATGCACATCGACCTTACGACCGGGCGCTGCGAAAAGGGAGACACGGACAGGGCTCTTCTCGAACAATATGTCGGCGGGAAGGGCCTGGGTTTCGCCCTGCTGGAGCAGATGGCTCCGGGCCCGGATCCACTGGGCCCTGACAACCCCCTGATCTTCGTGAACGGACCCTTCACAGGCACTCCGGTGCAGACCAGCGCCCGGACCTGTGTGGTGACCCGTTCGCCGCTCACCGGCTCGATCCTCGATTCCCACTGCGGGGGGCATTTCGGCCCGCGCATCAAGGCCGCAGGCTATGACTACGTGACCATCACGGGCCGTGCGGAGAAACCGGTGTACATCCACCTTTCCGACGACACGGTGGCGATCCTGGATGCCTCGGAATGGTGGGGGAAGGGGACCTTCGAGACCAACGATGCCCTGGTTGCCCGCCATCCGGGCAGGGATCCACGGGCGGCCTGCATCGGCCCGGCAGGAGAGAACCGGAACCTCATCGCCTGCATCAGTGTGGACAAGTGGCGGCAGTACGGCCGCGGCGGATCCGGGGCGGTCATGGGCTCCAAGAACCTCAAGGCGCTGGTGGTCGACGGCGCACAGTCCATCCAATACCATGACCGGGAGCTGTTCCTGGAGCTCAACCGGCAGCTGACCCGGGATATCATGGACCATGACGGCGTCAAGTTCCGGCGGCGGAAAGGCACCATGAAGTGTGTGCGCAGCGGCCAGGAGTACGAGTTTCTGCCCACACGCAACTTTCAGCAGGTTCAGTTCGAACAATTCGAGGGAATCTCTTCGGAGGCCTGCCGGGAGGAGCTCAACTGGGAGGATGTCGGCTGTTTCAGCTGCGGCATCCAATGCTCCAAGATCGCACGCTGGGACGGCCACGAAGTCGAGGGCCCGGAGTATGAGACCGCCGCCTATCTGGGCTCGGGGTGTGAGATCGGGGACGCCCGGGACCTGACCTGGGCCAACGAGATCTGCGATGACCTGGGCATGGATACCATCAGCGCCGGCGTGACCTGCTCCTTTGCCATGGAGTGCTTCGAGAAAGGCCTGGTGGACGGCTGGGAGGGCCTGAATCTGGAGTGGGGGAACGCGGAGGCCCAGAGATCGCTCCTGCGGAAGATGGCGCTCCGCGAAGGCGTGGGAGGGCTCTTTGCCGACGGCACCCGCGTCGCCTCACAGAAGATCGGCCGGGGAAGCGAAGAATTTGCCATCAACATATACGGCATGGAGCTTTCCGGTGTCAATCCCAAGGGCTGCCTGACCATGGGGGTGGTGCTGTCGGTGGCTGACTTTGCCAGCCACACCCGCCTCTGGCACACGGAACAGGAAGCGGGACCGGATTTCAAGATCGAGGATATCCCGCAGTCCGTGGCCGACGGCCTGGACACCGTAAACGCCCGCAACAGCCTCATCATCTGCGACTTCGTACCCTTCGGCCTCGATCGCCTGGCCCCTCTGCTCAATGCTATGACCGGGTTCTCGCACACGGAGGGATCGCTCATGGAATTGGGCGCACGGCTCACACACCTGGCGCGGAGATACAACCTGCGCAACGGGCGGCGGCACAGCGACGACATCCTGCCCGAGCGTTTCTTTAAGGAAGAGTCCCTGGCCGGATTCATGCGCGGACAGAGGATCGATAAGGAGTTTTTCCGGTCCCTCATCCGGGAATACTACGCGCTGCGCGGCTGGTCCGACACCGGAGAACCCCGGTAGGGGGGGGATCGGGTCTCCATATTTGGTACGTCTTTTGCATAACTGAATGTGTCCGTGTATGGAGCAGTGTTCATGGGAAGGCGGCCGGTAATTTTCTTTACACAGTCAATTTTCTTTACACTTGCGGTGTGGCTGCTGGCCGGGTGTACATCGATCCTGGTCAAGGATTCCTACTACTATGATTTTTATGAGACGGCCCGGCTGCTCATGACCGAAGACGAGATCGAGACATACCGGCATCTCCCGGACCCGGCTGCCAAGGAGACGTTCATCGCGGCGTTCTGGGAAGCGCGAGATCCGGATCCCCTGACCGAAAAGAACGAGTTCAAGCAGGAGTTCGAAGACCGGATCGAGTATGCCAACGATAGCTTCGGGTTTCCGATGGGCACCATGAAAACGTCTCGGGGCTGGAACACGGATCCCGGCCGGATCTACCTGGTGCTGGGCCCCCCGGACCGGATGCAGACCGTCTGGCGTGAGGTCGGTGAGACCCAGGAGATCGTCCGGGAGGAGGGAGGAGACGGCGAAAGCCGGCCCCAGTGGATCCGGGAGCAGGAGTGGTACTACGCCGATCATAAAATGAGCCTCGTCTTCGTGAACCGCAAGGGGCGCTGGTACCTGGAGCAGGCGGCTCCGGGCCTGCTCACCGCCATGGAGGAAGCCCGACTCAAGCTGATCAATCGCGGAAGGGACGGGGATCTTCGCTACAGGTTCCGCTTCGACCTCAGCTACGCGGCCGCCGAACTCCTGATCACCATTCCCACAGACAGGGTCGAGTTTGCTGAAGAGGACGATGCACTCCTGGCCGGATTCCGCGTCACTGTATCCGTCGTGCTCGACGGGGAATGCCTGGAAAAGCTCACACGCGAGCGGGAGATCCGCTTGACCGAGGACGAGCTGCTGGATCTGGAGGAGTTTTCGATCGCCATCCCGTATGCACTGGACCGGCCGGGTGTCTATGTCTTCGATGTGACGGCCGAAGACGCCATGGCCGTGCCTCCGACTCCCTTTCGCAGGACACTCCGCATCACCCGCTGAGCCGGGGCACGCTCCTCTATTCGTATTTCAAGGAATCGACCGGGTCCGCGTGTGCCGCCCGGATGGATTGATAGGAGACCGTCAGGATCCCGATGGCAAAGACGGCCAAGGCACACAGAAGGAACATCGCGAGGCTCAGCGAGGTCCTGTATGCGAAATCTGCCAACCAGCGCCTTGCGAGCAAGTACACCAGGGGCCAGGCCGCGAGATTGGCCAGGATCACAAGGACAGCAAACTCACGGTTCAGCAGCAGGATGAGTTGGCCGGAGGATGCACCAAGCACCTTGCGGATGCCGATTTCCTTGGTCCGCTTTTCGGTTGTGTAGGCTGCCATCCCGAAAAGCCCCAGGCAGGCGATGAAGATCGCCAGCAGACTGAAATACGCGAAGATCCGGCTCAGGCTTTCCTCTGCCCGGAATTGGCTGTCGAACTCTTGGTCCAGGAAATAGAAATCGAACGGGATTCCCGGCATGACGGAATCCCATCTGGCCTGCAGGGACTCAAGAGCACGAGCCAGGGCTCCCGGGCCGAGCTTGATGATCAGGGCACCGTAGTTGTCCCGGGCATTGGTGATCAACATGGGCTCGATCGTATTGTGCAGGGACATGAAATGATAATCCTCGACGACTCCCACCACGGTTTTGAGGATCTCGCGGTCGTCCAGCTCCCGTATCGTTTTACCCACCGGCTCCTCCCAGCCGAACTTCCGTGCCGCCGTCTCGTTGATGAGCACGGATTTGTCGGGATCGCTGGGAAATTCGAGTGAGAAATTGCGTCCTGCAGCCAGTTCGATCCCCAGGGCCGGGAGGAAGTCGGAATCCACTCCTATGATCCCCATCATCACCGATTCATCCGCTGCAAAGCCTTCCGGCAGGCACACGTTGTGCCGCCCCCCCCAACCGGGGACGTGAGATGACATGGCAACGTTCGATACACCCGGGACCATGCGCATTTCCTGCTTTACGGGATCCAGGGAGTCCTGCATCCGATCGTTGGTGACATTGACCACGATCACACGTTCTTCATCGAAGCCCAGGCGCTTGTTCTTCATGTAACTCACCTGTGAGAGGATCACCGCGGTACCGATGATCAGAATGGTCGAAACTGTGAACTGAAACGTCACCAGGATCTGACGGAAGCGGCTCCTGCTCCGCCCGGCAGCGAAGCTGCTCTTGAGCACATGGAAGGGCTGGAATCGGGCCAGGTAAAAAGCGGGGTAGCTGCCCGCGGCCAGCCCGACCAGGAAAGCCAGTCCCAAGAGGGCCGGGATCAGCCATCCCAGCTCGAAATACGGGATGTGAAGCTGCCTGGCCGAAAAGGAACGGAACAGCGGCATAACAGCTTCCACCAACAGCAGCGCCAACCCCAGCGAAGCAAAACTGTAGATCATGGATTCTCCCAGGAACTGCCTGACCAGCGTAGACTTAACGGCCCCGTGGACCTTGCGCATGCCAACCTCCCGGGCCCGGTTGGCGGAGCGGGCCGTCGACAGGTTCATGAAGTTGATGCAGGCCAGGAGCAGGATGAACACGGCCACACACGAAAAAATATAGACGTAGGCGATGTCGCTGACCGGAGCGATCTCGCCTTCCAGGCGGGAATGAAGATGGATGCTTGTCAGAGGCTGCAGGATGTAGGTGATCTTTCCGCCTATGGCGTTGAGGATCCGTCCCATCTGTTTTTCGACCAGGGCGGGGAAGCGGGCCTCCAGATCGGCCGGGTTCACACCGGGTCGGAGCAGGAGGTAGGTATAGTTGTTGAAATCCCCCATCCAGCGGGTCATCTGGGCCTTGTTGACCACATATCGTGTTTCATTCGACAGTAGGAGGTCGAAGGTGAAATGGGAATTCTCCGGCACATCCTCCATGACGGCGGTGATGGTGTAGTCGGCCTGGTCATCTATCCGCAGGACGCGGCCGATCGGATTCGCCTCCCCGAAGTATTTGAGCGCCATGCCGGCCGTGATCACCGCGGTGTAGGGATTCTTGAGGGCCGTTTCCGGAGCGCCCGTTTTCAGCGGGAAGCTGAAGACCTCGAACAGGGAGGCATCCGCCCACATCACGCCTTCCTCCATAAAGCGTTTATCCTCGAAGGTGATCCCGCATCGGTTCCGGGGCCGGATGCGGGCCGCAGTCTCAACCTCCGGCCACTCCCGGGCGAGATAGGGCCCGGGAGGATTGTTGACACAAGCGATGTTGAAGGCCCGGTCGTTGATGTCGCCGTTCACGGCCAGGCGGAAGATCCGGGCGGACCTCTCGTGGTAGCGGTCATAGCTCAGCTCCCAGTGCACATAGGTCAGGATCAGGATACAGCAGGCCATGCCCACGGCCAGCCCGGCGAAGTTGATGAACGAATAGGCCTTGTGCCGCTTCAGGCTGCGGAAGGTCACCTTGAAGTAGTTCTGGAACATGACCCAGCTCCAGTAGAATGAATCCAGCAGGTAGTGGGGGATCGTCCTCAGGATCTGGGCCCAGAACCAGAGATCCGCCCGGAATCGCCCCTTCTCCTCCCGCTGAAAGGCGTAGAGTTCCTCGATGTCACCGAATAAGCCGTAGTTTTTCCTGCGGTTGAGTAAGCGGCTGAGCAGCCAGATGCCCACGCTCGATGGTCGTCTCCTCTGTGACGTGCTCATGGTTTGTCCCCTATGGCATATTCCAGGGGCGGCAGCCCCTTCCAGAAGGCATCCTGGATCTTCCTGGAGCGGATCAGCTCCTCGGCACCCAGCTCGGTCAGGCGGTAGTAGCGCTTGCTCTGGCCGCCGCGCACCGGCGTGGGCTCTCCCTTCTGTGCCAAGAGAAAACCTTTCTTGACCAGGCGTTCCAGAGGAAAATAGATCCCGCCTATGGCCAGGTCCTTGCCGGTGAGATCCCGGATGTGCCGGTATATGGTGATGCCGTATGCCTCGGCTTTGAGCCGCCAGACAGAAAGCAGTATCTGCTCTTCGAACCGGGTCAGTTCCTTCATTTTGTGCTCCTCTGTTCGCAGTCTTTTCAGAATATATGAATAGATGCCGGTGATGTCAAGACTTTTATTCAGAAAATCTGAAAAGATACCAGGGAAGCTTCCCGGCTCTATTTGCGGTGCTTGATGGCGGCTTCGCCGAAGCGGTCCTTGATCGCGTCCACGGCGGTGTGCAGTCGTTCCTTTTTATCCGTGTCGGTGCCCGCTCCTGAAAACAGGTCCAGCTGCCGCTCTTCGTGCTCGAGATTGGAAACCTGGATCCCAATCAGACGGATGGGCTGGCGGCCCCGCTTGAATTCACGGGATTTCTGCAGCGCGCTGCTGTAAAGATCCTCAACATAATTGGTGGCCCCATCCCGTGTGACGGCGCGGGTGAAGGTCGAAAAATCCGCCAGACGGATCTTCAAGGTCACCGTGCGGCCCTTGTAACCCAGCCTGCGCATCCGCCGCGAGACCTTCTCGCTCAGCCGCATCAGCGAATCCTCGATCTTGTCCCAGTCGGTCTCGTCTTCCGCGAAAGTGTGCTCGTGGCCGATGGATTTGACCTCTTCTTCCCCCCTGACATCACGAGGGTCGATGCCGTTGGCCAGCTTCCAGACATGGATCCCTCCTTTGCCCAACCGGTCCGCCATGTCCTCCTGTTCCCAGCGGGCGAGGTCGCCGATAGTCCGTATGTCGAGCGCCTGCAGCGCTGCGAGCGTGCGTTTCCCCACACCCCAGAGTTTTCCCACGGGAAGGGGATGCAAGAATCCCAGCAGATCCTCACGGCTCACGATGACCAGGCCGTCCGGTTTTTCCAGATCGGAAGCGATCTTGGCCGTCATCTTGTTGGGAGCCATCCCGATGGAGGCGGTGAGGCCTGTCTCGGCCTTTACCACGGCCTTGATCTGCCGGCAGGCGTTTTCCGGGCTGCCGAACAGGTGGTAGCTCCCGCTGATGTCCAGGAAAGCCTCGTCGATGCTGATGGGCTCGAGGTCGGGCGTGAACCGCTCCAGGATCCCGAAGATCTGGCGGGATATGCGAGCGTATTTTCGCATATCCCCCCTCAGGAAAACGGCGTGTGGGCATTTCCTGTAGGCAGTGGAAATGGGCAGGGCGGAGTGTATGCCGTACTCCCGCGCTTCATACGAACATGCTGAGACCACACCGCGGCCGGCCCCTCCCTTGGGATCCGCCCCGACCACCACCGGTTTGCCGAGGTAGGCAGGATTGTCGCGTTGTTCCACTGCGGCGTAGAAGGCGTCCATGTCGACATGGACGATGAAGCGCTCTTTTTCCACCGCCCTATTCTACACCACGGAATCCTCCGAACAAAGGCTGTGTCGCAAGGCCGGCATCTCTAAAGCCAGGTTGAGAATGAAACGTGCCGCCCGGCTGCTCTCATAGTCCACCTGGTCTCGGAAAAGCTTCAGGCTGAAAATTGCCGCTTTTCAGGATGCCCTGGGGACTGTACACTATGCAGGACATGATGCGGAAGGAGTAAGCCCATGGCCCATGACGATACATTCGACTTCACGAACCCGGAGCAGCTCAAGGAGATCATCCGGTATATCGAAGAGCCCGAAGTTCCCAAACCCGGGACGATCAAAGATGCCCCCCTCAAGGACCTGGGACGGGTGATCGAGCTGGAATCGGAGTTCCTGGTGGTCATGCCTCCCAACCTGGCTCTGCGCATGCCCAAGAAGGACGGCACCAGCCTGGACAGCGTGCGGGATCAGATCATCAGCATGGTTGCCATGCACGTCAAGGTCAGGGCTGAGGGGTAGGCCGGGATTCCAGCTCGTCTTCCCCAGCCCGAAACCGGCCGGGCCGGTTCACCCACTTCCCTTGTTTGTAGCCGCGTAGAAAGAACATCGACATCCTTATGTGGCCCCATGGCGTATTTAGTGATAGATATGTTCTGAATCTCATGACTACTATATGGAGGGGGCCTGCCTGCCGCAGGGGATTGGTGCCGACGCCAGGCTCTCAGATCGCTCCCCCCGCTCCTCAGAAATCTTGTCTACTGGAGTCTGCAAATGATCAAAAATTATCTCAAAGTCGCCGTGCGGAACATCACGCGTCACAAGGGTTATTCCTTCATCAACATCGCCGGGCTGGCCATAGGCATGGCCTGCTGCATCCTGATCCTGCTCTGGGTCCGGGACGAGCTGAGCTTCGACCGCTTTCATGAGAAGGCCGGTGACATCTTTCGGGTCATCCAGGACATCAACTTCGCGGACCACAGTACCACGTGGGCCATCACCCAGGGCCCGCTGGGCCCTTCCTTACGGGATGATTTTCCCGAGATCGTCAACATGGTCCGGTACACGGGCCGCAGCATGCGCCTGACCCATGAGGACAAGACCTTCGATGAAGTTCTGGGCATGGCGGATGAATCGATCTTCGATGTCTTCACTTTCCCACTGCTGCGGGGCGATCCGGCCACGGTCCTGGCAGATCCCTTGTCCTTGGTCCTCACGGAAGAGATGGCCCGGAAGTACTTCGGTGAGCAGGACCCCATCGGAAAGATTCTCAATGCGGACGGTCAGTTCGACTTCAAGGTCACGGGCATCCTGCAGGAGGTGCCGCGGAATTCCCACATCCGGTTCGATTTCCTGGTCCCCTTCGTGTTCGGCCGGGAGCTCAACTACACCGTGGACCGCTGGGGCAACAGCCAGTTCACCACCTATGTCAAGCTCCAGGGCGGCCTGAAGGCCGGCGAGGTCATCGGCAAGATCGCCCGCTACCTGGACGACAAGCCCACCGTCGAGAAAGACGCGGCCCTCAACCTGCAGCCCCTGACCCGGATCCACCTGCACTCCCACTACGATTTTGATTTTGCCTCCGGGGACATCACCTATGTGACCATATTTTCGCTGGTGGCCTTCTTCATCCTGCTCATTGCATGCATCAACTTCATGAACCTGACCACGGCCCGTTCCGCCAACCGCGCGCGTGAGGTCGGCATGCGCAAGGTGGCCGGCGCACACCGCTCAGATCTCATCCGGCAGTTCTTCGGTGAGTCCATGCTCCTGGCCTGCATGGCGTTCCTGTTGGCTCTGGGGCTGGTGTGGTTGCTGCTGGGCCCCTTCAACTCTCTGGCCGCCAAGGAATTATCCCTGAGGTTGTCCTCCAGCGCCTGGCTCTGGCTGGGGCTCCTCGGGATCGCGCTTGCGACGGGATTCATCTCCGGCACCTATCCGGCCCTGTTCCTGTCCGGCTTTCAGCCGGTCCGAGTGCTCAAAGGCAGCGTGCAGTCCGGGGCGAGGTCCTCACTTTTCCGCAAATTCCTGGTGGTCTTCCAGTTCTCCCTGACCATCCTTCTCATCATATGTACCCTGGTGGTCTATTATCAACTGGATTACATGCGCAACAAAAAACTCGGCTATGACAAGGAGCACCTGGTCTATCTGAGTATGCGGGGGCAGATGCGGGAACAGTTCGATGCCGTGAAACAGGAACTGTTGGCTCATCCCAACATCCTGGCTGTGACTGCCAGCGCCAACGTCCCGACGTACGGTTACAGCTTCTCCAACAGCCTCTGGCGTTGGGAGGGACAGGCCCCCGACGAGGAAATTTTGATGCGGGCCAGCTTCGTGGATGAAGACTTTTTCAAAACCATGGGGATCGAGTTGATCGCCGGCCGCGGCCTTTCCAGGGAGTTCTCCACGGATCAAGACACTGCCGTGGCCGTGAATGAGGCGGCTGCCCGCGCCATGGGCATGGAGGACCCGGTGGGCCAGAGGCTGACCTTAGGGGAGAACAACCTCACGATCCAGGGGATGGTCAAGGACTACCATTTCCGCTCCCTGCGCCAGGAGATCGATCCCCTGATCCTGATCTTTTCTCCTGCGAGCAGCCGTGTCCTATTTATGCGTCTGAGAGGTGAAGACATGCCTCAGAGCCTCGCGCATGTCGAGGAGGTCTGGAACACGTTCGCCCCGGGATTCGACTTCCGCTACCGCTTCATGGACGAGGCCCTGGATCTGCTCTACCGGGCGGAACAGCGCACAGGAATCCTCTTCCGGATCTTTACATTGCTGGCCGTCTCCATCTCCTGCCTGGGTCTTTTCGGCCTGGCTTCATACATGGCGGAACAGCGTACCAAGGAGATCGGTATCCGCAAGGTCCTGGGGGCCACGACCTCCCAAATAGTGTTTCTGCTGTCTAAAGATTTCACCAAATGGGTGATCGTGGCCAACCTCGTTGCCTGGCCGGTCGCCTACTTCGCCATTCACCAATGGCTGCTGGGATTTGCCTACCGGATCCCGCTTCCCTGGTGGGTATTCGGCACGTCCGCCTTTTTGGCGCTGGCGATCGCCCTGCTGACCGTCAGCTACCAGTCGATC
>CBFDBC010000082.1:0-13989 GCA_965602945.1 uncultured bacterium | reverse complement strand
GATCGCACGGGCCGAATTCTCCTGCATCCCGGATGTCATCAAGGCCGGCCGCGCCTACAGGCTTAACACCCGTACGGATGCTTTTCCGAAGGTGGAATGCTACGTTGTCGATCCGGCATTGTACAGCTCCGACCGCTCCCCGCAGTGACTCGAAGAGCATTGACACCCAAGATCCTGTCGTGCTACCTTTAGCTTACGGAATACAAGGGGGTTTCAGGAGCGATGATGGGTCTTTCACCATGAGAGCGATCGCATGTTTTCTCAGCGTGCTGTGGTTTATCCACCTCCCTGCCGCCCAAGAACTCCAGCATGAAGTCACGGTCACCCTCAAGCTCATCCAGGTGTATGTGACGGACCCGCAGGGAAATCCGGTCACCGATCTGCAGGCCTCCGATTTTGTCCTCTACGACAACGGCCGACCACAGAGCATCACCGATTTCGAAAGCCACCTTTTGCCTCAGAAGACCACACAGGTCGAGGAGACGCTGACAGAAACACCCGTTCCGGTTTCCAAGGTCGGTTCCCTGCGGACGAACCGGAAGTTCTTCCTCATCGTCGACCTGTTCCGCAACGACCTGCCGGGGATGAGGCAGGCCAAGAAAGCGGCACTGCATTTTATCGAGACCCAGCTCCTGCCCGCGGACGAGATCGCCCTGCTCACCTATTCGCAGAATCACGGGCTGGTCATGCACGAATTCCTTACCCAAAACCACGCGAAGATCGCCGCACGGGTGGGGAAAGCAAGGGGACTCACCTCGATGACCTTGAACGACTTCGCGGCCGAGCTGGAGATGCCGGTTCCGGAGATCGAAGATCCCAGCGTGGAATTCATAAAAATGAAGATACGGCAGTTCGCGCAGGACATGAAAGAGTTAGCTATGGCCCTGAGGAGCATCGCCGGCTTCAAGCACATCATCCTGTTTTCCTCCGGGATCTCCCGGGAGTTTCTGTATGACAAGCTTTACAATACCCCGGAGGGGATGGCCAAGATCGATCCCGGGATCCGCGTGCTTTTCGATGACATGACCAAGGAGCTGGCCTCGTCCAGCAGCCCGGTATACACTATCAACACCCTGGGAACCCGGGCACATTTTCAGGAGCACGGGCAGCGGGGAGACCATTCCCTGCAGATGGTCTCCGAAGTGTCGGGGGGGATGTATTTCAGGGATGTCACTTCATATAAGGAGATCTCCGAGTCGATCCAGAATGCCACGGGCAGCTACTATGTTTTGGGCTACACCATCGATGAGCGAACGGACGGGAAATTCCATGACATCAAGGTCGAGGTCAATCGGACGGGGTGTGTGGTGCATGCGCAGGCGGGCTATTTCAATCCCAAGCCTTTTTCAGAATTCAGCCACGTTGAGAAGCAGCTCCACCTTCTCGAATTGGCCCTGAGCGACCGCACCCGGCTGGAGAACACGCCGGGTTTCTCCATGATCGCCCTTCCCTGCTCCGATGCCCCCCGGTCCAACCTGATGATACTGGCGGAGATCCCTCCGCGGCGGAGTGTCGATGCCGCCTCGGGGCGGGCGGAGATCGTGACAATGATCTTCGACCAGAGGAATTCCATCGTGGCCTCCCTCAAGGGAGAGATAAATTATTCCACTCTCCCACAAAAGAGATTCTTGCTGTACGCCTTATCATCTCTGGAACCTGGTGCATATCAATGCCGCGTGGTGATCAGGAACCTGAAGTCCGGAAGCGGAGCCGTGGCAGCATCCTCGGTGAAGATCCAGCCGGCGATCGCCCGGGGTGTCAGGGTGTTCCCTCCCATGCTTCTTGTGCCTGAGGCGAATGCCGGCTATCTCAGGATCTCTGAGGAAGGACGCCGGGATCAGAGTGATTCAGCCTCATCCCTGAACCGGATCTACCCTTTCCAGGCCGAGCGGCTCGCCCCTCTGATGGGAGAGCTTCCACGGGAAACCCGCAGCCTCCGGGCCGTGGTCCGGACGATCGTGGCCGGGACCTGGGGATCCGATGTCGAGCTCTCCCTGTTTTTGATCGAACAAGCTTCCGGAAAACGCCGGTCCCTCGACTTCAGTCTGCTCGATGTAACCCACACGACCGGGACAGCCTATCTTCTGGAGATCGACCTTCCGGAGCTCGAGCCGATGGAATACATCCTCGAGACTGTCGCCCATGAATCCGTAACCGGAACGGAATCGCGGGCCAGCAGATCTCTCGGGATCAGATAAAATAGCAAGGAACTGCAGGCGGTCACAAATTCTCCTTCCCTTATTTGCCGCCGTGTGCTATAAGTCTTAAAAACCTGAGCGACATGATTACATGACAGAAGCCATCCTGGTCCTCGAGGACGGCACAGAGTACAGGGGATATTCATTCGGCGCAGAATCTTCAGCGGCCGGCGAAGTGGTTTTCAACACCGGCATGGTGGGATACGTGGAAACGCTCACCGATCCCTCCTACACCGGACAGATCCTGACCCTCACCTACCCCCTGATCGGAAACTACGGCGTGCCGGCCAAAACCAGCGAATACGGCCTGCCCGGCAGCTTCGAGTCAGACCGCATCCACATCACCGCCCTCATCGTGTCCGATTATTCGCGGGATTACAGTCATTGGAACGCCGTACAGAGCCTGGGCGACTGGCTCAAGTCGGAAAACATCCCGGCACTGACCGGAATCGACACCCGGGCGCTCACCAAGCGCCTGCGGGAAAAAGGCACCATGCTGGGCAAGGTGGTGTTCAATGATGAGGATGTCGGATTCTACGACCCCAACCAGGAAAACCTGATCACCAGGGTCACGATCAAGGAACCGGTGGTCTACAATGAAGGAGGCGGTCCCGGCATCGTGGTCATCGACTGCGGGGCCAAGTCCAACATCATGCGCTCCCTCATCCGGCGAGGCTGCCGTGTGCTGCGCGTTCCCTGCGATTTCGACTTCTCGGGCCTGGACTTCGACGGGATCCTGATCTCCAATGGGCCGGGCGACCCCAAGATGTGCGCCGAGACCGTGGCCTCAGTCAAGAAATGTCTGGATCAGGAGGTCCCCACCTTCGGCATCTGCCTGGGCAACCAGATCCTGGCCCTGGCGGCCGGGGCCGACACCTACAAGCTCAAGTACGGGCACCGCAGCCAGAACCAGCCCTGCCTCAAAGAGGGGACCAAGCGCTGCTACATCACCTCCCAGAACCACGGGTATGCGGTGGACACGGACTCGCTGCCCGAGGGCTGGGAGCCGTGGTTCACGAATGTCAATGACGACACCAACGAGGGTATCCGGCACATCGCAAAGCCCTTCATGTCGGTCCAGTTCCACCCCGAGCACACACCGGGGCCGGTGGACACCACATTTCTGTTCGACCTTTTCCTGGAGAAAATCAAGAGATGAACAAGCCGGAAAAGGTCGTCCTACTGGGGAGCGGGGCGCTC
The DNA here is from genome assembly GCA_965602945.1 of uncultured bacterium. GTDB lineage: Bacteria > Acidobacteriota > Aminicenantia > Aminicenantales > Aminicenantaceae > JAUXEH01. The sequence continues at coordinate 10,591 of CBFDBC010000082.1, read as the reverse complement.
AAGATCGGCCAGGCCGGCGAGTTCGACTACTCGGGGAGCCAGGCCATCAAGGCCCTGCGAGAGGAGGGCATCCGGGTTGTCCTGATCAACCCCAACATCGCCACCATCCAGACCTCGGACGCGATGGCGGACAAGATCTATTTCCTGCCGCTCACACCCTTCTTCGTGGAAAAGGTCATTGCCAAGGAGAAGCCCGACGGCATCATGCTGGGCTTCGGAGGCCAGACCGCCCTCAACTGCGGCGTCGAGCTGCACGCGCAGGGCGTGCTGGACAAACACGGCGTCCAGGTGCTGGGCACCTCGATCCAGGCCATCATCGACTGTGAGGACCGCCAGCATTTCGTTGACCGCCTGGATGAGATCGGCCTCAAGACACCGCGCAGCGTAGCCGTCCGTTCACCCGAGGAAGCGGTGAAGGCAGCCCAAAAGATCGGCTACCCGGTCATGGCCCGTGTGGCCTATGCCCTGGGCGGTCTGGGTTCGGGGCTGTCCTTCTCGGACGAGGAGCTCCTGGCGCAGGCACGCAAGGCCTTCTCCTTCACCAACCAGATCCTGATTGAGGAATACCTGAGTGGCTGGAAAGAGATCGAGTATGAGGTAGTGCGCGACTGCCACGATAACTGCGTCACGGTCTGCAACATGGAGAACTTCGATCCTATGGGGATCCACACCGGTGAGAGCATCGTGATAGCCCCCTCGCAGACCCTCACCAACCATGAGTATCACAAGCTGCGGGACATCTCCATACAGGTCATCCGTCACCTGGGGATCGTGGGAGAGTGCAACATCCAGTTCGGCCTGGATAAGAGCAGCGACGACTACCGCATCATCGAGGTCAATCCGAGGCTGTCCCGCAGCTCGGCCCTGGCCTCCAAGGCCACCGGTTACCCCCTGGCACACATCGCGGCCAAGCTGGCCCTGGGTTATTCGCTGACCGAGCTGCCTAACTCCATCACCAAAAAGACCATGGCCTGTTTCGAGCCCGCCCTGGATTATGTGGTGGTCAAGATCCCGCGCTGGGACCTCATCAAGTTCAAGCGGGCCTCCAAGAAGATCGGGAGCGAGATGAAGAGCGTGGGCGAGGTCATGTCCATCGGCCGCACCTTCGAGGAGGCGCTCCAGAAGGCCATCCGCATGCTCCAGGTGGGGATGTACGGCGTGGTGTGCAACGACATCGCCTTCCCGGAACTGGAGAAGGAGCTCAATAATCCCACGGATCTGCGGGTTTTCGCAGTGGCCGAGGCGGTCGGAAGCATGGACATCGACCGCATCCACGAGCTGACACAGATAGACCGCTGGTTCCTCTACAAGATCCGCAACATCGTGAACATGGAAAAGGACATGCGCGGACACTCCTGCAGCGAGCTTCCCGAAGACATCCTCCGGTCTGCCAAGCGCCTGGGTTTCTCCGACAAGCAGATCTCGCTGTCACTGGGGTGCGAGAAACTGGAAGTGCGCGAGCGTAGGAAGGCTGCCGGCATTGTCCCCTCCGTCAAACAGATAGACACGCTGGCGGCGGAGTATCCGGCCCAGACAAATTACCTGTACCTGACCTACAGCGGTGAAGAAGACGACATCGAATTCGACGACTCCAACAAGGTGATCGTGCTGGGTTCGGGATCCTACCGCATCGGTTCCTCGGTGGAGTTCGACTGGTGCTGCGTCAACGCCGTGCTGACCCTGCGCGACCTGGGCTACCGGACGCTCATGATCAACTACAATCCCGAGACCGTGAGCACGGACTACGACATCTGCGACAAGCTGTACTTCGATGAACTGAGTTTCGAAACCGTGGCAAACATCTACGAGAAGGAAAATCCACGCGGGATCATCATCTCTATGGGGGGGCAGATCCCCAACAACCTGGCTATGAAATGTATGGATTACGGCCTGAACGTACTGGGCACCTCGCCGGAGAGCATCGACAGCGCCGAGAACCGGCACAAGTTCTCCGCCCTGCTGGATGAGCTGGGCGTGGATCAGCCCGATTGGAAGGAGCTGACCGACCTGGAAGAGGCCCAGGCCTTTGCCAACAGCGTCGGCTATCCGGTGCTGATCCGGCCGAGCTATGTGCTGAGCGGGGCAGCCATGTCCGTGGCCCTGAACGACGGGGAGCTCAAGAGCTACCTGAGCAAGGCCTCTGAGGTCAGCCGTGAATACCCCGTGGTCATCAGCAAGTTCATCGAGAACGCCAAGGAGATCGAGCTGGATGCGGTGGCCAAGAACGGCGAACTCTTTGTCTATGCCATCACCGAGCATGTGGAGAACGCGGGCGTGCATTCGGGCGACGCCACCATGGTCCTCCCTCCGCAGCGCACATACCTGGAGACCACGCGCCGCATGAAGAAGATCGGCCGCGAGATCGCCCGGGCGCTCGAGATCAACGGTCCCTTCAACATCCAGTTTATCGCCAAGGGGAACACGGTGAAGGTGATCGAATGCAACCTGCGCGCCTCACGGTCGTTCCCGTTCGTTTCCAAGATATTCAAACTCAACTTCATCGACCTGGCCACTAAGCTCATCATGGGGATCGACATGCCCCCCATCGACAAGTCCTGCTTCGAACTCGACTACGTGGGGGTCAAGGCTCCGCAGTTCTCGTTCACACGCATCAAGGGAGCCGATCCGGTGCTGAGCGTGGAGATGGCCTCCACGGGCGAGGTGGCCTGCCTCGGCGACAGTTTCGAGGAGGCTTTCCTACTGGCACTCCTCTCCGTGGGATACGAGTACCCGGAAAAGAACGTGCTGCTCTCGACGGGACCGTTCGAGAGCAAGGCCCTGTTCCTGCCGGACGCCAAACGTCTGCAGGATCAGGGGTTCAACCTCTACGCCACCCGCGGGACGTCGGATTTCCTCAAATACAACAACATCTCCTCCCAGATCCTGAACTGGCCTCTGGAGAAAAGAGAGCCGAATATCCTGACCTTCATCGAGGAAGGGAAGCTCGACCTGATCATCAACATCCCCAAGAGCCATGAGGAAGTGGAACTCACCAACGACTACATCATCCGCCGCAAGGCCGTGGACTTCAACGTTCCCCTCATCACCAATCTGCAGTTCGCGGAACGTTTCATTGACGCCATCGCCCGATACGCGCAGGACGACCTGGCTGTCAAAGCCTGGGACGAATATTGAATCCCTAGAGAGACATGGGGAAGAGAATCGGGCTTCTGGGGACCATCACCTACGACTTCATCACCTCCGAGACGGGGAACGCTATCGAGGGCTTGGGAGGGATCCTCTACCAAGCAGCGGCCCTGTGCGGCCTGGGCCAGGATGTCGCTCTCTACACCAATGTCGGCGCGGACCTCATTCCCCTGATCAAGGCCTCAACCCGGACCTGGACCACGCTGAGCACAGGCACATGGGCCAGGGTTCCCGGGCCCGGGAACAGGGTCCACCTTCATTACCCCGGGAAAGGGGAAAGGCGGGAGGTGCTGGAATCCGTGGTGCCGGCCCTCGATCCCCAGAGGCTCCTGCGCGATATCCGGCAGCTGGACTTCCTCATCTTTGTCGTCAACTCCGGCTATGACATCACCCTCGAGGACTGGAAAAAGGTGGTGGAAGCGGCAGATTGCCCCATTTGGCTTGACATTCACAGCCTTCCCCTGTCCAAGGGGCTGAAGGTCCCAAGAGAATACTGCCCGGTCCCTGAGTGGCAGGAGTGGGCGGCGGGCGCGGATTACATCCAGGCCAACGCCGCCGAGGTGGCGTCCCTTTTGGGGGGACCGGGGCAGAAGCTTGAGGACAGGGACCTGGAGCATCTGGCCGCCCTGGCCCGGGAGAGGGGTACCAAGGCGGTCTTCGCTACCCGGGGCCGTGAAGGAGTGCAGGTCCTGACCTCTAAAAGATCCGTGCTGATCCCCACACGGAAGGCAGAGAAGGTGTCCGACACCACAGGCTGCGGTGATGTCCTGTGCGCGGCTGCGGTCGCACGCCTGAGGGCCGGGGGCGATGCTTTCGCCGCAGCTGCCTACGGTGCGAAGATGGCTACCGAGGCGGTCGAAGTAGCGGGCGTGGAGAAGACCTACGAATTGATCCGGAAGCTTTCCGGATCTATTTCTTGATCTTGGTACCGGTGGCATCCAGGCTCATGGCTTCGTTCACGACCCGGCACTTGGTGTATTTGCCGTCCTCATCCTTGATGAAGATGATGTCATAATGGCCTTCGTCGTCGTCCTCGATGTAGAACTTGTACTTTTCGCCTTCCACGGGCATCATCTCCGCCGGTTCACCGGACGTCTCCGGCCATACCCAAAGCGAGTCGCCCTCGGCATACACATTCATGACCACGACACCCATGCCGAGATCCGCGAGGTCGAACTCATAATCGCCAAGCAGCTCGGCATACTTACTCTTGGTATCGCCCTCCTGCGCCAGGGCCGGTACCGCGGGCGCCAGGATCAGCAGCATCACTGCCGCGACGGCCAGCGAAAGGGCAACGCTGTGGATGGATCGTTTCATCGGCCTTCCCTCCTTGAAGATAGATTTATTATGTCATATGTATTTACGCGATTACCCTGCAGAAAGTTCACCGCTCAAGAGCGGACGGCGGCTCAGGTCCCCTGTCTCAGCTTGATGCCGCGCTCCTCCAGGTTTCGGATCACATGCGGGTACGGCTGGACCTTCTCCAGTTCCAGTTCCCGATGGATTCCGTTGGCCTCCAGGAGATGCGCGAACTCCACGATCTTTTTTTGAGGGAACAGGTCCTCCATCAGGGCCGGCCAGGCCGGGACGCCCTGCTTCTCAAGCTCGCTCAAGGCCGTCAGGGGATAATAGAAATACTCTTTTCGAACCCCGGTGATCTTTTCGAAGCTTCTTTCGTCTATGCCTTTCAGGCCCACCCGGACACTCAGTCCGGGGGTGCGCAGGAGGCGAACGGTCCCGGGGTTGGCACCCAGGTAAAGGCCGTTGGTCTCGAGGATAAACCTGGAATCCGGCCGGAAACGGGAGAGGATCCGGATGATCTGGACCAGATGGTCGAAGGATTTCTCGCCCAGGATGGGCTCGCTGCCGGTGACCCGGTAGAGCCCCAGGGAGCGGGCATCGGCCACATTCATCAGCTTGGATGCCACATCGCGGGGGGAGTAGAAGGTGCGGTAGCGGTCGGGCTGCAGGTTCCGGTCGTAGTTCCAGCAATAGGCGCACAGGAAGGAACAGCCCACGGCATCCGCCGTAGCGATACCGCCGTAGTACTGGGATGCCCGGAACCGGTAGTAAAGGCGTGTGCCGTCGTGCATGACGAGGCTCTCGGCCTCAGCCGAGCGTTCCAGTGGATCAAAAGGAAAACGGATCGTCATTCAGTCTCAGTCCTGCTCCTTTGGTTGGCTATCAACCACCCAGAAGCCTTTAGTCGGCCCGGACAGGCCAAGATTTCCAAAAATATATGGCAACTTTCCGGCGGCCGATTACGTATATATTATCTGGAGACGCGATTGGAATCAATCGGAAGAGAGGAAACAGTGAGCTTAAAAGAGATCTTAGAGAAACTGATCACCGAGAATGTGCCCATCCTGTTGACTGACCGCAGAGGGGAGTGGGAAGCCAGTGAGGTCCTGGGCAACCTGTCGGGACCGATGCTCAGCAGAAGAGCTTATTTTCAACCGGGGATGTATATCGCTTTGATCAACGACGGGGGATATCTGGGAGAGGTCCTCTACCGGGTCAAATCCAAATAATGAACGGATCGCCCCTATTTCCTCTTTATCATCCTTAAGACGTCCGGCCACAATCTATCCGCCTTTTCTATATAGCCCGGGATATCCGATTCCCATTTTTTATGCACCCTCGGGCTGTAATTGAGATAGAGCCTGCCGTTCACGATCTTCCAGGCCTTGGGGTTGATGTCGACCAGATCGCCTGAAGCCATGGCATAGGCGCAGTACCCGCCGTATTGAGGCGCATATTTTTCCGGGTTGTTCTGAAACAGGGACCGGTTCTCGGGAGTGTTGAAACGCCATGTCGCGCCGTTCCATTCCCAGGAAAACTCCTTCCTGCCTTTGACCGGACGGCCCTCGCTGAAATAGGCGACGGGGTCGTATCCCTTAATGGCTACACCATTCTTATCCGTGTTGACCGGCCCCTTGTCCGCGCCGAACACCAGAAGGCTCAGGCCCAAGAACAGGACCGCCGCGTACGACACCTTTATCTCTCTCATTTTTTCTTCGCGGTGAACACTCCTTCGGGCTGCGTGATCTTGGCCTCGGTCACCTCCCCGGCCTCGTCCCGGATGAACTCGATGCTGACACCGGCCAGGCCTTTGAGCGTGAACTGGGTTCCCTTGTAGGGCACCAATTCATATTCCGGCTGCCCGGGCACCTGGACAAAGAGTGTGTCTCCTTTCTTGAGATGGAATGTGAACGTCACCTGCTCCATCTGATATTCGCCCGTGAACTGTTCCAGGAAGGCCCGCTCACGCATCTTCTCTTCGGGCATCCTTTTGAAAACGATCGGCTCCACGGCCGGCTCGATGGGCACCGAGATCGACTCCGCGTTTCCCTTGAGATCCAGGGCAAAAGCCACCTTGAAGGTCTGGCCCAGCAGCTCGTTCTCCATCTTGAACACATCATAGTGATAGTGTTCCAGCTGGTGAACAATGGCATTGAAGGTCGCCGCGAGGCTGTCACCTTCGTGCGCAACCTTGAGCACGCCGTATCCGGGATGTGTATAGTCCCCGGCATAGGCCTCCAGAGCCAGGCTGGGGCTGGTGCCGGAAACGCGGTCCACATCCTCCTTCTCCTCGGCTTGTGCCGCCTCTTTTTCCCCCTCTTCCCGCTGTTTCAGGAAACGCCCGTTCCAGTCCACCGGTTCGAGTTCCAAAAGGCGATCATACACCTGGTACATGACGGCCTGGGGGGCCGGATTACCCCCGAGGTTGGTGAGGACCACCAGGCCCATCCCATCCCTGGGCATCAACGAGACCAGGGCCGAGAACCCGTCGATCCCACCGCCGTGGGAGAGCAGCACGTGGCCCCGGTAGGATGTCATGCCCCATCCCATCCCATAGAGCGAGTAGAAGGTCTCATCATAGCGCAGGCTCCGTCCAGAGATCATCTGGGGGGAATGGGTCTCCCGGAGGCTTGCTTCGGAAACGATGGCCTGCTCGCCGAACTTGCCCTTGCTCAGGTTCAAGAGAACCCAGTTGGCCATGTCGGTGACATGGGAGTTGATGGATCCGGCCGGGCCTATGGTGTCGATGTTGCGGAAAGGCACGGCCGTGACCTCTTTGTCCTTCAGCTCATAAGGGAGCGCATGGTCCGGAGCCTGTTTGGAGTCTTCCACCGAGAAATTGCTGTCCGTCATGCCGAGGGGATAGAAGATCTGGGACTCGATGAATTTTTCCCAGGTCATGCCGGACACCTGCTCCACCAGATAGCCCGCCGTCATGAACATGAGGTTCTGGTACTGGTAGTGCGTGCGGAAATCCTGGCTGGGTTCGAGATACCGCAGCCGTGAAAACAGCTCCTCCCGCGTGGCCGACGAGTTGTACCACATCAGATCATGGCGGGGCAGGCCCGAGCGGTGACAGAGCAGGTCCCTCGGCGTCATCCGGGCCGTGGCGAAATCGTCCTTGAGCTTGAAGCGGGGCAGGTAGGTCGTCACGCACTCGTCCCAGTCGACCTCTCCTTCATCCACCAGGATGCCCATGGTCGCCGCGGTAAAGGCTTTGGTGCAGGAACCGATGGCAAACAGTGTCCGGGGAGTGACTTCCTTCTGCCCGGCCACATCCCTGAAGCCGAAACCCTTGGCGTAGATCAGACGCCCATCCTTGATGATGGAGATGGCCAGGCCCGGGACCTGCCATTCGGCCATCACCTCGGGGATGTATCTGTCCAGTTGTTTGAGCGCCTTGGCGTAGGAGTCCCTCTGAGCGGCCCGGGAATCCGGAACCATCAGAAAGGCCGCACACAAAACACAGGTCAAAGTGATCACTGCTCTGCGCATTCTCATCCTCCTATTTTCTTAAGGGATCAGTCTCCAGGCCCATGCAGGGCAAAACCGATCCGGTCGATGAGCAGGACACCTTCCCGGCCGCGGTCGAACACGAACCGCACACTCCGGACCCGCCGCGGATCGAAACCCGGGTTCTCTAACAAGAACGCCCGGATGGGCAGCCGGTATGTCTGCAGGGTAGGCTCATAGGCTTTGCCCATCCTGCCGCTCTCGTTCCGGATTCTCAGGAAACGGCTTTTGGTGACGGGCGGGACCGGCATGAAGCGGTCCAGGGGAAGCCGCACCCGCACTCCCGCCGCATCTTCCAGCTCGATGCTCAATTCCAGGGGCTTCTTCCCCTCATCGCTGTCTTTCTTCTCTTCATCCGGGTCTTTGCCCCGGTCCTCCTGGTCCTGCCCTGCCTCTTCCGCCTCTCCCTCGGTGTCTTCGCCCCCCGGTTCTTCCGGGTCTTCGTCAGGCTCCGGCACCTTCTCATCCGCAGATGTCAAGGCAAACACCAGCAGCGATTCCTCAGTGAGCTCCAGGTCCCCGGGCAGGCCCTCGGGAAGCTGGATGGCATAATAGGGAGCCGCATCCCCCTCTCTCTCCTCTGCCGGGCCCCGCCAGCCCACGAAGACGACGTTGTCCTGCTTGGTGCCGCTGCCGCGGGTCTTAAGGTCCGCCTCCCGCCACACCGCCAGGCCCTCCTGCGTGATGCTGATGCCATCCAGGGTGCCGGTGGTCACATCCACGTCCTCCTCGAAGCCGCACACAAGCCGAAACGTGGAGTCCTCGAAGCGGTTGACGTAGATGTCCCGGGGAAGCCAGTCGGCGGCGACGCGGTGGTCCTGGAACATGGGAAGGTAGGCCGTGTCGCCGTGCAGGCAGACCTCCAGAAAGGCGGACATATAGACCCTTCCCAGCGTGCGCTGCTCCTCCCCGCTCAACAGGGCCCTGCGGTTGAGGATGAAGCCCATGGGGCGGCCCCAGTCGCTGTCGCCCCATACCGTGTTGAACTGGCCGTGATTGGAGCGGTAGGAGTAGAGCGTGGTCTTGAACCGGTACTCCCCGTCCGTGAAGCGCACACGGTTGTACTGGCGCTCTCCCATGAAGACCGACACATCCGAGTCATGCGCCCCCTGGATCGTGAAGTAGTTCACATTTTCCATCGGGGTGGGGCGGCCCGTGGGCCGGTACTGCTGGTCTGAGGGTGCGATGGCGATTATGGCCTTGATGTTGAAGTTGAAATCGAATGCCAAGGTGGCGTCATCGGGATAAAACGGCAGCCGGTTGAAAGCCCCGGCAATGGCGGCCGCCTCCCCGCCGCGGGAGTGGCCGATCAGACCTATGTTGTCCATGTCGACCTTGCCGAAGAAGGGGTTTTCTGTGTCCTGGTTCCATGCGCGCCAAACCTTGAGGTGTTGGAGCAGCATCCATCCCCGGCCGTCGTTTTCCCGTGAGAGCCCGCTCATGAACGCCCCGTTGAAGAAGTTTTCGTCTACGGATACGAAGATGAAGCCCCGGCTGGCCATGAGCTCGCCCAGGTAGGCGTACCCCGGGTCGGAGTATTCCTGCATCCTGTGGTTGCCGTGGACGATCAGCACCAGCGGGAAGGGGCCGTCGCCCTCCGGGTACCACACCGTGCCGTTGACCGGGAATTCTTTAAAATCGAATCCCCAGTACCAGTGGCGAAGCTTGACCTTCCACCCCTTACTGCCCTTCACGAAGGGTGTGGCGTCCACGCTTTCGGTCTTAAGGTCTGCATCGGCCCCGAACTCTGGGCGCCTGTGGTTTTCCCCGCTCCCGTAGGTAAGGGACTGCACCGTGTGCGGGCCCGGACGGGCGGGATTGGGCGCGGAGAGGGCCGCCGGCAGGCTGCTCTGAATGGGCGGCTCAGCCAGGTCTTCCCTGCTCCCACGCCCCATCATCCAGATCACGAGGGCGCCGTAAAGGACCAGGGGACCCACCACACACAGGATCACGAATCCCTTTTTTAATGGGCGGAAGAACCGGAATTCCGGGTGAAACAAGCGGGCCACACCCCCGCCGAGCAGGGCTGCGGACACAGCGATCACGATCCCGGTCAGAATGTTCAGGGGTGAGCCGATCCCGACATCGGCGAGGCTGAAGATCAGCACGAAAAACGCGAGGAAGCCCAGTGTGCTCAAAAAGTGCGGCAGGATGAGGAGAAGCCGGTAGGCCAGCCAGAGCGCCAGGCCCATGAGCAAGGCCAGCACCAGGAAGTACACCACCCCGAACAGAGGATCCAGGACACCGGGAAGTCCCGGACGCAGGAAGATCCCGAAAAAGGCGGCGCACACCACGGCCGCCGCCAGGATGCCGGCGGCAGCCCCCCGCCTGGTGCGGGCTCCCGGCAGGAGCCCCGCCCACAGGCGGGCGAGCCATCGGCGAAAACGGAGCAACTTTCCAGGTTTTTTAGGGGCATCGGAATCCATGCAGTATCCCTCCGGATATTTAGTAATTCAAACGTATTTCGTTGGACTTGGGTTCTTGTTCTGTTTCCCTGTATTCTAATCGGAAAATCCCGCTGCTGGCAAATAGATTATTCCTTACAGGGCGGGAGGGGGAGAGGGCGCCAGGCCTGCTCCCCTTATCACTCCGGGAACTTAAATGGAGGTACGATTAGCGATGCCCCGGA
>CBFDBC010000081.1:0-14104 GCA_965602945.1 uncultured bacterium | reverse complement strand
ACGACCTGTTGTTCCTGTTGGGCCTGCTGCTCTTCCTGAGCGGTCAGTGCGGGCACTGTGGCCAGGACGGCGATGAGGCCGAGCAGAAGAACCGGGATGACATGGGTCTTGTTTTTCATTATTCCTCCTTGAGATCAACCATCCAGGTTTCTCTTGGATATTAAAAGCCCACTATAGCAGAATGAGGCCTTTTTTTCCAGCCTTTTCATGAAAAGAGCTCTTGTGTGAGCCGCAGTTAACTCTATTGTTTACTTTAAAATAGGGTACATTTCGAGTCAAAGCCCAAGAATCCTTCAGGCCCGGGGCGAAACCCCCCGCATTTTTTTTCGCAGGCTGCCGGCGGCCTGCCTCAGGGTGAGCGGCGGCGCTGGTATTTATTGACCGCGTTTATGTGGTCCCGGTAGGTGCGGCTGAACTGGTGGCTGCCGTCATTGCGTGAGACGAAATACAGGAAATCCACGTCCTCGGGATAAAGCGCCGCCTCCAGAGAGGCGGGTCCGGGATTGGCGATGGGGCCGGGGGGGAGTCCCGGATACAGGTAGGTGTTGTAGGGGGAATCCAGCTTCAGGTCCTTGGTGCGCAGCCGGCCGGTGTAGCTGTCCGTCTGTTTGAGCGCATACACGATGGTGGGATCGCAGTCCAGTTTCATGCCGATGCGCATGCGGTTGTGGAACACGGCGGAAACCAGGTGCCGCTCATCTCCGCTTGATGTCTCCTTCTCAACCAGGGAAGCCAGGATCACGACCTCCCTGACGCTGAGTCCCATATCTGAGGCCCGCTGTATCCAGCCCTCAGTGAACACACTCCGGAATTGGCCCACCATGGCCTCCACTATCTCGGCCGGCGTCACTTCTTTGGGGAAGTGATAGGTCTCGGGAAGCAGGTATCCCTCCAGGTCTGCGGCCTCCGCATCCCATTCCCGAGCCGGCCCGGGATCGGCGCCGGCGGCCAGGAACGCCTCGGTGTCCACAGCGTAGGCCTTGTTCAGGTGCTGCGCCGTCTCCCGCCGTGTCAGGCCTTCGGGAATGGTCATGGGATACAGAAGAACCTGGCCCCGGACGAGTGTCCGGATCACCTGCTTGGGAGAGAGGGGAGTTTTCAAGCGGTACTCGCCGGCCTTGAGGCTCTGACCGGAAAAAAACAGACGGTAGCCCAACAGGAAGGGCCATCTGCGAGAGATGATGTCCTGCTTTGCCAGCGACTCCGCGATCTGCCCGGCATGCCAGCCTTCCTCCACTTCAAAAAGCACGGTCTTGCCTTCCGTGTCAGCCGTGGTGTTGAACTGGATGGAAAACCAGCCGGCCAGCACCAGCACGGAGACAGCGCCCGCCGCAAGGGTGTACTGGACGGCCCTGAGCACCCTGCGCATACTAGCGTTCGCTTTCCAGATAGGCGGCCAGGATCAGGGTGGCGGAGATCTGGTCTTTTTTAGCTTTTCTTCTATCTATTGGGGCCTTCTGCTCGCGGAGGATCCTGAGCGCCTCCTTGGTGGTCAGGCGCTCATCCCAGAAGACGATCGGTATGCCCAGTGCCGCTCCCAGTCGATCGGCGAATTCCCGGGTTTTTTCAGCCCGGCTCCCCTGGGTGCCGTCCATGCGCAGCGGGAGCCCGACCACGATGCGGACGATGCCGTACTCCTCCACCAGGCCCCGGAAATAGGCCAGATCCTCTGCTTTCCCCCTCTGTCTGTAAAATCCCAGGCCCTGGGCCGTGATTCCCAGGAGGTCGCTCACGGCCAGACCGATGTTCTTGTCGCCGTAGTCGATCCCCAGGATCCTCATCCTCTCTCCACCTTCCGCTTCCGGTTTCCGTGTCTTTCCAGGCCGAGTCTTATGAGCTCCTCGAGAAGGGGGGAGAAGCCCAGGCCGCTCGCCTCCCAGAGTTTGGGGTACATGCTGATCTGAGTGAAGCCGGGGATGGTGTTGACCTCGTTCAGATAGACCCGATCCGTGCCGGCCTGCATAAAAAAATCCACCCTCGCCATGCCGCAGCCATCGACCGCCTGGAATGCTTCCACAGCGAGGCGGCGGACCTCGTTTGTCAGTTCGTCCGGGAGATCGGCCGGGATGCCGAACCGGGTTTTGCCTTCGATGTACTTGTCCCTGTAGTCATAGAACTCACGGAACGGGATGACCTCTCCGGGGAGTGAGGCCCGGGGTTCGTCATTGCCTATGACGCTGCATTCGATCTCCCGGCCGAGGATCCCCTCTTCCACCAGGATCTTCCTGTCGTACTGGAAAGCATTATCTACGGCTCTCGAGGTCTCTGAGTGGGTTTTCACTTTGCTGATCCCCACACTGGACCCCAGATTGGCGGGCTTGACGAAAAAGGGCGGGCTGTATGCCTCACGCATGGCGCGGAGGAGGGCTTCCGGGTCCCTGCGCCAGTCCCTCTCGAAAAGCACGTCGAAGGCTCCCACGGGAAGCCCGCGGCTAAGGAACAGGGACTTGGCCACGGCTTTGTCCATCCCCACCGCCGAGGCCAGGACCGCCGCTCCCACGTAAGCCACATCTGCCATCTCGAAAAGCCCTTGAATGGTCCCGTCTTCTCCGTATGGACCATGGAGGACAGGAAAGTAGATATCCGACTCGAAAGGCTCCGCTCTGTTTTGGGCCGCCCAGGGGAGGAATGCGGAAAACTCTCCCCGTTCCCTCTCCTCGGCCGGCGCCAGCGGAGAATCCACCCGGCGCCATCCTCCTTCTCTGTTGATATACAGGCATGTGACTTGGTACTTGGCGGGATCAAGGTGGGAATAGACCGCGGCGGCAGAGGTGACGGATACGTCATGTTCGGCCGAACGGCCTCCGAAGAGCAGGGCGACTTGCAGCTTCTTCGACATTATTCCGGATTTATTGTAATCCAATCCCCGGCCCTTGTCCAATGGGCGCCCAATCCCCGCCTTCAAATTTGACAGTCCTCATACGACTCAATATAATAGACCTAATTTTTTATACGAAATTCAGGTACCACTCAGGTCTGCGTTCACTTCCGGTAACCTGAAGGAGGCTGGGATGAAAAACAAAAAGTGGGCTTTCTTCATCTTCATCGGCATACTGATACTGCTCTCTTTGAACACCTTCGCAGAGACCAAGAAGCTCAGAGAGGTCGGTCGCTTCAAATTCGTCGATACCAACGTGCCGGTCGACCAGTGGATGAAGGCCATCGCGGAGAGATACGCGGAAGATGTCAAGATCGGGTTTACCCTGGCTGGATACCCAGATGCGTACCTTCCCTTCATGGACCAGATAAAACGAGCCGCCTTCGAGGAAGGGACCCTGCCCGTGGGCGGGACCATGCAGTGGATGGTGTTCCGCTCCCAGGGCAAGGTCAAGCTCGTCCAGGACCTCGAATGGGCGGGTTCCGAGCCCCTTCCCGTCCTCCACTTCGCCTTCGAAGCGGGGGACAAGAACTACGCGTTTGTCATACCCACAGCCTGCGGCAACATATCGCTTCTGAGCGTAGAGCCTGTCATGCCTCGGCCGGAACGAGAAGGCGATCCCGCGATGCAGAGGCAGGATCAGCCGGAACAGCAGCCGCAGCAGGATGAGATCCGTCGGGCCCGGATCTACGACGAGATCTATGACCTGCTCTCGGAGACCGACCTGTACTGTTCGTTCCGCATCCACACCGGAGCCCCTCCCGACATGAAGATCATCGGGGCCGACCGTGAAAGAGAGAAGGACACCTACAGCGACGGCGACCTCATGTATGTCGACAAGGGCCGGGCGGACGGTCTCGAGGAAGGGCAGCTTTTTCTCGTCCTGGATATCACGGGACGGAGGGCCTGGGACGAGGACTATGAATTCGAAACCTATGGGTCCCTGGCCTTCAAGAGAGGCCGAGCCCGCATCGTGGATATGGCCGAACATAAATCGACTGCGGTTCTCGAGAACTGCTGCGATCCCGTAAGCATCGGCAGCTACCTGGTTCCCTTCGAACCCGACGAATCGCTCATCGGCAAAGACCTTGGCTTCGATGTGCCGCCTTTCAAGGCCGACGGTGTCAGTGGCCGTATCGTCTTCATGCAGAACGATATCAACCAGATCGCCTCCGGCCATTGGGCTCTCATCAACATGGGTGCAGGCGATGGCCTGCATCGCGGACAGCAGCTGGTGATGTACCGGGAACTGCATGTCGACGCCCCCCTCCAGGTCTTCGGAAACGTGGTCGTGATCGATGTCCAGGAGGCGACGGCGACCGTCAAGGTGCTCTCTTCTCGGGATGCCGTCAACATGGGCGACCTGGTCATGCTGCGCCCCACCCGATAAGGATCAAGACTCGACCCTCAGCTTGACAGTTTTTAGGGTTTTTGGTAGTGTAACCCCGTATCGCTCCCCCGTGGATGTAGTCGAGCGGGCGTAGTTCAGTGGTAGAACGTCTGCTTGCCAAGCAGAAGGTCGAGGGTTCAAATCCCTTCGCCCGCTCCATCTCCGATTCAACCCCTCAGGCGCGGTACCCAAGTGGCTAAGGGAGAGGTCTGCAAAACCTCGATTCGTCGGTTCGAATCCGACCCGCGCCTCCACATCTTCCTCCTGCCTGAGTCCGTCCTGGCGCCCGTAAACTTTCTTCGAATCCGCTTGACTCCGGTCGGAAAAACGGGATATAGTTGACTAAATTTGCCAGGAGGTAACGGATGGACCTCAAAGCGCGTGTTCAGGGGATTCTGCTAAGGCCCAAAGAGGAGTGGGAAAAGATCAAGGAAGAGACCGATCCGGTCCCGCAGCTCTTTTCCACCTATGTCATGATCCTGGCCGCCGTCCCCGCCGTGGCCCAGTTCATCGGCAACTGGCTGATCGGACAGCGGATCCCTTTCTATGGGACCTATCGGCAGGGCTTCGCGTCCGGACTGCTGCGCGCGATCCTGTTCTACGGGATGACCCTGGTCTCCGTCTATGTCCTGGGCATCATCATCAATGCCCTGGCCGATTCGTTCGGCTCCCGTAAGGATCCGCTCAGCGCCATGAAGCTGGCCGTGTTCAGCCAGACACCGGGATGGATCGCCGGGGCCCTGTACATCATCCCCACTCTGGGAGTGCTGGTTCCCCTACTTTCTCTCTACGGGATCTACCTGATGTATCTCGGGCTGGGAGCCGGGGTCATGGAAACACCTAAAGACAAAGTGGTGACCTATCTGGTGGTGATAATAGTGGTGACCTTTGTCCTGACGTTTGCCATCAGCCTGGTCCTAGGCGCCATTTTTGCCATGGGCGTCGGCATCAGCGCCATCTAGCTCCCGCCTGATCTTCACGAACGCCTCTGCGGGCGAGGGTGCGGCGATGATGGGCCGGCCGATCACCAGATAGTCGGCCCCCCCGGCCAGCGCCTGCGCGGGGGTCATGATCCGCTTCTGGTCCTGGGCCGCCGCCCAACGCGGACGGATCCCGGGAGTGACCACCAGAAATCCCTTCCCGAATTCAGCCCGCACCAGCTCCAGCTCCTGAGGCGAGCATACGATGCCGTCCATGCCCGCATCCCGCGCGAGATGCGCCAGCTTGAGCACCTGACCAGCGGCATCGGCCTGCATCCCGATCTCACTCAGCTCGGTGTCTTTCAAGCTGGTGAGCACGGTAACCCCCAATAGGAGGGGGCGTCCTGCGCCGGAGGTTTCGGACTCCTCTGCCGCGGCTTCCGCGGCCCGCAGCATCATCTCCCTTCCGCCCGAGGCGTGCAGAGTCATCATGGCTGCACCCTGCCGGGCAGCCATGGTCACAGCCCCGGCCACGGTGTTCGGGATGTCATGCAGCTTGAGGTCGAGAAACACCTGCTTCCCTTTCCGGGCGATTTCCTGCAGCAGGGTGGGGCCTTCGGCCGTGAACAGGCGCAGCCCGATCTTGAAGACCTGCCCCTCGGGCAGGCCCTCAACCAGTTCCAGCGCCTGGTCGCGTGTGTCCACGTCCAGGGCTACGATGATCCTGTGAGCCGTATTTTGATTTTCCTTCATTGGGGGCATCTCCTGACGTCAGATCTTTAGGGTTCCGGTGAGTTCGGAGATCTTTTCCAATCCCTGCCGCCGGCCGAATCCCTCCAGTTCGGAGATGATGTTGAGCGTGGCCTGGGGATCGACGAAGTTGGCGGTGCCGACCTGGACGGCGCTGGCCCCGCTGATGAGGAATTCCGCGGCGTCCGTCCCCGTCATGATCCCGCCCATGCCGATGACCGGGATGGAAACCCGGGCCGCCACCTGGTAGACGCACCGCAGCGCCAGCGGCTTTATGGCCGGCCCGCTCAATCCCCCGAAGACGTTGGCCAGAGCCGGCCTGCGGGTCTCCGCGTCTACGGCCAGGGCCAGGAACGTGTTGACCAGCGAGAGGGCGTCCGATCCGGCCTCCTGTGCACTTAAGGCCACTTCGGTGATGTCGGCGGCATTGGGTGTAAGCTTGGTGATGAGGGGGCGGCGGCTGATCCGCTTGACCTGGTTTACGATGCGGTATGTGGCATCGGGATACATGGCCGGACAGCGGCCCTCCTGCTTGACGTTCGGGCAGGAGATGTTGAGCTCGTAGGCGGTTATGCCGTCCCGGCCGTTCAGGTATTCGACGACCTCCGCGTATTCTTCGTCATGGTTCCCGCACACGTTGACGATCACGGCTGTGTCGAGCCCCTGGAGACCGGGGAGGATTTCCTCGGAGAAGCGCTTCACACCGATCCCCGGCAGCCCGATGGCGTTGATCAGCCCTGCGGCGGTCTCCTTCAGACGAGGCGGAGGATTCCCGGGCCTGGGATCGAAATACAGCCCCTTGACCACGAAGCCTCCCAGCCGGTTCAGGTCCAGAAACGGCTGGAATTCCGGCCCATAGCCGAAGGTGCCGCTGGCGGCTATCACGGGATTCTTGAGGACGCAGAATCCCAGGTCCACCGAAAGGTCCGTCATTGTCTGTCCTCTTCTTCCCAGACCACGGCCTCTGCCGGGAACACGGGCCCCTCTTCACAGACTTTGCGCCAGGCGTCCTCTCCGTCTTGCCGGATCTTGTGGACGCATCCCCAGCAGGCGCCGAACCCGCATCCCATGATCGATTCCAGGGACAGTTCGGCCGGGATGTTCAGCCTGCGGGCCAGTTTTGCCACGGCCTGCAGCATACCGTCCGGTCCGCAGGCGTACATCCGGTCGGGAGCGTAGGAACCCTCGGTTTCCCGCTGGACCAGTTCGGTGATCAGGCCATGGAATCCGGTTGAGCCGTCCTCCGTGGAGCAGGCAGCGGCAAAACCGGCCGATGAGAAACGCTCCCTCAGGACCAGGTCTCTCTCCGACAGCCCGCCGTAGAAGACGCGGGCCTCCGCACCCTTCTTCCGCAGTGCGTGGGCGAGAAAGAAGAGCGGGGCGATCCCGCGGCCGCCTCCCACCAACGCGGTCTTCCGGCCCTCCAGGTTCCCGCTCAGATCGAAGCCGCGCCCCAGCGGCCCCAGGATGTCAAGGGCCTGACCCGTGTCCGCCCGGGCCAGGAGCTGCGTGCCGTGGCCGACTGCCTGGAAAAAGAGGTGAAGCTCAGGTCCGGAGACGGAGTGGATGCTGAGGGGGCGGCGGAGAAGCGGTTGATAGAGAGGCGAGGTGCGCACCATGATGAACTGGCCGGGAACCGCCTGAGAGGCGATCTCGGGGGATTCGAGGGCCAGCAGATGATAGGCGCCCCAGCTTTTCTTGTGGGTGACGCAGGCGGCCGGATCTTTGTGCATGTCCCAGTTTTAAGGTCCTGACCAAAATATCAGAATCGCCCGGGAGAGGCAATAAAAACTTTGACAACCTTCGGGCTTTTTTGGAATAATCATTCTCTCCATAACAGGTAATAGCCTATATACATATATAAACAACCTGGAATACTTATTGTTATGACCTGAATTCAGCACTCTTACGAATATTCCAGGGGGGAGGGAATAGCGCCATGGATATATCCCAGAGAGGTAAGGAAATCCAGGAATCTCCCATCCGCAAGCTCAAACCCTATGCGGATAAGGCCATTGCCGATGGAGTGCATGTTTATTTTATCAACATCGGCCAGCCTGACATCCCCACTCCGGCCCCGGTCTGGGAGGCGTTCCGCAGCTGCCAAGACACAGTTTTGAGCTATGGCCCGGCCCAGGGTTTTCTCGACCTGCGCAGCGCCATCGCCGGGTATTTCGGAGGATACGGGATCTCTCTCGAGGCCGACAACGTGCTCATCACCATTGGTGGGTCGGAAGCCATCCAATACACATTCAGTGTCGTGGCCGACCCCGGGGAAGAGATCATCATCCCCGAGCCCTTCTACACCAACTACAACGGGTATGCCTCCGGAGCCAATGTCCGGATCGTCCCCCTTACCCTGGATGTGAACGACGGATTCCGTCTGCCGCCCTCCGAAGCCATAGAGTCCAAGATCTCAGAGCGAACCCGGGCCATCCTCCTGTGTTCTCCCAACAATCCCACCGGGACGGTCTACACCTCAGAGGAGATGGACCGGGTCAGGGAATTGGTCAAGAAACACGATCTATTCCTGATCGCAGACGAGGTGTATAAGGAGTTTGTCTACGATGGGGCCGTGCACAAGAGCATCCTCGAGTTCGACGATATCCGTGACAGGGCCATCGTGGTCGACAGCATCTCCAAGCGCTTCTCCTGCTGCGGCGCACGCATCGGTGCAGTGATCACCCGCAATCCGGATGTGTACCAAGCGGCCCTGAAGTTCGCCCAGGCCCGGTTGTGCCCGCCTTCCATGGAACAGAAGGCGGCCCTGGCCGCGTACTCCATGGGGACCGGATATTTTGATCCCATCCAGAAGGAGTACCAGCGGCGAAGGGACGTTTTGTTCGACGGCCTCAACGATATCCCCGGGATCGTTATGCACAAACCCCAGGGCGCGTTCTACATCCATGTGAAGCTTCCCATTCGGGACAGTGAACACTTCGTGCGCTGGATGCTCACAGACTTCCGCCTGGATGGTGAAACCGTCATGGTGGCCCCGGCACAGGGATTCTACTGCACACCCGGAAAGGGATTGGACGAGATCCGCATCGCGTATGTGCTCAAGGAAGAGGACCTCCTCCGCGCCATCACGGTCTTTAAGGCCGGGCTGAAAAAATATCAGGAACTGTTCCCTTAGCCCACCCGCCGTGATTCCTTCTGCCGGAAGGCCGTCCGGAGGTGGAGCGGGCATGGTTCCTCCGATTAATCCTACTTGCCAGCCTTGGTTCCTTCTGTCCGAAGTGCATGGGGAAGTGAAAAAAGGATAGTTATCCATTTAATCCTGCCTGCCGTGATCGCTTTTGTCTGAAGTCCATGGGGAGGTGGGGGGGTCTTCGACGAAGACAAAACGATCACGGGCCCTTGCAAAAGACCCCCAAGAAAGTGTATAGTTTTTCTTCACCTGCGGCTTGGATTATTCATCCATCGAGGATCAACAATATCCATGCACACCATGAAGAAGAGGAGACCGATATGACCGAACAACATGTATATTTTTTCGCACAAACCAATGCCGAAGGCAACCGCTCCATGCGCGACACCCTGGGCGGCAAGGGAGCCAACCTGGCCGAAATGGCCGGGATCGGGCTTCCCGTACCTCCCGGATTCACCGTGTCCACCGATGTCTGCGGCCTGTATTTCGAGGCCGGCAATGAGATCCCGGCGGAGGTGAAAGAACAGATCCTGGCCAACCTCAGGAAGCTGGAAGAGACGGCCGGTTTGACCCTGGGAGATGAGGGCGACCCTCTTCTGGTGTCGGTTCGTTCCGGCGCCAAGTTTTCCATGCCGGGGATGATGGACACCGTCCTCAACCTGGGTCTCAACGACACAACAGTTGAGGGCCTGGCCCGCAAAAGCGGGGACCGCCGCTTCGCACTGGACTGCTACCGGCGCCTCATTCAGATGTTTTCCGATGTGGTGCTCGAGGTGCCGAAGAAAAAATTCGAAGAGCGGCTCAAAGAAAAAAAAGCGGCACTCGGCATAGCCAATGATTTCGATATCTCCGAGGACCAATGGAATGAGATCATCTCTGTCTTTAAAGACATCGTCAAGCAGGAGGCCGGCATCGAATTTCCCCAGGACGCCAGGGAACAGCTGTTCATGTCCATCTCGGCCGTGTTCCGTTCCTGGCACAACCCCCGGGCCATCACCTACCGCCGGCTCAACCACATCTCCGATGACCTGGGCACGGCCGTCAATGTCCAGCTCATGGTTTTCGGGAACTACGGAGAGACCTCGGGTACCGGTGTCGGTTTCACCAGAGACCCCGCCACGGGCGCCAAGGAACTCTACGGCGAGTATCTGATCAATGCCCAGGGTGAGGATGTTGTGGCCGGGATCCGGACTCCCTCTCCTCTCAATGAGCTGGAGGGTGACATGCCCGATGTGTTCCGGGAGCTGAAGGACACCACCACCAGCCTCGAGAAACACTACGGCGATGTGCAGGATTTCGAGTTCACTATCCAGGAAGAGAAGCTGTACATGCTGCAGACCCGGTCAGGCAAGCGTACCGGCCAGGCGGCGGTCAAGATCGCCGTCGACCTGGTGGAAGAGGGAATGACCACCAAGGAGAAGGCGCTGATGCTGGTGGAACCGGGCTCTTTGGATCAGCTCCTGCATCCTGTTTTCGACATCGAGGGGAAATCCGCGGCCGAGGTCCTGGCCACGGGGCTGGCCGCCTCTCCCGGGGCTGCGGCCGGGCAGGTGGTCTTCACCGCCGAGGAAGCCGTGGCCTGGAAGCAGGAAGGCCGCGAGGTCATCCTGGTCCGGGAAGAAACCTCTCCCGACGACATCCACGGCATGAGCGCCTCCCAGGGGATCCTGACGGCGACAGGGGGGATGACCTCCCATGCGGCGGTGGTGGGGCGCCAGATGGGGAAGCCCGCCGTCGTAGGCTGCGGTGCCGTCGTCCTTAACGAGAAAGACAACACCTTCCAGGTCGGATCCACAGTCATCCGGGAAGGCGACAACATCTCCATCGACGGGGCCACCGGCGAGGTGCTGCTGGGCGAGATCAAGACGCGGCCGTCGGAGATCCTCCAGGTCGTCAAAGGCGCGCTGCGGCCCGAAGATTCTGAGCTTTTCGGATACTTCACCAAGCTCCTGTCCTGGGCGGACGAGGTGCGGCGCATGTCTGTGCGTGCCAACGCCGACACCCCGGAGGATGCAGAAGTCGCCTTCGCCTTCGGCGCCCAGGGCATCGGACTCACCCGGACCGAGCACATGTTCTTCGACAAGGACCGTCTTCCTTTTATAAAAGAGATGATCATGTCCGAGTCCGAGGAGGACCGGCGTGCCAACCTGGATCAGCTGCTGCCGTTCCAGCGCAAGGATTTCTACGAACTGTTCAAGGCCATGCGCGGCAATCCCGTCACCATCCGCACGCTCGATCCTCCGCTCCATGAGTTCCTTCCCAAGAAAGAGGAACTCATGGTGGAGATCGCCGAGCTCAAAGCCTCCGGGAGTGGTGAGGCGGATAAGATCCGGGAACTGGAAGTGATCCTGGAACGCGTCAAGGCCCTCTCCGAGTTCAACCCGATGCTGGGACATCGGGGCTGCCGTCTGGGCGTCACCTTCCCAGAGATCATCGAGATGCAGGCCCGCGCCATCTTCGAGGCGGCCTGCCAGCTGGCAAAGGAGGGCGAGAAGGTCCTCCCCGAGATCATGGTGCCGCTCATCGGTGGTGTGGAAGAGCTGTCCAATCAGAAGGAGATCATCGTGCGTATCGCCGAAGAGCTCATCCAGCGGTACGGCGTCGAACTCGAGTACACCGTGGGGACCATGATCGAGATCCCGCGGGCGGCCATCACCGCCGATAAGGTCGCGGTGGAGGCGGAGTTCTTCTCCTTCGGGACCAACGACCTCACCCAGACGGCCTTCGGCATCTCCCGCGACGACGGGGCCGGCTTCATCAACCACTACCTGACCCATGGGATCTGGAAGGATGATCCCTTCATGACCGTGGACATCGACGGAGTGGGTGAGCTCATGAAGTGGGCGGTGGAGAAAGGCCGCCGGACCCGGCCAGACCTCAAGGTCGGGATCTGCGGCGTGCATGGAGGCGACCCCCGCTCCATCTTCTTCTGTCACAAGATCGGCCTCAACTACGTCAGCTGCTCCGCCTACCAGATCCCCATCGCCCGGTTGGCCGCCGCTCAGGTCACGCTCCAGGAAGCACCGGCGTAGATCGTGACGCCCGGCTCCCGTGTTGTACGGCCCCGGGTTTTCTGGTATGTATAGGGGGCCGCCATGGTCGACCTCAAGGGAATCTTCAGCCTGCTGCGCAGGCCCAGATTTCCCTTCAAGTTCGTGTACAGCGATGCCTACTGGATGGTCGACCTGGGCAACCACGTATTCCCCATAGTCAAGTACCGCCTGATCTATGAGCAGCTCCTGAGTGAGGGCATCCGCAAGGAGAATTTCCTGACCCCGATACCCGCATCAGACACCGAGGTGGAGCTGGTCCACACCGCCCGCTATGTCAAGAAGATCAGGCAGGGGAAGCTGTCTCATGCGGAGATGCTGGCTCTGGAGCTGCCGTTTTGTCCGGAGTGTGTGGATTTCGCTTTCTTGACCGTGGGCGGCACCATCCAGGCGGCCGAACAAGCCCTGGAGAGCGGCCTCTGTTTCCACATCGGTGGGGGATTCCACCATGCTTTCCGCGATCACGGGGAGGGTTTCTGTGTGTTCAATGACGTGGCCGTTTCCCTGGAGAAGATGAAGCGTGAGGACCGCATCCAGCGAGCCATGGTCGTGGATTGTGACGTGCACCAGGGAAACGGGACTGCAGTCATCTTCAGCGGGGCGGATTATGCCTTTACTTTTTCCCTGCATCAGATGGACCTCTATCCGGCCCAGAAACCCCACAGCTCTATTGATGTGGGGCTGTGGGCGGGCGACCGGGATGAAAAATACCTGGCCGCACTCACGGCACACATCCCTCGGATCTATGAGGAGTTCCAGCCCGATCTGGTCTACTATCTGGCGGGCGCCGATCCCCTGGAGAGCGATCAGCTGGGAGGCCTGCGGATCTCCCACGAGGGGCTGAGGGAGCGGGACCGGATCGTGATCGAGACGACGCGGCGCCTGGGGCTGCCGCTGGTCATCCTGCTGGCCGGGGGGTATGCCCCGGATATATCGGACACCGTGGCCGTCCACATGCACACCATCGAGGTGGCGAGGAAAGCCGAGCTCAGGGGAGCATCCCTTCTTAGGCGTAAGAAACAGCCTCCCCGGAAGTCCTGACAGGGCTGTTATCCGGTTTCGCTGTGCGTCTCCGACCCGATCCAGCCCAGATAGGCGGGTGATCCCTGCCCGACAGGCAGGGCGATGATCTCGGGGACATCGTAGGGGTGGAGGGAGCGGACGGCTTCTTCCAGAGCCGGAAACAGCTCTTCCCTGGTCTTGAAGATCAGCAGGTGTTCGGGCTCCTGCTGGATCTTCCCCTCCCACCAGTAGTGAGACTCCAGGGGGCCCGTGATGTTTACGCAGGCGGCCAGCCTCTTTTCGAGGACTCCGCGCGCGATCTTCCGGCCGGTCTCCGCGTCCGGGACAGTGCTCAAAACCACGATGCATCCGCTCATTTTGCCCTCCTCAACAGTACTCCCAGATCAGGGCTGCAGGAAGATGTGGGCGAAGACCTTGGCGTCCCCCAGCATGTTGTCTATCACGCAGTACTCGTTGGGCTGGTGGGCGGTCTCCTCGGTCTTGGACCAGCATGCGGCCTCGAAGCCGGCGCGGCGGAAATAGGCCGCCACCGTGCCGCCGCCGATACCCACGGGCTTTCCTTCGACTCCGTACGTGTCCTGTATGGCCCGCTGGAGGGCCTTCACCACGGGAGATCCCGCGGGGGTGGGAGGAGCCGCCGGCGAGTTCTGGATCTCCTCGATGCCGACCTTTACGCCGAAGCGTTCTTCCACGGTATCCGCCGTAGCCCTGATCTTGCGCTGGACTTCCCGGAGGTCGTGTTGGGGGAGGATCCGGCAGTCCAGGTAGAATATGTCGTCGCCCGGGATGGTGTTGATGTTGGGGACGTTGTTCTCTTTTTTGGTGGGCTCGAAGGTGGAGATGGGAGGATCGAAGATGGCGTTGATCTCGCTGAAGATCCGGTAGAGGCGGTCGAGCTCGGTCACGAGGAACGAGGCGGCCTTGAAACTGTTGATCCCTTTC
>CBFDBC010000080.1:0-14106 GCA_965602945.1 uncultured bacterium | reverse complement strand
CCCGGCCCATGACGCACCCGCCCAGGATGTGGGCGCTCATGGGGAGGTTGAGGAGGGATTCGGTGATGGCGTTCTGGGGGATGCCGTTCATGCGTTTGGCCATGCCTCGGACGGCCGCGTTGGCCTCCGGGATGTAGGTGGGGATGGAGTTTCCGTCGGTGCTGGAGGAGAGAACTTTCCGGAACAGGGCCCACCAGCAGCGCTTCAAACGGATGGTGATGTGGTTATCCAGGGACTGCATCACCAGCAGGACCACGGTCTTCCGGCCCCAGCCGAACAGCGAGAGGGTCCTCAAAAACCAGAGGGGATGGCGCAGGCACATGCCGATGTGTCTGAGGGGACGTGGTATCCGGCCGCCCCCGTCCGTGATGAGGCCCCCGAAGATCCCCATGAGGTCCGAGCCGGCCGGGTAGCGCACCAGCTGCACATTCGTCCTGTCATTGACGGACAGGCTGGAAGTGATGGAGACTCCGTAGGAGTGTGTGTCCGAATTCTTCCTGGCTGTGGTGCCGGCCAGGACCTCGCTGTTGGTCCGGACCACCTGACCCAGCATGGGAGAGATCCGGTCCAGGGAGCCTCGCTCCCTGCAGCGGTGCAGGAGCTCAAGCGTACCCAGGACGCCGGCGGCCAGGATCACACCCCCGGCCTGGATGCTCTGTTTCGCCTTGGGGCCGACTCCGGTCACGTTTCTAAAAGTGATACGGTAGCCTCCGTCTCCCGCGGGTTGGACGTCGATCACCTTGTGTTCGGGTATGATCCGGGCTCCGAGGCCCTCGGCCAGATAGAGGTAGTTCCTGTCCAGCGAGTTCTTGCCGCCGTCGCGGCATCCCACCATGCAGTGTCCGGTGTGAGTGCATCCGGTGCGGGCGGGCCCTTTCCCGTCGAAATAGGGATCTGGGACGGTGACGCCGGATTCCCCGAAAAACACACCCACATCCGCGGGCTTGAAATGCTCTTCCCGTCCGATCTCCCGGGCATAGTCCTTTAGCATGTGGTCCGTGGGCCAGAACCGGGGATTGGTAACCACTCCGAGCATGCGTTTGGCTGTGGTGTAATGGGGCGCGAGGGCCGTCTTCCACTCCGTCTCCAGGTCTTTCCAGTGCGGGTCGTTGAAGAATGCATCCGGAGGGTCGAGCAGGGTGTTGGCATAGACCAGGCTGCCCCCTCCCACGCCGCTGCCCGCTACGATCAACACATCATTCAGGAATTGGAGGCGCTGGATGCCGTAGCAGGATAAGGCTGGGGCCCACAGGAATTTCCAGAAGGCCCAGTTCGTACGGGGAAAATCTTGTGGCCTCCAGCGTTTGCCGCTCTCGATGACACACACGGAGTAGCCCTTCTCGGCCAGGCGCAGCGCCGAGACGCTGCCCCCGAAGCCGGAGCCCACAACGATGTAGTCGTAGCTGTCCATGGGAATATTGCCTATAGTGAATATCACATATGTTATCGATGTCAATCGGATTTTTCGGGGTTCCTCAAATGTCCTTCCATATTGTGGATGCCAATGGAATCCTCTGGGGGCTTGAATTAATGACTCAGGGTTGCTAAAACATAGGTGCACGGAACGGAAACGACACATGACACAAGATAACAAGACAGAAAATCCCGAAGAAGACTGCGCTGTACCTGCTGAAGGCCCGGTGCGGCTGAAAAAAGACATCAACACGGAGCAGATCACCTTCTACCTGAAGTCCTGCCAATACTTCCGGTTCCCTTTTTTCGATCCCACCAACTGCTACCGCCGGGATGGGCTGTTCGGCCGGCTGGAAGACTGTCTTCAGAACCTGGGGGCCGAGCTGAGCCGCCGGTATGGACGAAGCTTCATCTCCCTCAACCTCCGCGGCAGCTGGCTGAGGGGGATCCCCATCCAGGGCGATGACGTGGACGTCCTGTTCATCGTGGACTCGCTTCCGGAGGATGAGGTCGGGTCCATACGGGATTTTGCCCGGCAGGAACTCCTGGCCGCTAACCCGCTCTTCCGGATGTGCGAAGGCAAGGTGGAGTTCGGGATGCATATCAACCCCATCATCCATCTCGATCTCGCCCGCATCCGGACCATCATGAACACCTACATGTACGGGCTGGGACAGTTCCTGAACCGGAATCAGAAGCGGTCACGGGACACCTATCAGGATTCCTTTCTCGGCTCCACCCTGACCGAGAAGAAGACGCAGTTCCTCAAGAGCGGGATCCTGATCCCCTACGTGGGCTGGGTGTATGGGAGAGAGCGGAAACAGGAGGTCTTCGATGAGATCTCCCGCTATCTGCCCATCCCCACACGGCCCACCATGCTCTACTCCGAGGCTGAGATCGATGAGACCAAGGAGACCCTGCGGCAGGCATTCATCGCACGCGCCCTGATCTACCCTTCACTGGAGATCAAGAAATGGGTCGATTTCAGCGCCTTGGACATAAACGAACTCAAGCTGGAAGCCGAGGCCCTGTATCCGGAGCTCAGGCCCCTGGACGAAGTCCACGCACGCGCCATCATCAACTACATCTACACCATGGAGATCGAAGAGCGGTTCCTGGGCCAGGTGGTCACACGCGAGCGCGTCAGCAAGTTCGCCCCCACTTATGATCAGCTCGTGTTGGATGTCCTGGAGATGGCATACCTGCGCGTGGCCAAGTCCTCGGCCGGTTCGGACTGATCCCTGCGCGTGACCTTCTAGCTTCCCCAGAGTTTGACAATAATTGACACTTTAGCAGCCTCCCTCCGACTCAATATACGTGTCAAAAATATGCATTCGCAGTTGTCATGAGCCCGACCGGTGCCGTCCTGCCGCCGGGGCAGCTCTCACCCCCCTCATGCTCCCCTCACCCTTTAAGGTGAGGGAATCCAGGGGAAAATCACCCTGGATATCCTCCCTCATGGTGATTGACGGAAATACCCGTGTTTGCGACCATTAGGGACACTTTGGGAAAAATGAAATTGGACACCAGAACAATATGTGCCGCCGAGAGAAAAACGGGATGGAGCAGGCGTCCCTGGAAATAGGGGACGTACGTTGACAAAAAATGTCAAATTGCCATCAATGAGGACATTGCGATGGGATCGAATTTAGGCGAGCTGCTTTTAAGAGAAAAGCTCCTTAACACCGAGCAGCTCCAGACCGCCATCGATTACCAGAAGAAGAACGAAGTGGCCATGGGGACCGCTATCGTGAGCCTCGGCCTGATCACTGAAGAAGACATGGCCCAGGCCCTGAGCCGGCAGCTGGGGTATCCTTACATCAATCTGGATCAGTTCGAGGTTTACCCGGATGTGATCAACCTCATTCCGATCGAGATCGCTCAAAAATACCTCATCATGCCCATCCATCGGATCCGGTCATTCCTGACACTGGCCATGGTGGACCCCACCGACCTGGATGTGATCGAAGACATCCGCTTCCGGACCGGGCTGAGCATCCAGCCGGTGATTGCGTCCGAATCCGGGATATTCAATGCCATTAAAAAATATTACGGCACGTCCGATTCCCTGCGCGTCAAACAGATCGTCGACGAGATCGAACAGGCCGAGGACATCAGCGTCAACGTCATCGAAGAGGAAGAGGAAGACTACGACATCGAAGAGCTGGTGCAGTCCACCGAAGAAGCCCCGATCATCACCCTGGTCAACACGATCTTTATCGATTCCATAAAGAAAGGGGCCAGTGACGTTCATTTCGAGCCCTACGAGAAAGCCTTCCGGGTGAGGTATCGTCTGGACGGCACAATGTACGAGATGATGAACTTGGCCATGAAGTTCAAAAATCCTGTCATCTCCCGTGTGAAGATCCTGTCCAACATGGATATCGCAGAAAAACGCCTGCCGCAGGACGGCCGGATCAAGATGCGGGTGAAGATGGAAAGCGGGGCGCGGAAAGAGGTGGACATGCGCGTGTCCAGTGTGCCCACCATCTTCGGAGAGAAGATCGTTGTCCGTATCCTGGACAAGGAGATGCTCAAGCTCGATCTGTCCAAACTGGGCTTCGAGAAAGAAGCCATGGCCGTCTTCAAGGAGGCCATCCAGAGGCCCTGGGGCATCATCCTGGTCACCGGTCCCACCGGAAGCGGGAAGACCAACACTCTGTACTCCGCCATATCCACGCTCAACGATGTGAAAAGGAACATCATGACCGCTGAGGACCCCGTCGAGTTCTATATCCCGGGGATAAACCAGGTCAACATGAAGGAAGAGATCGGCCTCAGCTTTTCCAACACCCTGCGCAGTTTCCTGCGGCAGGACCCGGATATCATGCTGGTCGGTGAGATGCGTGACTTCGAGACGGTGGACATCGCCATCAAGGCCGCCCTGACAGGACACCTGGTGTTCTCGACGGTACACACCAACGACGCCGCCAGCACGGTGCTGCGACTGGTCAACATGAACGTCGAGCCGTTCCTGGTAGCCGACTCCGTGGCCCTGATCGTGGCCCAGCGGTTGATCCGGAAGCTGTGCAAGAGCTGCAGGGCGGAGCACAACCTGACCCCAGAGGCCCTCATGGATATCGGATACGACGAAGCCGAGTCGAAGAAGGTCAAGGCGTACAAGCCTTTCGGCTGCAGCGAGTGCCACAACACGGGGTACAAGGGACGAACCGCACTCTTCGAGGTCATGAAGGTGACCGACGACATAAAGGACCTCATCCTGAGCCGTTCCCATTCCCGGGAGATAAAAAAAGCCGCCATCGACAAAGGCATGATGTCTCTCCGCCGCAGCGGGCTGCTCAAGATTAAGGCTGGAATCACATCCGTGGAAGAAGTGTTAAGAGAGACTGTAAAAGATACGGAGGTTTAATATGGCTGTTACCATACAGGAACTGCTTCAGATCGCTGTTGAGAACGATGCCAGCGACCTGCACATCACGACGCACATCCCCCCACGCATCCGCGTGAACGGGACCCTTATCTCCATCGATCATCCCCCCCTGTCACCGGCCGAGACCAAGAACCTGGTCTACAGCCTGCTGACGGACCGGCAGAAGAAGATGTTCGAGGAAAAAATGGAACTGGACTTCTCTTTCGGCATGAAGGAGATGGGCCGCTTCCGCGGCAACGTCTTCATGCAGAAGGGTGCTGTTGCGGCCGCGTTCCGCCGGTTTCTGCCCACCATGTGGACCTTCTCCCAGCTTGGTCTTCCCCAGAGGCTGGCCCAGCTGTGCTATCTGCCGCGCGGATTGGTGCTGGTGACGGGCCCGACCGGTTGTGGGAAGTCCACTACCCTGGCCTGTCTCCTCAACCATGTCAACGCGGAACGCCCCGTTCATATAGTGACCATCGAGGACCCCATCGAGTATTATTTCACTCCCCAAAAGGCCATCATCAACCAGCGGGAGCTGTTGGTGGACACCTTGAATTACGGGAATGCGCTGCGCTCGGTGCTGCGGCAGGACCCGGATGTGGTCCTGGTGGGGGAAATGCGGGACCTAGAAACGGTGGAGGCCTGCCTGCGTACCGCCGAAACCGGCCACCTTACGTTCTCCACCCTGCATACCAACTCCGCCGCCGAGACCATCTCCCGGATCATCGACATCTTCCCCTCCCAGTACCAGTCCCAGGTAAGGATCATGCTCTCCATGTCCCTGGAAGCCGTGATCACCCAGACTCTCCTGCCCAGGGCCGATGGGAAAGGCAGGGTGCTGGCCCTGGAGCTCCTCATTCCCAACGCGGCGATCCGGAACCTCATCCGTGAGAACAAGCTCCATCAGATCTATGCCAGCATGCAGATGGGACAGGAAAAATTCGGCATGCAGACCTTTAACCAGTCCCTGGCGAACCTGTATTTTCGGGGACAGATCACCTATGAAACAGCCATGAACGTCACCTCCAAGGCGGAGGAATTGACAGATATCATTCAGCGCAAGGAAGGCCTCAAGGTCACAGACCGGTCTTTCAAACCTACGCATATGCGTAAATCATAAAGGGGTGAATTATGCCACTATTTAAATGGAAGGGGAAAAACAGATACGGGGATCTCGTCGAAGGCGAACGCAAGGCCGCTTCTTCCCAGGAAGTGGCGCGAACGCTGGAGAGGGAGCAGATCACGGTATCGGAGATCGCCCGGAAGGGGGGAGGCTTTGACATCCCCTTCCTCCAGAGCAAAAAAGTCAAGCTCAAGGACCTGGCGATCTACAGCAGACAGCTGTCCGTGCTGATCGATGCCGAGCTGCCCTTGATCCAGAGCCTGAATATCCTGGCGGAGCAGACCAAGAACAAGTATTTCAAGTCCGTTATTCTGAGCATCCGCGGAGATGTCGAGGCCGGCTCCACCTTGAACCAGGCCAAACGCAAGTTTCCGAAGGTGTTCAACGATCTTTACTGCAACCTGGTGGCTTCGGGCGAACAGAGCGGCTCGCTGGACATCATGCTGAGGCGGCTGGCGGAATTCCTGGAGAAGATCGTCAAGCTGCGGTCTCAGGTTCGTCAGGCGATGATCTATCCCACCGCCATCGTCTCCTTTGCCGTCATAGTGGTCATCTTCATGATGTGGAAGGTCATACCGGTCTTCGCCAACATCTACAGTGAACTGGGAGCCACCCTCCCAGGTTTGACGGCATTCGTGCTGGCGGTGAGCCACTTCGTGTCGAACTATATCGCGCTCATTTTCATAGGGATCGTCGGCACCATCGTCGGTATACGCCTGTTCCGGAATACTCCGAAGGGACGGAAGATCACCGACACCTTCCTCCTGAGGATGCCCCTGTTCGGCGCGCTCATGGAAAAAGTAGGCCTGTCCCGCATCACCCGCACCTTGAGCACGCTGCTCTCGGGTGGGGTTCCCATGCTGGAAAGCATGAAGATCACATCTTCCACCTCCGGAAACGTGATCATAGAGAACAGCATCATGCGGGCGCGCACCATGGTGGCCGAGGGGACCAGCCTGACCGACAGCCTGAAATCCACCGGGCGTTTCCCGTTCATGTTCGTGCAGATGGTCGGTGTGGGTGAAGCCACCGGCACACTGGATGAGATGCTGGCCAAGCTGGCCGATTTCTACGATGAAGAGGTAGACGCCTCCGTGTCGGCCATGCTGTCGGTGTTGGAACCCATCCTCCTGATCTTTGTGGGCGGGCTCGTCGGGATCATCATCGTATCCATGTACCTCCCGATCTTTACGCTGCTGGGAACCCTGTAGATCGGAGCGGATGGAGATACGGAGAGCCCAAGGCGGCGGTGTCCGATGACGCAGAAACAGAACCTCCTGTGGTTCATTATACTCCGGCTCATCCTCTTCACCTCTTTGCTCCTCAGCGCGGTCACCATCCAGTTCAGCGCCGAGACAAGCCTCATCAACCCGCTGTATTATCTGATTTTCGCCGCGTATTTCCTTTCCGTTATCTACCTGCTCCTCTATTTTTGGGGAAGGCGTTATGACCTTCAGGCCTACCTGCAGATCTTTTTCGACCTCCTCCTGATCACGATCCTGGTCTACCTGGCGGGAGGGCTGCGCGGCTCGTTCTATTTTCTCTACATCTTCGAGATCATCGCCGCCGGCATCGTGATCTCGCGACGGGCGGCCTACATCACGGCCGCGGCCTCCAGCATCTGCTTCGGTATCCTGGTGGATGGGATGTATCTGGGAATCATTCCCTACTTCGACTCCAACCAACCGGCCGGGCTCTCCTTTGCCTTCGTGATCAACCACATCCTGATCGCCTGGGGAGTCTTCTTCCTGGTTGCCTATCTCATCAATCACCTTACAGGAAACCTGCAGAAAGCCAGAGAACAGCTCAGGTCGGCCAACAGGGAACTGGAACTCAAGGAGCGCCTGGCCGTGGCCGGAGAGTTTTCGGCCCAGCTGGCCCATGAGATCCGCAACCCTCTGGCCGCCATCTCCGGCTCGGTTCAGGTGCTGCGCGGCGAGCTCGTGCTCACCGGAGAGCAGAAAGGCCTGATGGACATCGTGGTAGACGAATCGGAAAGGATCTCGCAGTCCATCGAACAGTTTCTGAGCCTGGCATCCCCCGGGAAGCAGACATTCTCCTGGTTGAACCTGTCCGTACTCATGCATGAAACCCTGGTCCTGCTTCAGAGCAGCGGTGTCCTCAACGGGCAGACGCGGCTGATGGGCAACTACGCCTCTGCCAGGATCGACTATTATGGGAACCGGAACCAGTTCAAGCAGATCTTCTGGAATCTCCTGAAGAACGGATTGAAGGCCATGCCGGATGGTGGGGAGCTCACCGTCGATTTCAGCACGAACGAACAGGGAGGGGCGATCCTGAACTTCTCCGATACGGGCTTGGGGATGAAGGAGGAGGACAAGGACCGTCTGTTCGAGCCGTTTTACTCCGGCTTCTCCGCGGGCCGCGGGATCGGCATGGCGGTGGTGCGCCGCATTGTCGATGACTACAGCGGACAGATCGAGGTGGATTCGACTCCCGGAGAGGGGACCAGTATCTCCATTATTCTCCCACCCAATGCGGATTACACAGCAGAGATGATAAATGAGGAACAGCAGTGATGGAAAAGATTCTGATCGTAGATGATGAGAAGAGCATCGTGGACCTTCTGAGTGTCGTTTTCAAGAAAGAAGGATATACGGTTTTCACATCCATCTCGGCACCCAATGCCCTTGACGTGATCAACAAGGAGGATGTCGACCTGGTGCTGACAGATATCAAGATGCCCCAGATGAGCGGCATGGAGATCCTCAAACACGTCAAGGAAACCCGTCCGGAAACCCCCGTGATCATGATAACGGCCTATGGGACCATAAAACAGGCTGTTCAGGCGTTCAAACAGGGGGCTGTCGACTATGTGGTTAAGCCATTCGACATAGACGAACTCAAGATCGTCGTGGCGCAGGGACTGGAGAAAAGAAGACTCAAGCAGGAAAACACCCTGTTGAAGAAAGAATTCAAGGAAAAATACACGTATGCCAACATGGTGGGCAAGAGCAAATCCATCCGTGAAGTCTACAACCTGATCGAGAAGGTCTCGGCTTCCGATACCACGGTTATGATCACGGGCGAGAGCGGTACCGGCAAGGAGGTGGCCGCCCGGGCTATCCATGTCCACAGCCGGCGCGAGGAGAAACCCTTTGTCTCGATCAACTGCGCCGCTCTTCCGGAGAACCTCCTGGAAAGCGAATTGTTCGGTCACATGAGGGGATCGTTCACAGGGGCGATCGCGAGCAAGAAGGGCCTGTTCGAAGTGGCGGAGAAAGGGACCCTGTTCCTCGACGAGGTGGGCGAGATGTCTCCCCTGACACAGGTGAAGCTGCTGCGCTCACTCCAGGAACGGAAAATCCGCCGGGTCGGCGGCACGGAAGAGATCGCTATCGATGTCCGGATCATTGCCGCCACCAACCAGGACCTGAAAAAACGGATCGAAGAGAGGATGTTTCGCGAGGACCTGTTCTACCGGCTCAACGTGATCTCCTTCAACATGCCCCCCCTGAGGCAGCGCAAAGACGACATCCCCCTGCTCGCCAACCATTTTCTGACCGGATTCTGTGAAAAGCAGGGACAGAAGCAGAAGCGTTTCGCGCCGGAAGTGATCAATGTCTTCGAGGCCTATCCCTGGCCCGGGAACGTCCGGGAGCTGGAAAACATGGTGGAACGGATCGTGGCCATAGAGGATCGCGAGACGGTCACCAACAAAAGCCTGCCTGCTGAGCTGCTCACTCCGCAGGCGATTTCGGATTCCGGGCTGCAGATCGAGCCCGGTTTCGATCTCAACCTCACGCTGGATGAGATCACGAAATCCTATGTGAAGCAGGCCTTGATCATTTCGGACAGTCGACTCAAGGAGACGGCCGCGCTTCTGGGAGTCAACTATCGTTCCCTCAGGTACCTGATCGATAAGTTCGAGTTGAAGGATTTCAAGAAAAACGGTCAGAACCAGCCGGATCCGGCGGACCGCCAGCTCGAAAGCCAGAGAGAGTCATAAGGGAAAAATCCAATGGTCGACGGCCTCAGACAGACGGATTGTTTCTTCTGTGACAAAAATTGGCAATCGATTAGGCAAATAGTGTCAATAATCAGGGTAACGACTGTGCTAAAGTGGCTTAACTTAATTAAATACAGCAACATAGACATTTATTGTCTTGGCACAAAAGTTGCACAATAAGCTGTGTAATCAAAACAACGGTGAGACAACACCGGGAAATTAAAAGGAGGCTTTAAGCATGAAAAAACAAAAAGGATTCACCCTCATCGAGCTGCTGATCGTGGTGGCGATCATCGGGATTCTGGCCGCGCTGCTGATCCCCAACGCCATTACCGCCATCCAGAAGGCCAAGCAGAAAGGGTCCATGAAGGACATCATGACCATTTCGACCGGTCTCACGGACCACATCACCGACCATGGGATTGTTCCTGACTGGAATGGTACCTACACCAACTCGTCCACCATTTACTCAGCACTTTCCCCGTTCTACATTCGCGTGCTGCCGGTCAACGATCAGTGGGGCACACCCTATCTGATCTATACCCGGACGAACGCGTCCGCACAGTGGGGAGCCAGCTATACGAGTGGTGCCACCTTCGGCGCCGAGGAATTCGTCGTGGGTTCTTACGGTCGTGACGCTCTCGTGAGCAACACGTACGTGTACGATCCTACAGCACCCGACGCCGGTTTCTACATCATCGTGGACCTTCCCAGCTTCAACCATGACCTGGCGTGCTGGAATGGTTCCTGGATCGTCGGTCCTGAGACCAGAGTGGGAGCCATTACCTGATCGAATCGAACTAGGTATTTTCTCACACCGAACCGAAAAGAGGCGGCACCTCGGTGCCGCCTCTTTTTTTTTGCCTTCCCGATTCCCTGACTGCTCTTATGCAACCACTCAAGTTCACTAAATTCTGTATCGGCATTTTTTATCAATAACCCAGATTTTGACAAAATTTGTTACTGGCTTGCCGCAAAGCGTCTAAAAGATGGCTGAGCACGAGCAGCGATGGTAGTAACCTCAATCATTTCAACAAAAAAAAGGGTTTTCGAATGGTATAAAAGTTGCAGTTTGGATGGCAGGGATACTGATGTACATGGACATAAAAAGATCGGAGGGCCGAGGCATGACCGAGGAAAAAGGATTTACTCTCATAGAACTGCTGATCGTGGTTACGATCATCGGAATACTGGCAGCGCTGCTGATCCCGAATGCGATGACCGCAATACAAAAGAGCAAGCAGAAGGGAAGCATGAAAGAGATCATCACCATCTGCACGGGCCTGGTCGACCACATCACCGATCATGCCGTGCTGCCGGATCATAACGGAACCTACACGAACACGTCCACCATTTACAGGGGATTGTCACCTTTCTACATAAAGGTCATGCCGATCATGGACATGTGGAACTCCGGATACTTGATTTACACACGCAGCAATGCCGCCGGCCAATGGGGCGCCGGGTTCCTGAATTCAAGTGCAGGATGGGGGCTGGACGAGTTTGTGGTAGGCTCCTACGGCCGTGACAATCTGCTCAGTAACGTATATCTCTTCGATCCGGCCAGCCCTTCGGCCGGATTCTATATAATTACAGACATCCCCAGTTTCGACCATGACCTCGCCTGTTGGGGAGGCTCCTGGATCGTGGGGCCTGAGGGGCAGATCAACAACATGACCGGGACCACCTGATATTCCGGCTGGCTTCCTTATCAGCTTGCCTGACTGATCTCAAATGCGCTGCGATTTTTGAAACACCTCCATCCTGCCTTCGTATGATCGGCGCCTCCAAGGCTCCCGGTCATAAAACAATTGTGATATAATCATCTGACTCATGCGGACTTTTGTACTGCTTTTTCTTTACGTCATCATCATTGTGCTGTCGATACCCGTGCTGCTGATCTGCGGCATCTTCCACTGGCTGCCTCCCATCGTGTTTGTGGGGAGGTCGGGAGTCCGCCTGGGCCGGGCTGTCCTGGGCGTAAAGATCGAGGTGAGCGGCTGCGAGCATGTGGATTTCGACAAAACCTATGTGTACATGCCCAACCACCTCAGTTTTATAGACGGCCCCATGATGTTCATCGTCCTCCCCTGTTTCGTGCGGGTCATCGCCAAGCAGGAACTGTTCCGTGTGCCTTTCCTGGCTCAGGCGATGCGGGTGG
This sequence comes from uncultured bacterium, assembly GCA_965602945.1. Lineage (GTDB taxonomy): Bacteria > Acidobacteriota > Aminicenantia > Aminicenantales > Aminicenantaceae > JAUXEH01. The sequence goes on along the minus strand of CBFDBC010000080.1, from coordinate 2,066 downwards.
CGGAGTTCATCCCGGTCGATCGAAAAGGCCGGGAAGGGGGGAAGAAAGCCATCCAGCGCGCCGCGCGCCTGATCCGTGAGAAGGGGCATCCCTTTATGATCTTTCCCGAAGGGACGCGGAGCCTGGACGGGCAGATGCAGAGGTTCCGGAGGGGCGGCTTCTATCTGGCCCTGGAGACCGGGACCCCTATCGTCCCGGTTTCCATCATCGGCAGCTATGAGCTCATGCCCAAGAAGGCGTTTTTCACCAAACGGGGCACCATCAAGGTTAAGTTCCATCCCCCGGTTCCTGTCGAGGGCTATGATGTGGATACCATGCCCGACTTGATCGAGACGGTTCGGGATGCGGTGGCGGCCGGCGTGAGGGATACGGTCAACCCCAACCAGCCCACGGGGGCCCGGAGCGGGGGCTGAGGAGGATAACATGGACCCTCTGAACAGCATAGAGGAGGTTCGGCGTGCCGGCCTCGCCTTCTTCGAAGAGCGGGGGCCACGTTTTCGCGAAACTCTGGACTGCCTGGTCGAATGCCTGCGCTCAGGGCACAAGATCCTGGTGTTCGGGAATGGGGGGAGTGCTTCACAGGCCCAGCACTTCGCGTCCGAGCTCGTCAACCGTTTCCTTCAAGAAAGACCCCCGCTGGCCGCGCTGGCGCTTACCACAGACACCTCGGCACTCACCTCCATCGCCAACGATGCGGATTACGAACAGGTGTTCAGCCGACAGGTCGAGGCCCTGGGGTCGCCGGGGGATGTGGCCTTGGGGCTGTCTACCAGCGGGAATTCACCGAACGTGATCAAAGCCTTGAAGAAGTCGAGAGAAATGGGGCTTGTGACCGTTGCGCTGACCGGCCGGACCGGCGGCCTGTTGGTTGACCTGGCGGATCATCTCCTGGACGTCCCGTCCGATGCCACGCCCCGCATCCAGGAGGTCCATCTACTGCTCCTGCATCTGATGGCGGAGGACCTGGAAAACAGGCTCTTCGGGGAAGAACCGGGAGCCTAGCGCGATCTGCGGAAACCGTCCCGCCGGGGGCGGGACTTGAAGTCCGAGGGAAATGCGGGCTCCGGTGGTGCTTCGCCCGGTTCCAGCCCTTCCGGGACTGCCACGCTGGACCTCCCGGCACTCTTGTCGATCCGGTAGGAGCGTTCCGTCGCGTACAGGATCTCGTCCCTCAAACCCTCGCGCGCGATCTCTTCCGTGTAGGCCCGCCGTCCGTCGACCAGATCCCTGACATAGGACTCGACCTGCTCTTCGCCGTAGTACTTCCTCACATCCCAGTCATCCAGTCCCTGGCCTTCCACTTTCGTGATCTCCCGGGTACCCAGGCGGCCCTTCTCGTAGGTGTTGGTTTCTCTCAGATCTCCCCGCTGGATCCGGGCCATCAGATCGATGGGCACACGTTTGACTTTGCGCACCTGGCGCTTTATCTTCCGCCCGTTTTCCTCCAGAGTCTCGATGATCTCTCCCATGCCGCCCGTGTTGTACTGCATGAATTTAAGTTTGCCCGGGAAATTGGCGGCCAGGGTCATGATGATCTCATAGAGCCGGTTGACCTTGGCGGCCCGGGAACCGATGATGAAGGGATCCGTGCCCACGATGCGGACCGACTCTCCGGCCTTGAGCGGCTGGCTGGCATAGCTGTGGGTGCTCTCGCCCCAGAGATAGGCCAGCACGGCCTGTTCCGGGGACAGCTCCTGGGCGAAATTCATGATGGTGTTCCGGCGCGTGATGAAGGCGAATATCATCCCGTCCAGTTCTTCCAGGGGGGGCAGGTTGACGGACCTGGAAAAGATGTCTACCATGCGTCCGCTCAGCCTGACCCGCATCTTCTTGCGCTGGACCACGGCCCGGCCGTTGGCGGTAAGGCTTTCGTCCAGGAAGTCCACGTCTCCATCGCTCTTGATCATGACGTTCTCGAGCAGAGCGGTCTTGTCCACCAGGGAGTTGTACATGGCTTCCTGGTATTTTTCTTCCACGTCGGTCTTTACGAAAAAGTTGTTCTCCGATCCGAGGGCGGACCCGTCATCCCGCAGGAAACAGATGTCATCCTGTGTGACCAGGGTCTT